>CAZSMV010000028.1:0-12275 GCA_964608215.1 uncultured Staphylococcaceae bacterium
TTCGAGACCAGTATTTTTAATTTCTCTAATAAATTCTTTCATGCTTGTAATTGTTCCGTTCATATTCATATTAAACATTTCTTTATTTATACAAATGTTCATTTTTATAATTGTCCCGTTATAAATATCTTCGTAAAGCTTAATTATTTGTTCTATTTCGTTAGTTTCTTCTTTATGAAGTTCTTTTGAATAAAATTTTACAACATCTTGTGGTATTCCTTTCATTCTATAATGTACACTTGTATTTCCTTTTTCGTCTTTTAATCTATCTACATACATCTTTTTTCCTAAAATTATTAATTCTGTACTATATCCGTCTGGTAATTCGTCGAAATCGTTATGAAATTGACCCATATTTTTACCAATTAGTTCTCTGTTATAAAGTTTTTTGTATTCTTCTGCTAATAAATTAATTTTATCGTGTTCGATATGCATACTATCTGTGTCTTGATAATAAATTTTAATATCTAAGTCTTCTGCTAAACACATTACTTCATTCATTATTCTTTTAGACATGCTCAAAATAATAACTCCAGCAATACAATTATTAAATTGATCCACTGTTGGTTTAGATTCTTTAATTAATACCGTATTGTATTCATTTCTTATTGGTTGAATGTTGTAATTTCCAGTTTCGTCTATTCTTCTTTCAATAACATTATTAAAATTAAATTCTGTTAATGAAATTAAAGAATAAAAAGATTTTTGAACATATTCGTCTAATTTTTCTTTTGGTTTCCCTTTATAAGTTGTTTCTATTGGTTTTTGTATTGTTTTCCCGTACGAAGAATTCATTATTAATTTAATTACTTCTTGTAATGGATTTTTAGTTTTCTTGTATTCAAGTCTCATATTGTATAATTCTGTTATTGTGTGTCTAATTCTAAAATCTTTAATTCCTGTGAAATAGTATCCATTTAAAATTTTAAATGAAATGTCTTGGAATTTAATTAAATCTTCTAGCATAATAGTATCAATAAACATATTAACACATTCATTAACATAATTATTTCCTTTTTTATCTTTTTTGACAATTAATGGAAAATGTCTTTTTATTCCTATTTTTGTAATTTGAATTTCTATTATGAAATAACTAATAAATTTTTCTTTATTTGGATATTTTTGGTTTACATCCATTGTGTATTTTAGTAAATTTGGTAAATTATTTTTATTATAGATTTTGTTTTTTGTAAATAGTTTTAATGTATCTTTTGTTTCGTAAATATCTATTGGCTTCCCTGTTGGTAAAAACATCCTTGCCATTGCTGAAGGATATAAAGAACAAGCGTCAAAGTCGTCTAATTTTACATTTTTCAAATTCCAAATTTTATTGTCTCTACTCATACATCTTCCACCATAGATTGCTTTCATAAAATAATTTTGAATTGAACCATTAAAATAATAATAATTTTGAATTTTTGAATAGACTCTATCTGTGAAATATTTATTTGCTAAGCTTGGTGCTGTCAAACATTTATGCACATCAATGTTAATTGGATAAATTAAACAAATTTTTCTAAATTCTTCAAATCCTTTCATTAAAATATTTACATCTTGTTGACAATAAAACTCACAATAGCTTATTAAATCAAAACCTTCCTCAATTGTCTTAATGTTAAAAACATTTTTCAAATTTTCAATAAATTCTTTTTGTTTTTCTTTTGTTGGTATATATTCTAAAGCTTCTAATATGTTTCCAGTGTTTCCAGTTCTTTTAACTTGTTTATTATTTAAAATATCTAATTCATACATTAGGTGTGCTTTAATAGCTTTTTCCACACGATCAAATGTATAATATTTATATGGGAATACTTCTTTATGAATATGTTCTCCTTTAAATGCTGTAGGGAATGTTGTAGGGAATCTTTCAAGTTTCATAGTTAAAAGACTATATGAATCTTTGAATTTGTACCGTGTTCCATTATATGTTACAGTTTCAGAAATAAATCTTTTTCCTTTATTTATTACATTATTAACATTATACTTTAAAAAGAATCTTCCATCATATCCTAAATTGTGAAAATAACATAAAGTTCTGTCAGCAACTTGTTGTCTTGGAATTTCTAATTTTTCTGATAATTCTAAAACATGTAAATTATATGCTGCCAATAAATGTTCACAACAATTAAAACCATAAAGGGTTCTTGATTCAATTACTTTATAATTATTAGAATTATTATATTTTTCGAGTAATTGTTTATAAAAAGTTGTATTTTCGTTAAATAATTTTGATAAATATTTTACTAATTCTACTTTTATTTCATTTGTTGGGAATTGTTCTTTTTTAATTTCTTTATTGTTGTTTGTTAATTCAGCTAATAAATTATATTTTTTAATTAATTTATCAAATTCTTCTTCATTAATATTTTCTTTTTCATTTTCTTCAATACTTATTAAAATATTTTTTATAATTATTCTCATTCCTTCGAAAACTTTAATTGTTCTAAACAAATTATTATCATATTGAACAACATTAAAGCATAACATAAACGGTATATGTTCATTATCTTTAAAACAACATTCAATATCAGCATAAATACACATTAAAAATTTAATTTTATTTTGTGTTTTCTTTATTATTTCTTTTAATAGTTTTGTGTTTTCTTTTGTTATTGAAGGATTTTTGTAAATATCGTTTATTTTTTCTTCACATTCGTTTCTTAATCTTATTTCAATATTTTTATCAAATTTGAAATTTTCAACTTCAATCAATTTAAGGAGTTTTTGTTTTTCTAATTGTTGAAAAAAGTTTAATGAATTAGTTAAATTACATTTTTCTTTGTCAACTTGTACTTTTGTTATGAATCCGAATTTATTTTTTGAAATTGAAGAAGTAAAGAAAAATTCTTTTATGTCTTTATTATTCTTATGGGAAAATTCTAAAATATCTAAGAAATTATTTATAAAAATCCCAGAACATTCTATTTTTATGAAAGGCATAATATGTTTATCGGCGAGAATTAATTCATAAGTGAATCTTGAATTTTTATTTTTGTTTATTTCGATTAGTTTTACTTCTTTTCCAGATTTTACAAAATGAATTTTAAAAGTAATATTATACTCTTTTGCTATCTTTATAAAATGTTTTGTTGTTATATAATTAGAATTTTTAAAAGCTGACAAATATAATTCATTAATTTCGTCTTCTGTTAAAATATTTTTATTTTCTTTATTTATTTCATTTATTTCCCTTATTGAATTAATTAAACACGGAACTTCTGGAATTTTTGAAATATTGTAATAAATTCCTAAATGTTTTGAAAATTGTTCTAAACATTCAAACCTTAACGAATATTTGAAAAATCCTCCTTCAAGGTGACCATTTTCTCTAATTTTTTGATATTTAATGAATTGAATAGATTTAATTGAATCAATCTCTGGAATACTAACAGGACTATTACTTGCAAATTCATCTTCTGGCGCTGGTGTTTCGATATTAAATTTATCTTTAAGGATTTGTTGGAAAAATTTATATCCTGACAAGGTGTTCATTAAAATATATTTTTTAGTTCCATCATCTAAAATTAATTTAATAGCAACATATGGATATGAATTAATTAATTCCAAAGTATATTCACTAAAATTTTTAATGAAATCGTCTAATTTTTCAAAATCGTTATGTGGAACATTTATTTCTTTTGAAATTTCTTTGTTTTCGTTAACTGATTGGAATTTAATATTTTCAAAAACGTTTGTACTTTGTGGAATTAATTCTTTATTTTTATTTTCATGAATTACAACTTTAGGAATTTGATTAGAAATTTTTGAAATTTGTACTTGTGGAATATTAATTGTTTGAAGATTAATTGGGATTGGTTCAATTTGAAAATTTTCTAAATTTGTATATTCTGGTTCTCTATTCTCTAATTCTTCTAATGTTTCTCTTCTTAATCTAGAAATTCTCGCATGGTGTCTTATTAAAATTGTTCTTTCAAAAATTTTAAAAAGTTCATCCATAAATAAATTAATCAAATCGTCGTCATTAATAACTTCTTCAAAATTAAACATTTCCTCTAATTCTCTAAATTCGTTTTCTCTTTGATTCTCTAGTCTCGTTTTAATATATGGGTCGAAATGGTTTTTAATTATATCGTAAATTTCCCTTAATGAAAACTTTAATAAAATGGCTTTATAATTCTCAACACTCATTTTTTTAGAGGAGAAAAAAAAATAAAAATTTCAAAAAATAAAATTTTCAAAAAATTCAAAAAATAAAATTTTCAAAAAATTCAAAAAATAAAAATTTAATTTTCAGTACATGTATTAATTAATTCTTGAATTTCATAATTTTCTTTTATTTTTTCATTTATTATTTTTGTAGATTCTTCATCAATTTCATTTTCATTTTTATCTAATTTAGAATAGTTTGATAAAATAATTGATTCATCTACTTTAATCAAATATTCGAATGAAATAAGTTTTTGTTTTTCTTTTAATTGAATACATGGAATAATAAATTTATCATCTTTTTGTGTCATTATATCGTTTAAAGTATAAATTTTATCTTTTGTTTGTATTCCAATGATAGCTTTGTATTTTTCTAATTCGTTTGAAAATCCAGATTTTCCACAATAACAAACTTCATTGAAATAATAAAGAATAGAATTTCCGAATTTATCAAATAAAGTTTTTTTATCTATTGGCTTTAACAAAATATTTTTATCTTTAAGATCTAAAGTGAATTTATTAATTGTTTCAATTTTAAGATTTTCATTAATCGATTTTTCAATTTTTTCATTAAATTCTTTAAATTTTTCAACTTTTTCTAAATATTCTACTTTTTCTTTTTCTTGGTACTCTTTCATGGCATCAACTAAAATTTTAATATTTTCCTCTTTTTCAAATAATCTACGAGAAACGAATCTTCTAAAGTTTTCATTATAATATCTGAAATCAAATTTATACGTTAACTTATTTTCAGAATTTACAGCAACAACAACATTTAATGCACACACATAATAGTCAACTGTTAAAAGATTTCGAAGATAATTTGAAATTTTAGGAAGTCCAAGAATAAACAAAGTAGGAATATCAAAATTGACTAAATCTTGTATTTTTTCGAAATATTCTTCTTCTTCAATTTTGTATGATATTCCTATTATTTTTGTATAATATCCATTCTTATTAATTTCTTCAGTTGACTTTGATTGTTTCACCAAATCCTTCTGTATGAAAATTTTGAATTTATTAATTTCATATTTTTCAAAGATTGATTTAATAATTTGGTAATCATTTGGAAAAGCACATTTTACAGAATTTGACGATTTCGAGTTTTGCGACATCTTACTTTCTAGGAAAATAAAAAATAAAAAATAAAATTCAAAAAATTAAAAAATCGATTTTTAAATTTTTCAGTTTTCAAAATTTCAAATTTGAATTTTCTAAAATGTCTAAAGTGTATCAATATTTTAATAAATTAGGAAAAAGGATTTTTATTAAATACATTCCAAAAATAAAAATTAAAGATTTAATTTATAAAGTTAATTATTCGAGAAATTTTGAAAATTTCAAAAATAATTTTCCACAATACAGAATTTCTAAAAAAATGTTCAAAATAATTAAAAAATCTATAGAATTTGGAAGATTATTAA
Organism: uncultured Staphylococcaceae bacterium; assembly: GCA_964608215.1. Taxonomy (GTDB): domain Bacteria; phylum Bacillota_I; class Bacilli_A; order RFN20; family CAG-826; genus Onthovivens. The sequence goes on from CAZSMV010000028.1 coordinate 5,592, forward strand.
ATGAATCAGAAGAATCTGATACTTCAGAAGAATTTGCTTCAGATGAATCTGAAAATTAATTTATTTTTGAAAATTAATTTTTGAAATCTATATTTACAACAAGTTTTCCATATAATCTTTTTAATGTATCTTTGTCTAAATTATTATTTTCGTTATCTATTATTGAACAAATTAATTCAATTCCTGTTCCGTTTATATTAAAAGATTTGAAATTTACATTTGCTACTTCATTCATTGAAAAGACAATGTTGTCATTATTTGGAAAATTCATACATCTAAACTTTAAATCGTTTGTTTCATATTTTAATAATATAAGAGATTCTATTGTGTCGAAAATATGTTTATTTAATTCAAGTAATTTAATATTTCCTTCATTAGTAAACATTGAAAAAGATTTTATTTGTAAATCTCCTGGTTTAAATTCAACATTAAAATAAAAAGGATTTGTTTTAATGAATGGAATAAATGAAATATAATTGGTTTCATCAAAATAAATAATTGGATAATTAAAAATTCCAGATTCAGTATTAATTGAAAAATATTCTTCATTTTCTATTGTCATTGAATCATTTAAAAGATTTGCTGGAAATGTTTTATTTTCATCTTTTACATAATAACTTGAAAAATTATTTAAATATTTTTTCGAAGTGTAATTTATTACTTTCCCATCTAAATAAAATGATGGAATATAATCTGAATTTGTTGAAATTATTTTTAAAACTGAATTAGATGAATTATCTAAGTTTATTGTTTCTCCAAGATGTAAATAATTCCAAATTCCAAAAGTGTAAGCGTTGTAAAGTTCTGATTCGGTTTTCATTTGTGATTTAGATGTTTTTCTGATTACTCTTTCATGTGAAATATTAAAAGGTTGCTTGTTAGTAATGAAATAAGTTTCATCGTTTGAGTCATCTAAGAATTCACAAAATAAAATTTTACATTTGGAATTCCTTTCATCTATAATTGTCCGAAATGTGTTACACAAATTCATTTCATGCGTATAAATGGAAGAATGAGGATTGTTCCAAGTTAACCCCATTGATAAATTAGAAACATTACAAGCTTTAAAATAATTATATTCTTCCTCTGTTATTAATCTTCTTTCATGGTTCGATGTATAAGAATAACCAGAAGAAAGTGAAATGTAACCTTGTTCGAAATATACTTCAGCGTAATTATTATATCCAAGGAATGTAATAAAAATCCTCATATCTGATTCATAAGTAGCACCAAGAATTAAATAATAATTATATTCTTCATATCCAGACGATATATTATAAGAATTTTCGTTTTTTATTATTCTAATTGAAGGATTATCAAAGTCAGGCATAATAATTAAATATTCATTACTTGCTGTTTTGACAAATGCATGAGAGCATGTTTTTATTTCATTCGTCCACAATTCACAATCAGTGTAATATGAAGATAATCTAGTTATTAATACATCAGAATAAAAAACAAGTGTAACAAATTGTAAATTGTCTCCCTTATCTAAATGAAATAATCTTAAATTATTATTAAGACTTGTTGAACAAAATGTCGGAGTGTATCCTGATATAAAATCTGAAATATCTAAAATGTTATAATCTAAATTGTTTGAACTATCGAAATAAGGAAATCTTACAATTCCATTATTTAAAAAACTTAATTTACCAACTGAATATCTAAAAGGAGAATAAGTGAAAAATTCCGAATAATCCAATAAATTAAAATTATAATCTCCACCTAGAAAATACTTAATTCCATAACTTAAAACCCAACTTTTAAAAACTTCATTTAAAAAATTAATTATTTCTTTAATATTATAATTAATTTGAAATTCACTAGATGAATCATATGTAAAAATTTTATTATCTTGATAAATAATGTTTTCTGTTGAATTAGAAAATTGATTCATTATATTAATAAAAGATTTAATAAAATTATTGGTTTCACCTAAAGCATATATTGGAAAATTTAAAGATTTTGAAACGATAGCTTTAATTCCAAATTCTATTTTTGGTAATTCCAAAGTTGTATATGGTAAAAGTTCTCCTATGAAACTTCTAAAAGAAATAGAAGAAATAGAATTTAAAGCATATGGACTTCTTAATTTAATAATTGAATCATTCCAAGAAACGTTCACATTTTCGTTCAATAAGTCATATGTTTGTGAAACTGTTAGAGCATTTTCAGTTGTTTCATTTTGTTCATTTTCGTTTGTATTAAGAAGATTGTCAATGTTAAGCATTTCAAAAATAAAAAATTCAAATTTTATAATAATAATCTTCAACACAATTATACAATAAAAATTCAAATCTTAACAATTTATTTTTATTTTCATTAATTTTATTAATAACATTTTTATTAAGTACACCTTCTAAAAGATCTATTTGTGTATTTTTGTTAAATATCCAACACATTATTTCTCTACGAATGAATTTTGGAATTTGATCAACTTGTTGTCCTGAAAATAAAATGCACAATCTCATGTGTCGAGTTAATGTTAAATATTGGTATAATGTTGAATCTTTCATTTGTTTAAATAATATTTTTGAAGCTATAGCAATGTCATCTATTACAATGAGATCTCTATCGTTTTTATTAATTTTATCAACTTTAATGTTATTAATATAAAAATCTTTTGAATACATATTTATGAATTTATTAGCTGAATCAATTATTAAATTAATTATTTGTTCAATTTTATTTATTTTTTCAACTTTTTTCAAATCTTCTTTTTTAAAATGTGTTGTGTAATCTGTTAAAAAACTAATTTCGCTATTGAATTCTTTAGAAATATTATTGTCACAAGATTCTAAAAATTTATTTAAAGATTGAATAAAATTTAATTTTGAATTGTCTAAATTATTCAATTTTTCAATAAAATTACTGTATGAAATAAATAAAGATTTAATGAAAAAGTATTTAGATAAGAAACTTTCTGAAATGTCTACATTTATTTTAATAATATAAGAAGGAAGTTCTTCGTCCCAAGTTAAAGAAGAAAATATGAAATAAATATGGTCAAATTGTTTATTTTTAAAAGATTCATCCATTATTGTTTTTAGTAATGTAGTTTTTCCTGATCCTTTGTCAGCAATTATTGCTGTTGGTAAATTAATTGGAATATGTGTATCTTCATTATTAATTTTAATATTATTAATATTAGCATATTTATTTTTTTCTTGTTTTTGTATTTGTTTATTTATTGCTTTTCTTAACATTTTTGGAATATAAATTCCAAAAAATTAATTTTTATGAAATGACAAAAAAGATAAATTTAACACCGGAGATTGTAACAAATATAGCTAAAGAGATAATCGAAAAAAATATTACAACAAGAAAGATAACAAAAAATGGAAATTTAACACCTTTTGCAGAAATAATTCAAAAATATCTTTTAAACGCAAAAGGAAAACCATTTTCTAGAAATTCTATTGAAAGAATGCTTACAGCTAACAAAAATGAAATTAATGAAAAAATAAATAAAGCAATACATGATTTAGATAATAATGAAGAAGAGGCTTCTAAAGAAGAGACTAAAGAGGCTTCTAAAGAAGAAGAAACTTCTAAAGAAGAAGAAGAAGAAACTAAAGCTTTGTCTAAAGACAAAACTAAAGAAGAATCTTCTAAAAAAGAAATTCCAAAAACAACTGAAATTCCAAAAACAACTGAAATTCCAAAAAAGAAAATTCTAACAGTTTCTGGATATAATAAAAATTTAGCAAATGAAATAATTAAAAAAGCTAAAGATTTGGAAAATAATGAAGAAATTGTCGATACAGTTAGCTTAAAGCCCACAATTGAAACAGAGGAAACAATTAGCAAACCAATGAAAAAGATTAGTACGGAAACACCAGCAAAAGTAATAATAACAACACCAGCAAAAATAAAAACAATAAAAGAAAAAATTAAAAAACTTCCTAAAGAAAATGAACTTTTTGATACTTTATATTCATTACATTATTACAATAAGCCAGAAAGTGAAATTATAGATTTCATAAATAAAAACTATACTGAACCAGAAAAAGAAATTATATTTAACAAGAAACCAATAGAAATAGTAATTAAAAGATTTAAAGAAATAGCATTAGAACAAAATCTTAAAAAATTAAATAATTATAGTAATTTATCAAATGAACAAATCCAAACTATGAAACAACAAGGATTAATCGACGACAATATAGAAAATGAAATTAATAAAGCAAAACGATATGTTTATGAAACAACAAAATTAGAAAATATGAAAAGAGATTATTTATCAAATCCAGCTTATAACCATATTAATAAACAAAAAATAATTAGTTTATTAAATAATGGATTTAATCCAGCATTGTTAAAACATCCATAAATTTATTTTTGAAAATTTTTTAATCTGGTGCTCTAGGTAACATATTAGCTACATTTTGAACAGTTTGTCCAGCTTTATATCCTGACATTGGATCTCCTGTCAATGCTGTAGAAACACCAGCACCAATAATTGGAGCAAATTTTCCAGCAATACCTTTAACTGTATTATAAGTTTTAGTTGCTACATTCTTTATTCCAGAACCAATTCTACTAAACACACCTTTAACTTTATTCCAAAAACCCATTTTTAAAAAAAATTTTTTTATATTTTTAAATTTTCACATTTTTCGACTTTTTCGCTTTAGAAATGCAAAAGTTTGTCGTCGTCGATGAAATTCTCGAACAACTCGAATCAGCAAAATCTGGTGTAATACCTGAATCAATCACACAAGCAGTAGTGAGTGGAATAAATAATAATCCAGCACAAATTATTCAAATGAAGGGATCTGCTGGTGGTTCATGCTATACAACTTTCCCAATTAGTCCAATAATTAAAAATTGTTGTTTAGATAAAACTTATTTAAATCTTGAATTTGATAACAATTTTAAGATTACAGTAACAGGATTAACAGCAGCAAACACACACATAATTCCATTTTATATTGGTTTTAGAGATACTGCCAGTATCTTTAACCAAATCCAAATTTTAATAGAAAATTCTGTAATTTATAACACAAACTACCAAAGAGAAGAAAGTGTTGTATCTTATAATTCATTGCCAGAAACAGAAATTAGAGGAAATACACAATATTCCTCAATTGATAAATTAATAAACAAAAGGACAAGTCCAATGAAAAGAATAATTCTTAAAGATACTGGAACTAATCTTGCAGCAGGAATAGACATAACAATTCATTTTAAACTAACAGTCGACATAAATAGATTATCTCCAATAATTTCTAATTTACATTTCACAACACCACATTTTGGAAATTTACAATTGAAAGTGTGGATACAAAGAATTCAAGAAGCAATGTTCTTTTGCCCAGATTATAATTATTTTAATGCTGTTAAGGCTACTGCTGGAACTGTTTTGACACAACCTTGTATGAATTCATATTATCAATTTTATCCATTAGCTTCAATATTAGAAACAGGAACAATAGCAAAAACAGTAATACCAATTTATGGATATGACACGACTTCTTATTCAAATGCTTTAGCTACTAATTTCAAAATTGAATTTAATAATAATCCGTTTATGTCATTTAGTGGTGGAGTTGCAGAAATTGTTCAAACATGTTTCGACATTTCAGAATCTGAATATAATAGATTAACAGAATTCTTTGCTAGTAATGAAGCAATTATTATCCCGACACAAACTTTTATTACTGGAACCTTTAATGATTCAAACATTTATAATTCTTGGGTTTCAACACAAACTGCTTCAATAGGTGGTTATAATATTAATTTTGTTGCTACTTGGACACATCCACAGAACCAAGCTACATGTTTCACAAATGAATTTTTACAACATATTCAATTGTTAATAGATGGAAGACCAGTAAACGCTTTACCATATGAATATGTAAACGACAAATGTGTAGTAGATTGTACACAAGCAATTATAGACACAGACCATGAAGAAATTAACCAAGATTTTGTAACAAGTTTAAGTGCTTTTAATGATACTGGAGACAGTAATTATTTAAGCGATTCATTAACAAATTTATTTGCTGACGGCTCAATAGACCATGCTCTAAACATTTCACATTTAAGTAACCCAAATACTTTTATGCTAGTATTTTCAACAAATTTACCAGACGCTTTCCATTCTGGATTTTGTACTTTAGAAAATTCAAATAGAACAGCTGTTATTAGATTAAATAGCACATCTGCTTGTGATACAAACGGAAGTCTACAAGTAACAACATTTCCTTTATTAATTAACCATAAGAGCAAAGGAAGTTTAAACATTTCAACAATAACAACTGGATATACTGCTTTTTGTGATTGCTGTATAGCTTTAACATATGACAAGAATCGTGGAAAATGTTATGATGGTCGTTTGTCTTGGGCGTCTCCGTTTGTATCTGAAGCATAAAATAAAAAATTTGAAATTTTGAAATTTATTTTTTGAAATTTTATTTTAATTTTCTTTTAAAATGGGTTTGTGGAATAAAGTTAAAGGTGTATTTAGTAGAATTGGTTCTGGAATAAAGAATTTTGCAACAAAAGCTTACGATTGGCTTTCTAATAATAAAGATAAAATAAAAGATACAGCGAATACATTAAATGAAAAGTTCGGAGGACAATACAAAGATAAAATAAACGACATAATTACTAAAGGAGGAACCTACACAGATAAAGCAACAGATTTACTTGGAAAAGGTTTAAGTTTCGTTAATAAAT
>CAZSMV010000029.1:0-12075 GCA_964608215.1 uncultured Staphylococcaceae bacterium
ATTATAAACAAATATTTTTCTAATTAAATGTTTTATGAAAAAAATTAAAACTAATAATAAACAATTGTCCAATATCTACTATCTTTAGATATTTACAACTAAGAACCATCAAGCCCCTAATCCCCTAATTCATGATGGTTCTTAGTTGTAACCTTAAACATTAAGGTTAAACTTAAACGACTTAATCTAAAGATTCAACCGCTTTTAAAATGTTAAATTTCTCTATTTTGCTCTTCAATTTTTCAAGGGTTCTATCTTGTAATTTTCTACATTCATCAATAATATCTTCTGCAGAATTTTGAATAATTTGTGCTTTCTTTAACATTTCTTCAATTGATTTATTTAGAGAAACAAACGATTTAACAAGAACATCGTCTTTAAAATCTTCAAACATTTTAATTGCCTCATCTCTATTTAAAATATCTTTCTTTTCAGCAGTCATGTAACTAGAAAATTTAACAGCTAAAGATGCGAGTAAACTTAGAAAAACCATAAAGTATTCAGGTCTTACGACATACATTTTTTCATACTCAGCAACTTTAATAACTGGAGCATCATTAACAGCTCTATCTCTTTCAAGATTGCTAACTAAAACTGCATATTCGCAACCTTTTTTTCTTCTATCAGAATCTAATTTTTTGTAATGATCGCTGTTCTTATTTTTAGAAACGCTATTAGGATTTTTGTCCTTCATATCTAACAAAACTGAAGATAAAAGAGTATCTTCTTTTTTGCTATTATCGGCATAGACTTTAAAAATAAAGTCACCTTTGGTTTTCTTAGGATCAAGTTCATCTTCAATAGATTTATTATCTTTTATCCATTCACAGTTTTCAAAACCATAAAGTGAAAATTCATGATATTGGTTGTCGCACCATTGCTCAAGATTCTCACCTAAATCTTTAACCCCAGTCATAGACTTGTTAAAAGTTAATTGATAATTTTTATTTTCTAAATCTTTGATTTTTTCATTTAGTTCTTTTTCTTTATTTAAAACAGCTTCGTTAACTTTTATATCAATTCCTTTGAGTTCTAATTTTAATTTATTAATTTCTTCATTCTTTGAATTCGTTAGATTATTAATTTCTTTTTCCTTTTCTAATTCATATTTGCTAGCTAAAGAGTGCTTTTCATTTTCTAATGAAAGGATTTGTTTTTCATATGAATTTTTAATTTTTTCTTCAGCGAGATGAATTTCGCCATCTTTTTTGCTTTTCATTTTTTCTATTTCAACATTCAAAGAATTAATTTCTTCTAATAATTTTTCTTTGCTATCTTCATTTTCTTTTTCAATTTGAATTTTCAATTGTTGAATTTCTAAAACATGTGCACTTTCTTTTAATTCTAATTCTTTTTTCAGCATTGACTGATATTCAATATTTTTCTTTTCGTTAATTATTTTTTCTAAAAATGAAATATCAACTTGATTTAAAGTTGCCAAGTCTATAATATCGCCTTTTTTAGCGTCTTCTAGTAATTCAATTTCGGTTAAACTATTGACTTTAATTTTATTGTTAATATTCATATTAGTTCCTTTCGTTTTTCTTAAGTTCTTTAATTCTTTTTAATGCTGCATATGTTGCACATTCCGGTGAAACACAACAATTTTCAATAATTTCATTAACAGTCATTTTGCTAGTTTCTTTTGGCGGAACTAGAATATACCCTGCTAATGCGTTAGCTTGCCATTCAGGATCTTTAAATGCTTGTGGCTTCTCTTCTGATTCTTTAGGATGCCTGCCAGTTACTGTCATTAAAAAGAAATGGCATAATTCATGAGTTAAAGTAAATCTACATCTAGGATCGTCACAACAGGCGCCATCGAACTGAGATTCCTTAATAAATAATGTATTTGATTCAAAGTCGTATTTTGCTAATTCTCCTTCATTAAATAATGCGCTATCATCATCCAATATTTGATACTCAAATCCTAAAAATTTTTCATTATCTTGCATAAATTCTAAAACATCAACTACCGGAAATTTTAATGTTTTACATTCAAACATTTTTCTTATATTATCTGCATACACTTTTAATTGATGCGTATTTGTAGGAGCGCAGAAATAATATAGCACTTTATTTTTTCTCCTCTTCCTCTAACAACTTTTTTAGCTTATCAAGTGTATTAGGATCAATGTTTTTAATAGATCTAGCAAACATCAAAGAAACATTTTGCTGTTTCTCATCCATTGTTTCAAGGTTCAAAGAAACTTTTTGTTGTGTAATATCATAAGCATTTAAAAGTTCTTTTTTCTTTTCATCATCTAACTTATAAATTTTAGATATTTCATCAACCCATTTTGATGGAATATTTTTCTTCCCAACTTCAACAGCACTAAGAAAAGATGTGCTAACATTTAATTTTTCAGCCATATCCTTCATATTTTCAAAGTTATCTAGCCTAATATGTCGAAGTACTTTTCCAAACTCTGTATACATAAAAAATCCTTATAAACAAAATAAAACAAATAAATTGATTTGTCAACCTTTTTGGTTAATAATTTCAACTAAATTTGTTTAAGATTATTTTCCTTTCTAAATTATTATACTAAAAGATTAATTTCTATCTTTAAAAATATCTATTTTTTCACCACTATCTAAACTATTTTTGTTGTGTTTATACCTTTTTATTTTGATAATTGCCGATTTTACTTCGGCAAAATCGGCAAATAATTTTATTAGTAGATAATAAATTTCTTGAATAATAATACAAAGTTCCGTTTCAGGAGCAAATTTTATTTCAATATCATTGATCATTTCAAACGTAAATCCTTTTAATTGAAAACCATCAATAATTGTTAAAATTGTTTTTATATAAAACAAAAACATGTTTGTATAGCTTTTCTCTTTGTATCTTTTGTTTACGACATTAATATTAAAAAACAATGGTTGTTCTTTTATTGAATAACCTTTAGGTAAACAAAAAATAACGCAAAAATCATTTATAATAGATGAACATTCTATTTTAAATTGGGGATTATCTATATTATTTTTTTCATAATGCGCATAATAATTATTTAATGAATCAGTCATAAAGTAATATTTAAAATCTTCGTTTAAAAAATTAAGTGCAAAATAAAAAGATGACAAAATCACATAAAACGTAAGCCTAGCAATAAGGTTTAAGTCTACATTATAAAAATTAAAGTTATGATTTGTAAAAATTTCAAAAAGTTCTTTTTTTGTTCTATAAAATGAATTAAAACAAATTTCCTGTATTGTTCGTAACTTCCATTTAAATTTTACATCTAAATACACAAAAATTCCCCCATACTAGTAATATGGCAGGAATTTTGAAAAATTATCAAAAATTTTAAAATTAATTTTCAATAACTTTATTAACTAGCATGTAAATGTTACTGTTTCTATCGTAATTAAGTACACGACCATCATCAACATATTTAAGATAATTACGAAGACTTCTTAAATAACGATAAAAAGAAACATCTGTAAGTTGTAACTTCTCTGTAACATCTTTTTTCCCTAACCATCCCTTTTTGCTGAGTGTTTCGAGCATGTAAAGTAGTGCGATATTTTTGTTCATTTTTAACTCCCCAAATTTAAAAATCTTCTAATTAATTTTTACTGAAATTAACATTTTTGTCCATTTTATTTTTATATTTTTTATAATTTTTACTATTAATATTATCTATTTTTGATACGTGATAGGTAATTCTATACATTTTGTCAATTTTTGCTTTATAATTCTAACTATGAAAAAGACCATTTATTTAATGCGACATGGAAGAACTTTGTTTAATATTTTAAAGATTGTGCAAGGCTATGGTTCTGATAGTCCATTAACAATTAAAGCAAGAATAAAAGGGATAAAAATTTCTAATTATTTAAAAGCCAACAATATTAAATTTGATAATGTTTATGCAAGCGATACAATGCGTGCAACAAAAACAGCAAAATTAGTTACAAAAAACAAATACAAAGTAAATAAAGTTCGAGATTTAAGAGAAATGAAATTTGGCGATTTAGAAAAGACTCACCAGCGTCTTTCTTTTGAAAAAATCTTTGATACAAAAGGTTCGTTTGATGCATACAATGGAGAAACACCAAAACAATGCGCAAATAGAATTTATAATTGCTTACTTTCATTAATTAGAAACGATAAAAATAAACAAATTTTATGCATTTCTAGCTGTTGTGCTATCCTAAATTTTCTTCAATATTATGCTTATGATGAATATAAAAAAATACGTGAAGCCAATTATTTTCATAATTATTCAACAATCGTCTTAAATTATGAAGATGGTAAATTTAACGTAGAAAAAATGATTGAATTTTAAAACATAAATAAATCTGCTATTTTTTATAATTTCATACTAAAAAGACCATTTTATAATGTTATAATATTTGAGATTTCTATTGAGGAAATTATTTTATTTATGAAAGGAGTCTTACTCATGGAATACTCAGCTGAAATAAAACACATGTGTACAGTTAAAAACGGATGTGATGCTGGCGTTAGCCCACTCCCAGAAGAAGGAAAATGGGTTAAAGTTAAAGAGATTAAAGATATCTCTGGTTTAAGTCATGGTATTGGTTGGTGTGCTCCACAACAAGGTTGTGCAAAGCTCACCCTTAATGTCAAAGATGGAATTATTGAAGAAGCCTTAGTTGAAACTATTGGTTGTTCAGGAATGACCCATAGTGCTGCTATGGCTGTTGAAGTTTTACAAGGAAAAACTTTACTTGAAGCTGTTAATAGCGATCTTGTTTGCGATGCTATCAACGTTGCTATGAGAGAAATCTTTAAACAATTTATGTATGGTAGAACCCAAACTGCTTTTAGTGAAAATGGTTTACCTGTTGGTTCATCACTAGATGACTTAGGAAAAAACTTAAGATCACAAATCGGAACAATGTTTGCAAGTAAAGCAAAAGGCCCACGTTATCTTGAAATGACTGATGGTTATGTTTTACACCTTGGCCTTGATAAAAATGATGAAGTTATTGGTTACCAATTTGTTAATTTAGGCAAAATGATGAAAGCCATTAGAGAAGGCGTTGATCCAAAAGAAGCTTATGAAAAAGCTATTGGAACCTATGGAAGATATAAAGACGCAGTCAAAACTATCGATCCAAGAAAGGAATAATTATCATGGTTACATTTGAAAATTATGAACGTAGAAAAGATTCCATCGATGCATGTTTAAAAGCTAATGGGATTAAAGATTTAGAAGAATGTAGAGCAATGTGCCTTGAAAAAGGTGTTGATGTTGAAAAAATAGTTAAAGGCGTTCAACCAATTTGCTTTGATAATGCTGTTTGGGCATATACATTAGGTTGTGCTATCGCTATTAAACGTAATATTAAAGAGGCTGAAAAAATTGCTGTCTGTATTGGCGAAGGCTTACAAGCTTTTACAGTTCCAGGTAGTGTTGCTAATATTCGTGAAGTTGGTTTAGGACACGGAAATCTTGCTAGCATGCTTCTTGATGAAAAAACAAAATGTTTCTGTTTCTTAGCGGGTCACGAATCATTTGCAGCCGCTGAAGGTGCAATTGGTATCGCCTTAAATGCTAACAAAGTTAGAAAGAATCCAATTAATGTTATCTTAAATGGTTTAGGTAAGAATGCAGCATATGTTATTAGTCGTATAAATGGTTTTACATATGTTCGTACTGAACTCGATAGACACACCAATACACTTAAAGTAATTGATGAAACAAGATTCAGTGATGGAGATCGTGGAAACATTCGTTGCTATGGTTCTGACGATGCAACAGAAGGTGTTGAAATTATGAAACATGAAAGTGTTGACGTTTCAATTACTGGAAACTCAACAAACCCAACCCGTTTCCAACATATTGTTGCTGGACAATATAAAAACTGGTGCTGGAATCATGGTAAGAAGTATTTCAGTGTTGCAAGTGGTGGCGGAACTGGTCGTACATTACACCCAGACAACATGGCAGCTGGTCCATCAAGTTATGGTTTAACTGATAATATGGGTCGTATGCATGCTGATGCCCAATTTGCTGGAAGTTCAAGTGTTCCTGCACACGTTGAAATGATGGGCTTAATTGGCATGGGAAATAACCCAATGGTTGGCGCTAGTGTTGCTTGCTCAGTTGCTGTTTACGAAGCATTAAAATAATTATCCTTAAAAACATATAAAAAGCACTTTTACCTTTTAGCAAAAGTGCTTTTTTTTGCATTTATAGTTTTTTTCATGAATTAAATTTCATGAAAAAAACTCTATGTTCATAAATGAACACTTATAAATTTGTAATTTATAAAACATTATTTTATGGGTTCATTTATGAACTTTTTAAAAATTTTATATATATTTCTATACGCTTTATAATTTTGAGTTATAAAAAGCTTTAATTAAATCGAACATATATTCAACATCTTCAGATCCTGCCGTTTCATAACTTGAATGCATTGAAAGTTGTGCACAGCCAATATCACAAGTTCTAATTCCTAATTGTGATGTACTTAATGTGCCCAAAGTAGATCCGCCTCTTACATCACTTTTGTTATAAAAAATTTGATAGGGAATATTATTGTTTTTACAAAGATTTATTATTTCTGCGGATGTTGCTCCATCTGACATATAAGCCATGTTACTATTAAATTTTATTATTGGTCCTTTATTCAAGAAAACAGGATTATTTGAATCGCTTAATTCAGGATGGTTTGGATGAGTTGCATGACCATTATCGATAGAAAGCATAAACGAATTTGCAATTGAACTAAAATATTCATTTTCGTTATAACCTAGTGAATTTGATATACGTTTTAATGTATTTTTTAACAAATCGCAATCTGCACCACTATACGTCTCGCTGCCAATTTCTTCATTGTTAAATGCGACAAAGACGGAAACATCTTTATTATCGCTTTCAATAAACGCCATTAAGCTTAAATAAACACTTTCTAAATTATCTATTCTTGGAGACATTATAAATTCATCATGTTGTCCTCCAACGTAACTTTTTGTGAAATTATAGGTATTTAATTCATATGTGATAATATCTTCTTTTTTAACGTTAATGTATTCACTTAAGAAATCCATTAATGAACTTTCGTTGTTGCCAAGTGATAAAATTGGTTTCAAATCAATTTCTGGATTATACGAAAAACCATCATTTATATTTCGATTAAAATGAATGCAAACATTAGGAATAATCATCAACGGTTTTTCAATATCTATAAATTGCGTTTTAAGTTTATTTCCATCTTTTACAATAATTCTGCCAGCTAATGAAAGAGGCCTATCTAACCATGTTGATAAAATTAATCCGCCATATTTTTCAACATTTAATTTATGATAATTGTTTGAGACAATATCATTTTCCATTTTAAGTTTTAAACATGGAGAATCTAGATGTGATGCGGTAATTGCATAACGAAAATCATTTAATTTCTTTGGTATTTTAAAGGCAATTACACTACTATCGTTTCTAACGATAAAATAATTTGCACCTTTTTTAACTTTAAAATCTTCTTTTTCATTTAGTTCAATAAAGCCATTTGATTTTAATATTTCTCTTATATTATTGGCCGCATTAAATTCACTATGATTATGATTTAAAAAATCTAATAAATTATTAACAATCTTTTTCATAAAATTCTTACCTTTCCAATTTAAATAGTCTATCACAATTTAATGTCTAGATAAAAATAAGTTGTTTTTGCACACGCATTATTTATTTGATTAAATAATTAGGTATTTTTTTACTGATTTTTATAGATTGAAACGCAACATTTTTATATAATTTATTTGAAAAAATAGGAGTTATTATGGAAGACAAAGTACGAATAATTGAACTTAAGGAAAGCGTTTTCAAAAATAACGATAAGAAAGCTAATGAATTGAGACAAAAATTAAAGGAAAACAAAGTTTTTTTACTTAATTTGATGTCAAGTCCAGGAAGTGGAAAAACAACAACCTTAACAAAATTAATTAATAGAATTAAAAACGATTTTAAGATAGGCGTTATGGAAGCTGACATTGATGGTGATATAGATACAAGCGATATTATCAAAAATACTGGCGTTAGCGCTATTCAACTTCATACAGGTGGAATGTGTCATCTTGATGCTGGTATGACAAAGCAAGGATTAGATAATTTAGAAAATTTAAAAGATTTTGACCTAATTTTCTTAGAAAATGTTGGAAATCTAGTTTGCCCTGCTGAATTCGATACAGGAGCATCAAAAAGCGCTGTTATACTTTCAGTACCAGAAGGCGATGATAAACCATTAAAATATCCACTTATGTTTGAAAAAGTGGATCTTGTAATTATTAATAAAATTGATGTTAAGGATTACTTTGATTTCGATTTTAAAAAATGTGAAGAATGGATTAGAATGCGAAATAAAAATTGTAAAATAATTAAAATTTCTGCAAAAACTGAAGAAGGATTAGATGATTTGGCCAAATATATTAAAAACGAAGTTAATACTTGGAAAGGAAAATAATTATGCCAGAACAAAACAAAAACAAAAATGTTATTTCAAAATATCAAGGTGAAAAAAATCCTGATGAGGAAATTTTAAAACTTGGTAGAAAAATTACAGATGTTGTTGCCCATAAACTCAAAGGTGTTACAAGTAATGATCCTGAATACTGGGGCTTAAAGGAAGTTGTCAGTCATGAAGAGGCTGTTGTTTTAAATAAGATGAAACTTAGAAAGTTTTACACAATGCCTCAACTCATTAAAATGAATCCAGATATAGAGCCATCTAAACTTCAAAAAATGTTTGATACTATGGCTGTTAAAGGAATCATTGAATACGATTATGGTGATCGTTACGATGATGATGGGCCAATTAAAAATGCTCCAAGAGAAAAACGTTATAAAATATCGTTCTTTGTCCCTGGTTCTGCTGAATTATTCAACTCAACATATAAACAAATTGATGATAAACCACCAGTTGCTTCATTCTTTGAAAGAATGACATTTATTCCTCTAGCTGGGATTACTCAAATGGTACCTCCAGGTGGCGATGGCATTGGTATGCATGTTATTCCTGTTGAAAAAGAAGTAGAATTTAATAATGGTGCTGAAAAAATAGAAAAAATTTCATATTGGCTAAAAAAATATAATGGTCATCTTAGTGCTGGAACTTGTTCTTGTAGATTATCAAGAGCTAAATTAGGCGAAGGTTGTGCAGATAATGGTGATGACTGGTGTATTCAAGTTGGTGATATGGCTGATTATTGTGTAGAAACTGGTCGTTCACACTATATAACCGAAGAAGAAGCTTTAAGGATTCTTAAACGTTCAGAGGAAAATGGCTTCGTTCATCAAATCACTAATATAGATGGCTCAGATAAAATTTTCGATATTTGTAATTGCGACGTCAAAATTTGTAACGCATTAAGAACAAGTATGCTCTTTAATACACCAAATCTTTCAAGAAGTGCTTATACTGCTAAAGTTGATCCAACAAAGTGTGTTGCTTGTGGATTGTGCGTTGAATATTGTCCAGGAGGTGCTGTTAAACTTGGTCAAAAATTATGTAAAAAGAATGGTGAACCACAAACTTATCCAAAAGCACCTTTACCAGATAATTTAAAATGGGGTAAATACGCATGGGATGAGAATTATAGAGACACCGCTAGAATGACAAATACCTATAAAACAGGTAGCGCTCCATGTAAAGCAGCATGTCCAGCCCATGTTCCTGTTCAAGCTTACTTAAAGAAAGCTCACGAAGGAAAATTTGATGAAGCTTTAGAATTAATTAAAAAGGAAAATCCATTCCCAGCAGTTTGTGGTCGTATTTGTAACAAACGTTGTGAAGAAGCTTGTACTCGTGGAGATATAGATAAAGCAGTTTCTATTGATGCAGTTAAGAAATTTATAGCCGATAGAGATATAAATTCAAAGACAAGAGTTATTCCTGAAAAGGTTATGCCAACGTGTCATGATGGTTTTAGCGAAAAAATTGCTATCATTGGGGCCGGTCCAGCCGGTTTAAGTGCCGCATATTTCCTCGCTCTTCTTGGGTATAAACCAACCGTTTTCGAAAAGAATGCAAGACCTGGTGGTATGATGGTTTATGGAATTCCGACATATAAACTAGAAAAAAATGTAATTGATTCAGAAATTGAAATTATAAAAGAACTTGGTGTAGAAATTAAATGCAACACAGAAGTTGGAAAAGATATAACCATTGCTCAACTTAAAAAACAAGGTTATAAAGCCTTCTATATTGCAATTGGTTGCCAAGGTGGAAAGCGTCCAGGAGTTTTAAATGACGAAGCAAATAACACGTTTATTGCTGTCGATTATTTAAGACATTCATTCGAACACCAAGATGAAAAATTTGATGGCGATGTTGTCGTAATTGGTGGTGGTAATGTTGCAGTTGATTGCGCAAGAACCGCAAAAAGGCTCGGTTCTAAGAAAGTCACTATGGTTTCTCTTGAAACTAGAGACATAATGCCAGCAAGTAAAGAAGAAATTGAAGAGACTCTTGATGAAGAAATTGATATTTTAAATGCTTATGGTCCAAAAGAACTTAAAGTTGACGAAAATAATAATGTTACTGCTATAGTCCTCAAAAAATGTACTAAATTGTATGATGAAAATCATAAATTCAGTCCTAAATATGATGAGAATGACACAATCACAGTTCCAGCAAGCAAAGTAATCTTTGCAATTGGACAAACTATAGTTTGGGGAGATTTACTTAAAGGCACAAAAGTCACCCTTACACATGGGGTTTATCCAGCAGCAGACAGTTTAACTTTCCAAACTGCTGATCCAGATATATATGTTGGTGGCGACGTTTATACAGGACCAAAATTTGTAATTGATGCAATTGCTCAAGGGCACTTTGTTGCAGAATCATTACATAGACATGTGCATGCTTCTGAAGGCGCACACCCAACTATTGGTTTAGAAAGACATAATTTCACTGCTTTCGATAAAAATGATATAACTTATCCAAAAGGCTATGATAATGCCGGAAGACAAGAAGCCGGAATGGATGAATCAATTGATTACAAACACTCATTTAGAGATGCTCATAAGACTTTGACTGAAGAACAAGTTAAGATTGAAACAGGAAGATGCTTAAGTTGTGGTGCTTCTGTTGTTGATCCAAATAAATGTATTGGTTGTGGTATTTGTACTACAAAATGTAAATTTGATGCAATCCATTTATATAGAGATCATCCAGAAATGAGTAAGATGGTTGTTGCTGAAAATAAAGTCGGTGGATTATTAAAATACAGCTTAAAACGTGGTATGAAAATTCTTCTTCACAGCGGAAGCAAAGAAGCTAAAGAAATGAGAAAGAAGAAAAAAGAATTCAACAAAAATAAAGAATTCATAGAAAAGAATCCAAATACTGGCAATTCAAACAATGCATGAGTTAGGAATAGTCTTTTACGTTATTGATTCAGTAGAAAAAACATGTAAAGAAAATAACGTAAAAGAAGTAAAAAGTGTTACATTGGAAGTTGGTGAAGTTTCTACAATTGTTCCATCATATTTTGAAGATTGCTTTAAATGGGCAATTAAAAAAACAGAATATATGAAAAATTGTAAGCTAAATCTAATTACAATAAAGGCTTTAACTTATTGCAAACACTGTGGGAAAACATATGATACAGTTGCTCATGGTCGTGAATGTCCATATTGCAAATCATATGACACATATTTAGTTACAGGCGAGCAATGTAATATAAAAAATATTGAAGTTATATAATTAATGCACACATGAATTCAAAAATTCATGTGTGCTTTTTCTTTAAAATTTCATATATAGCATTATTTTGAAAATATATGATTTTATATATTTTCAAATTAAATAAAGATTTATTGTAAAAAGCAATTATAGAAATATTTATATCTTTAACTCAAACGATATTAAATTTTATTAATAAAACCATAAAAAAATCGTTTGCAACATGCATCCTTTTTAAAGGTTATCAAGCTTAAAAATCTCTATAAGCGTACAATAAACTTTCAAAATTAAATAATAATTCTGGGGAAATGATAGAACTCCACGATATTCGGTTATTTTTTATGTTTTAAAATATTAAAAATATTTATTTCAGAATTTCAAAACGAGTAGTACTACCGTTTCAACATG
>CAZSMV010000030.1:0-1086 GCA_964608215.1 uncultured Staphylococcaceae bacterium
AGTTTTAAGTGAAAAAGTTCATGAATTTTTACTAGATTCAAATAAACTTTATTGTTGTGTAAATGGTTCAATTAATGATTATATTGGCTATCTTGATTTATCTTCATCAAGTACAACTCCTATTAAATTAACTAATGCTGCTGGAGAATATTTAACAATTAAAAACAACAAATTATATTTTAATTATTCAGATTTATTTGGAATAATTGATGATTCAAAATATGGAATTTGGTCGATTAACTTAAGCACTGAAAAAGTTACTCAAGAATTAGCAAGTAAAAATGTTAATGGATTTGATGTTTTAGAAGATGGGACAATATATTTTATTGATACCTTAACTTTACATCTTAATAAATTAGTTTCTGGTACTGAAACAATTGTGGATTTATTAAGTGGATTTACTCCTAAAGAAGATACACCAATTAATTTAGGCGGAAAAACTGTTTCATATGGAAATAGAGTTTATTACTTAAATATGTATGCTGGAAAAACTTTATATGTCTATGATGAAAGTAGTAAAACTAGTTTCCAACTTACGCCTAACAAAGTTGTCGATTTCTTTATTTATGGCGATTATATCTATTTTAATTCAGTTACGATGCTTACAAATAACGATTTATATGCAGTAAATATAAAGTTAGGATCTGAAGCTCAAAAAATAACCACTAATGATGTTAGAGAGTCTATTTGCGATGGCACATATATTTATTCAACTCATTATAATTGGGCTGGTTTAGCAGGTGGATTATCTCGAATGAAAATGGATGGCAGTGAATACGTTAAATTCTCAAATATAAATGGTGCTAAAAATTTAAATATTAAAGATGGAAAACTTTATTTTATAAATTGCGCTACCGGTCAAGATAATGGAAATATTGAATACATTTCAATATCTGATATAAATTCATCATCTGAAGATTTAGAATCTACAAATTTAAGTAAGAAAATAAAAAATGTTAAACAATTCATATTTGAAAATGAAAATATTTATTATCTTTATAATGGAACAATTAATAATTCTGTAAGGAGAACAGACTTTAATTCGTTAGAAGAGGGTACTGAAATTGCAAGTAAAAAAACCAATCC
>CAZSMV010000030.1:1186-6492 GCA_964608215.1 uncultured Staphylococcaceae bacterium
CAATTAAATTTATCTAATAATGTCATTTCAAAGATTAACTAAGGAGAAAAACGATGAATATAGAAACTAAAACAGTAAGAGGAGACGTAAAAGAATATACTTATTTTGGTTGGGAACATACCGAAGACGCAAGAGTTGGAAGTGGAAGGCATGGTCACACAGAACACGTTTTGGCTAGAGATAAAGATATGGCTAACTATAGTTTGATTAAAGCTCTTGAATCAAAATATTTTGCTTTAAAATCGACTAAAAAAACATATACTCCAATGGATGGCGGTCTTTGTTTAATTCTTTTTCTTATGTTAATCTTGCCTGGTGTTATTTATGTTGCCTTTAAGTTGCATCAAAGCTCACAAATTGAAGAATATAATTCATCAATTGATATAAAAATGAGTGAAATCTTATCCGAAGTTAAGAAATTAGTGTAATTTTTTTATTATTAATCCCTCTTTATAAACATAATCATATATATTGGTAATTGAATGATATTATTCTTTTCTTGTACAACGTTGGATTCACCAAAAAGATACGCTTTTGGGATTTTATAGATATTCATTAGGTTATTTAAGGCTGTATGATTATAAACCATCATTTGGTTTGGTTTTCCTGATTTTATTTCAATTGGCAAAACATCATTTTGGTATTCGATTAAAAAATCGACTTCTCCATGTTTTTTTGAGTTGTAATAATATAATCTTTCATCAAAACCATGTGCGTATAATTCTTGTGCACATACATTTTCATATGGTGCACCAAAATTAATTTCTTTTTCATTATTTAATAATTTTTCTCTTATTCCAGTGTCTAGAAGACATGAATTTAGTAATCCTACATCATTCATAAAAAGCTTTAATGTTTTTCTTTGTGATGATAATTCTAAAGGCAAAACTGGTTCGCTAATGTTATAAGTAGGAATTGCTACACATGCATTAGTAAGCCATAAGAAATCATCATCTATATTTTCTTTTCTTAAATATTTATGATCCAAGACATGTGATGATATATAACGTTTATTTTTACTATTTAGTTCAGAAGGAATTGCTTTATAAAGATCATTTATTTTTAGTTTTTTAATAGGATTTTCCACATAGGTAGTTATATCATTTAAATAGTTATTCCTTATTTGCTTTTGTATGTCATTCACAAATTTTATATTGATTTTTTCTTTGAAAGATTCAACAACTTCAGGAAGTCCGCCAATTAAAACGTATTCTCTAAAATAATCTAAAAATTGTTTATTTATGCTTTCATCTACAGGAGTTAAATTTTCAAAACAGGTTTTAATATAATCGATTGCAGTATTTCCAACACCTTTTGACCATAAATATTCTTCGAAATCTAGCGGATACATCTTTACTACATCCATATAACCAAGAGGGTTTAAAACAACATTATTGATAGTTGTACCAAGTAAAGATCCACTTAAAATAAATCTATATTTACCTTCAATGCTAAGTTGCTTCATTATTGTTAAAATGTCCACATATTCAAGTTCCGTAGACTTTTTTAATAATTCGTTTCTTCTTTTATATAAAAGTTGAATTTCATCAAAAAATATAATAGTTTCATTTTCTATAAGATTTTTTCCATCAATCAAAGAAAGCCGAATTAGTAAATCATTTGGACTTTTTATTTTAACAAAAGAATCGATTAAATCTGGCTTATTTGCAAAATTAACTTCTATATAATGTTTAAAATTATTTTTTATAAATTGTTCTATAGAATATGTTTTGCCTATTTGTCTTGCGCCAGTAATTAATAAAGCAGTTTTTCTATTATTTTTCCAATTTATAAGTGTTTGATCAATTTTTCTTTTTAACATAATCGTTCTCTTTTCGTATTAAAAATAGCATGTATTGTACAAAACTGCAAGTGATTTTTGTCAATTTTCGTACAAAACTGCAAGTGATTTTTGCTAATTTTCGTATAAAACTGCAAGTTAGCATTTTTTGCAAATCGGAGCTGTATTCATATGCATTGATTTTAGAAAAATGTAAGATATTATTAGTTTATTTCTCATTATGGCGTTAACAAGTTACTCAAAACACTCCAGCGAAATACCTCAAAAGTGTCCAACAAAAAACCTCAAAACACTCCAGCGAAATACCTCAAAAGTATCCAGCATGTTATTGAAAAAATAGATTATTGTTATTATAATTTGTTTATGAAAAAAGAAACCAATTTCTATAGAAAAAGAGTATTTGATGATATTTTGAAATTTAGACTAAGAGTATTTGGAGCGGTTTTAATAACTGGTCCAAAAGGATGTGGTAAAACAAGAACAGCAAGTGAAATTTCAAAAAGTAAAGTTGAATTTCAAGATGAAGAAATTAGAGAATATTACATTTCTTTAGCAAATAATTTTCCTAGTAAGCTGTTAGATGGAGAAAAACCTCGATTATTTGATGAATGGCAGGATGCTCCTAAATTATGGGGATCTATAAGAAAATATTGCGATGACCATCCTCAGGATAATGGAATGTTTATATTAACAGGTTCATCTTCAAATGACGTTAATACTCCACACACGGGAACTCTTAGAATATCAGAACTAGAAATGTTGCCAATGTCTCTTTTTGAAAGTGGAGAATCAACTGGAGAAATATCTTTATTAGAATTATTTAATCAACCTAATAAATTTTTACCATGTGAAAGTAAACTTTCAATTGATGATATAATTTATGCAATTTGTCGAGGAGGTTGGCCTAAAGCCTTATTAGAAAATGGTAAACAAGAGCAGCTTTATATTGCAAAAGACTTATTTAATCAAACTTGTAAGAAAGATATGTCTAGCTTGGATAATATTAAAAGAAATGCAAATTGGGCAAAAGCAATATTAAAGGCTTATGCAAGAAATATATGTACAATTGCTAGTTCTAAAACTATTTTTACCGATGTAAACTTTAATTGTGGAATTTCTGAATCAACTTTTTATGAATATATTGATGCTCTTGAAAGACTTTATATTATTGATGATATTGAAGCTTGGTCGCCACAATTAAGAAGCAAAACAACTATTAGGAGTAAGCCAAAAAGAAACTTAATTGATCCCTCAATTGCAGTTGCCGCTCTTGGTGCATCCCCTGAATCACTAAAAAGAGATTTCAATACTTTAGGATTTTTATTTGAATCATTAGTTATTAGGGACTTAAAAGCATATTCAGCAAAAGCTGGTGGGGAATTATCTTTTTATCGCGATCGATATAATTTAGAAGCTGATGCTGTATTACATTTAGATGATGGGAGATATGCTTTAATTGAGATAAAGTTAGGAAATGATAAAATCGATGAAGGTGCAAAACACCTTAAAGAAATTGAAAGATTAATTAATGAATTTAATAGTAAAAATCCTAAATTTAAAATGAGACTACCAGATTTAAAAATAGTTATTACTGGAACTAGATTTGCTCAAAAAAGAGACGATGGAGTATTTGTAATTCCTATTGGTTGTCTTAAAGATTAATAAAAAGTATTGATATATTCCTTACTTCAATGTCAACTTCAATATTACTTCAATGTCAACTTCAATGTTACTTCAATGTGACATTGAAGTAACTTCAAAGTCTTTTTAAGGAGTTTGAAGTTACTTTTTGTCTTTATTTTTATTCTTTAATTTATTAAAGAAATCTTTAATCTTATTAATAATGTCTTTAGTTTTATCTCTTACCATATTTATATAATTCTTAACTTTAGTTTTAAAAGGTATTTTAACTTCTTCTAGATTATATGTTCTTCTAGCAATCTTATTTCTTCTTATAAGTTCTCTTAAATTTTCTTTATTTTTAAGCATTTCTGAATTATATTTTTCATATTGTTTTTCTTTAATGATGGTATAGTCGCCAGTAACAGAAATATATCTTTCTATTTCTATTCTTCTATTTTTACCTTCGAAAGAATCATAAGAAATAATGATGGCGACTATTGCAACAAAACAAGCTAAACCAAAATAAGATTGAGCAAATTGAATGAAATAACCTAAATAAGGAACATATTCCCCTTTATATATTCCTATCATGCTTGAATAATCTACATAGTCGGAATCATTTGCAGTGTTATAATCTCCTCTAAAAATAAAATAATTTGAAGTTTTTACATTATTTGTTTGTGTAAAGTGTCCAGCAGAATCATAAAAACCACAACCAATAATTCTATGAACTACCGTTATCCCTTTTTTATTTTTATAAGCAACGACATCATATATATTTAAATCATCTTTTTCAGGCATTCTATGAAGAAGAATTGTACTTCCAGTAGGAAATTGATTATTTAAATTATTTTCTTTTAAATATACATTTGATGCATCTTTTCCTGACATTGATCCGCTAGTAATTGCAACAGGAATTACACTAAAGTACTTAGTTGGATTAGAGATACTATTGATAGTAACTAAAAATAAACTAACGCCAATTACTAAAACACTAATACAAGAATCTATTATTAAATTCGCTTTTCTTGAAGTTTTATTGTTTGTTGTATTCTTATATTTTTTAAGGATTATTTCATCTTTTAATCCTAAAATAGTTAAAGTATTTTCAGTATGAAATAATCCTTTAACCGCATAGAAAAAGAATATAAATACAATCGTTGCAAAAATAATATAAATAATTAAAAAGAATGAATCATTCATAAGGTTTAGATTTTTGTATTAATGTTTTAAATAGAGAAGCATGAACTAGCAAAAAGGGAATGGCTAGTTCATGCTAAAAGGTATTTATATTTGATTAACTTGATTTTTTTGCAATAGTTACAGTAAATGTTAGATAAACATCAAATTCATATTCGGATTGGCGATAATGTTCTTTACTTTTATCTTCATCCCAATTTGAACCAGTATATCCGATTAAATTTTTATAATTATCTTCGTCCATGACGTTACCCCAATAGCCACTTAAAGAATCGCAATAATTCCAACACATTTTTGGAAGACTACTAAAAAGATCTGTACTATCTTCCCATGTTCCTAAGGTTTTAAATTCATTATAAGTTCTTGAATCAGTGCCAGTGCTATTTTGGAAATTTAAATAACCATCAAGCTTTGAACTAATATCTGCTCTCCAACTTCTTGTAACTGTATAATTTTCTATATCTGCTGGTCCATTATATGTTGCAGTTAATGGAATAGAAGAATCTTCTTTTATAAATTTAACTTCACTTTTATCTAAATAAAGTTTTATATTGTCTGCACCCGATACCGTAATACTTCCAGCATCAGCATAAGCAGCAACTTTAACGCCAATACTTGCTGATTGACTTGCAGTTCCAGCATAAGCCCAAGCAGCACTTGCTGTACCAACAAGAGCTAAACA
>CAZSMV010000030.1:6592-11479 GCA_964608215.1 uncultured Staphylococcaceae bacterium
AATTTTTCATTTAATAATTTCTCCTTTATTTTCTTATTAATCGATTTAAAAATAAGTTCATTTTTAAATCGATACCATCATCATTTTTTAATTTACGACTTAACATCTGCTTTAAATGTAATTTTGATATCTTTATCTTTTAAAGTTGATTTTAATCTATAACGATCTTCTTTAGTTGTTGGATACATATTATCTTTCCAAGTTATGATTGGCGAATCAATATTGATGCCACTTTTAAAATTACCTTCATAATTAGTAAAGGTAAAATATGTGTCATATGTTGTATCCCAATTAAACTTATAAGAATAAATATAATTATCTACTAACTTATTAGAACCATCACTGTTACTTTCATTATTAATGCAAGTTGCATTAATAGAACAATGTGTTTCTATTTTATTATCAATGATTAGTTTAAATTCACCATTAACTTTAATGTTTTGATCATTAACATTAAAAAAGTCATTATAACTTTTAATAACGACCATTATAGTTTCTTCACTTACTGTTTTGCTTGAATATACAAATGCGGCAACAGCTGAAGATGAAACTACTCCTATTGATAAAAGAGTTACAATTAAAGCCTTATTCATCAATACCCCCTTCCGAGTTGCAAGTATATCCGTTTTTTTTCAACGACAACCCACCAAAAAAATCACAAAATTAAACAAGGAATTGATAATAGCGTATTTAAGAAAATCTTTGGCTTATTATTTGCATAATTAAAACTGATAAAGACATATCTTTTTTGACTTCTTTAGCACCTTTGGTATTTACAAAATTGTTTCATTCTATGACTAACTCATAAAAAAAGTTTTCCATTGTCTTTTAATGACTATGGAACATTAATTTTTTCATTATTTTGGTATTTGTTAACACCATAATGAAAATGTCCGCATACCCCACCCCTTCTCTTTATATTATTGTGATCCTAATGCATCATGGTAAAAAGGCGCAATCGAAAGAAACTATGAATTTATCAGATGCGTTTTACCTAAAGGCACATCGTTCGCATGTTTAACTCAAGAAGATTGTGATAAGTTAGCTGACAATATAAATTCAGTACCTAGAGTTTCCTTAAATGGGCATACACCATATGAAGCAGGATTATTATATTTAGGTCAAGAAAAAATGGATAAACTTAACTTCAAATCAGTTCCAAGAGACGAAGTAAATTTGTCCATTAAATTAATCAAATAATACAAATTTATCAAAAGGCCGGCATGGTAAATTTGTACGGGAAGTTAACCTCATTCTTTTTTTGAAGAACGAAGTTCCCACCCTTTTAGCATGCCTTTAAGACACATTTGTATCATCAAAGTGGTAATAACATATTAAAAAAGTTTAATAAATAGCTCAAATTAACGGGATTTTAGTTTTAGAACTATATTTTTCACTAATATGGGAAGCTACTTTAAAAACTAACGAAGATAATAAAATAGCTAATACAAAAACAAGCAAAGAATAAATTAAAATTTTTTTAAAAAACTTAAATAAATCTAAAAAAGAAGTCGATTTTGACCTCTTATTATAAAGAAAAATTGGTTTTGAAGTAGATTATAAATATTCACTTGTCGATGATGGAAATTCAATCATTGACCTTTATTTATGATAATACTTTTCATAATTAAAAAGTTTTAGACATACAAGTAAGAAACTTTACTTATTTTAATAGTTTCTAACTTGTAAGTAAGAAACTTTGACATATTTTCTATTTTATTTATACTATATGTAAGAAAAGGAAATTTAATTATGGTAAAACTTATAGATCGTCCTGAATATTTAAAGCAATTAATTCAAAATAAAGATGTTGACTTAGTTAAAATAATAACTGGAATTCGTAGATGTGGTAAATCTTCATTATTAGATTTATTTCATCAATATCTTTTGAAAAATGGAGTGTTAGATGAAAACATTATTCATATGAATTTAGAATCATTAAGTTACCATAATCTTTCAAACTATATTGATTTTTATAACTATGTTAGTGAACATATATCGAAAAATGGAAGAACATATCTTATATTTGATGAATTGCAAGCAGTTGAACATTGGGAAAAAGCTATTGAATCATTCCGTCTTGATTTTGATGTTGATATTTATATAACAGGTTCTAATGCATATTTATTATCTACTGAGTTTTCAACACTTCTTTCTGGAAGATATGTAGAAATTCGTATGTTGCCATTATCATTTAAAGAGTTTTTGTCATTTTATGATTTTGAAATTACAACTACCATAGAGGAAAAATTTCAAAAATATTTGCAATTTGGTGGAATGCCAATTTTAAAAGAATATAGTTTTAATGAGCCTAGAAGTAATCAAGTACTTGAGGGAATATATTCAACAGTTGTTTTAAAAGATGTTTTAAAAAGAAATAATTTAGTAGATCAATTTACATTAGAGAAAATTGTGCACTTTCTTTGTTCAAATATTGGTAACATTACATCACCTAATAATATTGGAAATATTTTATCTAATGAAGGAGATATAGATAAAAAGAAAAGAATGAATGTGGCAGGTAAAACAGTCGACAAATATATTGATATGCTTAATAACGCATTTATTTTTTATAAAGTTCATAGGTATGATGTAAAAGGGAAAGAATTATTAAAAACACTAGAAAAGAACTATATTGTTGATGTAGGGTTCCGTAATATGTTGCTGGGTTATCGAGATATTGATAGAGGACATATTATAGAAAATATTGTTTTTTTAGAACTTATCAGACGAGATTATCGTGTTTATATTGGAAAAGTTGGTGAAGCTGAAGTTGACTTTATTGCCGAAAAAGCAAGCGAAAAATTATATATCCAAGTTACAGAAAATATGAACTCTAAAGAAACTAGAGAAAGAGAATTAAAACCACTTAAAATGATATCTGATAATTATGAAAAAATCGTATTATCAATGGATAAAAGTTATATAAATTCATATGATGGAATAAAGTCTATAAATTTAATTGATTGGTTATTATCATAACATAAAGATGTTAGTGAATCAGTGGTTTTTCCAACTCTTCTTGCTCCTTCAATGAGCATGGTGCTACTTCCATTCGATTTGTTTTTACTCAACTAATTTATCGTAAATTTTCCTTTTAAACATAATTAATATTCTTTAATGAAAATTTATTCGATACAAAGGGATAAATTAATATATTAACGACATTTTTTTCGAAATTGAAAAAGCCGAAATCGACATTTTTTTCGAAATTTGAAATGTCTTAAATGAAGTGGTAAGGAGACTTACAATAAGTATGTGTTTTTGTCCAATACTAACTAGGAGAAAGAAGAAAGGAGAAATATATTGCTGAATTATCAGAAAAAGAAAGATATCAATTAGGCTTTTAAATAGTGGTTTAAAAAAAGAAGAAAGAATTTATGTTGTATGTTCAAAATGAATTAGATTTTTTAAATCACTCTTTATTTATAGAAAATAATGAATTTTGAGTGAAGTAACAATGTTGTTGTTTAATGAATAGAGCGAAGTAATCTAAAGATCAATATTATATGCACCTATGGTGGTCCTAATACTAATTCTATAAGTGTGTACCATTATGATGGAATAGGTGCTGTAGGTTGGAAAGAAGTAAAAAATAATTTAGAAGAAACTTATGAAGTATCAGATAACTTATATAACATCAATGATTTAGAAAATGGAATCGTTGATAAATTAATTAATTTAAAGGATTATTTTTCTTCAATATTAAAAATGGAAATTGAATCGATATATTCAAATAAATATGAATATAGCTTTTAATAAAAGAAGAATTTTTTAAGCAACATTTTAAGCAAGATTTAAGCAAGATAAACTAATTTATGGTATAATTATTCTGCAACTTAATTAGGAGCTATTAATGTATAAACCACCATTTGATATTACAAATTTAATGTTAAATAAAATTATATCGATTACTGAAAAAATAAGTTCGATATCTTCTTTTAATTCATTAAAAAGGATGCCTATTTTAAGAAAGAATAACAAAATTAAATCGATTCATTCTTCTCTAGCAATAGAAGCAAATTCTTTATCGCTTGATGAAGTAAGAGACGTTATTGATGGGAAATTAGTTTTGGGATCTATAAGAGAAATTGATGAAGTTAAAAATGCTTATGAAGCATATAATATGATTCAAAAATTTGATGGATATAGTGAAAAAGATTTATTAAAAGCACATAAAATATTATTAGGATCTATTATTAATGATGCTGGTAAATATAGAAATCATGGAGAAGGAGTTTATGATGGAGAAAAACTTATTTTTGTTGCTCCTCCTCAAGATATGGTTCCTTCTTTAATGAATGATTTATTTGAATGGTTAAATAGCGATAATGAAACACACATTTTAATTAAATCATGTGTGTTTCATTATGAATTTGTTTTTATCCATCCATTTAGTGATGGCAATGGAAGAGTTGCTAGATTATGGCAAAACGTTTTACTTACTAAATGGAAACCAATTTTTGAATATATTCCATTTGAATCACAAGTTGAAAAATATCAATCAAATTATTATGAAACTATTTCTAATTGTCATAAAAATGGAAATTCTAACGAATTTATTGAATTTATGCTTAAAATGATTGATGAAGTTTTAAATGAAGTATTAAAGAATATAAAAAGTGAAGTGAATAATATTTCAGATCAAGTAAATAGATTACTTGAAGTAATGGACAAGGATATTCCATTATCTGCAAATGAAATAATGAAAAGACTCAATATTAAATCAAAAGAAACACTTCGCAATTCTTATTTAAATCCTGCTATTGAAAATGGATTAATAAAAATGACATTAAAAGATAAACCTAATAGTAAAAATCAAAAATATGTGAAGTAATCAACTAATTTTTCTTTTTGCCATTTTGATTATAAATTTAACACTTTCGT
>CAZSMV010000031.1:0-11307 GCA_964608215.1 uncultured Staphylococcaceae bacterium
TAGCAAATCGTGGTCTTAGAGTTATTTGTGCTGGTTTGGATCAAGATTTTAGAGGCCAACCATTTGGTCAAATGGGGACTTTACTTTGCAAAGCTGAACAAGTTACTAAACTTACTGCAATATGTCCAATATGTGGTAGAGAAGCAACAATGACACAAAGATTAATTAATGGTGAGCCAGCTAGTGAAGCAGATCCTACCATATTAGTCGGTGCAACAGAGTCGTATGAACCACGTTGTAGGCATTGTCATGCAATAAAACATGATTAATTATAAAGCTTGTTAATCAAGCTTTTTTAATCTCCAAATTATTAAAAAGCTTATAAATAGTAATTTTTAAGCATTGATTTTATTGATTCTTTAGATTTGTATAGAATTTTTTATAGTTTTTGATAATATATATTTGTTTCATATAGGAGGAAAAGTAGATAGATATGGACAGTATGCCGTGGTATGTAGTTTTGATTATTGCAATAATTTGCATAATTGCATCGTTCATCTTCACTTGTGCTGAAAACAGCTACTCCAATTGTAATATATATCACTATAAGGTCTTAGCAGAAGATAATAACTTAACAGCTAAAATCATTTATAAGATGGCTAAAAATTATGATGATGCTTTAGTCACTGTTTTAGTTGGAAATAATTTAGTTCAAGCTATTTTAAGTAGTGTTAGCGCTATCTTTTTCTTATACCTTGCCGGTACTTATAATTGGGCTAATGGAGTTGAATCGATTGTATCAACAATTGTAGTTACTTTAGGACTTTATTTATTAGGTGATTATCTTCCAAAAATAATAAGTAAATATTATCCAGATAAAATGGCGGAGATTATTTCTTATCCAATTTTTGTATTTTATATTGTATTATTCCCTTTAATTTTTATTGTGAGAATGCTTCTTAAATTAATTAAGAAAATCACTAAAAATGAAGCTGATATTGCAATAACTAAAGAAGAATTTATTGATAAAGCAAAAGAAGCTGAAGATGATGTTTTAGAAGCTGACGAAAAGAAAATTTTATCTCGTGCAATTGGTTTTGATAAAATCGATGTTAAACAAGTTTTAACTCCAAAAGATAAAATTTTTTCAATTAATATTAATGGATTAACCGCACCTAAACTAAATAAAATCTTACTTGATAATAAATATTCAAGAATCCCTGTTTATGATGAAAATAAAGATAATATCGTAGGTATTTTAACTGTTAAAACTTATTTTAAAGAATATATAGAGGATAAACACTTAGACATTCGTAGCGTTTTAAATATTCCTTTGAAAGTTAAAGATACTGATAAAGTTGATGATATATTTGAAAAATTCAATGATGAAAAAACCCATATTGCCTTAGTTTACAATGATAAAGACGAACTAATAGGCATGATTACAATGGAAGATGTTTTAGAAGAATTAGTTGGCGATATTGATGAAAAAGCAACTACTTATATTAATAAAGTGGAGGACTTGAAACATGAATAGCACCACACTTAATATAATCTATAGTATTCTTATTGTAATTTTGCTTGTAATAAGTGCTTTTTGTAGCAGTGCAGATATGGCTTATGGTTCAGTTAGCGAACTTAGACTTAAAAATTCTCAAAACGAGAAAAACAATAAAAAAGTAAGACTTGCGATTAATCTTGTACAAAATTACGATTACACGATTTCAACAATTCTTTTTCTTAACGATTTGGTGAATGTTGCAATTCAAACTATAGCAACTCTTCTTTTCTATTCAATTTTTGAAAGTATGGGTTTAAATGGTGCGACAGGTTCTGTTGTTGGATCTTCAATAATGCTTGTTTTAATTATTATTTTTGGCGAAATTGCACCAAAATCTTTAACTAAAAACAAAGCTTTCAAAATGTCTTTAAAATATGCATATATAACAAGATTTATTTGTATAATTTTTAAACCTATATCTTTTTTAACAAATTGTTTTGGCAAACTTATTATGCTTCCTATTAGAAAATCAAAAATAGAAAAACCAGATGTTACTAATGAAGAACTCGAAGAAATGGTCGATGTAATTGAGAAAGAAGGCGTTGTAGATAAAGAAAATGCTGATATTTTAAGAGGCACAATTGATTATGCATCGACTGAAGCATATGAAATCATGACTCCTCGTGTTGATATTGTTGCTATCGATGTTGAAGACTCTTTAGAAGAAATTTTAAAAACTGATGACTTATTTTTGCATAGTAGAATACCAGTTTATGAAGAAACTATCGACAATATTATTGGATTTGTAACATTAAAGGATTTAATTAGATTAGAAATACTTAAATCTAATGAACTTTCTATTCGTTCAATTTTAAAAGAACCTTTAAAATTCCCCCGTTCTACTGAAATTAATGATATTCTTCAAGCCTTTAAAAAATCTAAAATACATTTTGCAGTTGTTTTAGATGAATATGGTGGTGTTGAAGGAATTATCACAATGGAAGACATTCTTGAAGAAATAGTTGGAGAAATTTGGGATGAACAAGATGATGTTGATGAACCAGTTCATGAAATAGGTGAAAATGCGTACATAATTGATGGAAATATGAACTTATCTGACTTTTTTGAAATGTTTGATATAGATCCAGACGAAATTGAAACAGATTATGTAACAATTGGCGGATATTGTATTGAACTCCTTGATGATCGTTTTGCAAAAGTAAATGATGTTATTCATTTTAAAAATTTAATAATGACTGTTATTGCTATTGATGAAAATAATACAATTGAAAAACTTAAGGTTATTAGAAAAGTTGAAGAAGAATAAGTAATAAAGAGGTGGTATTTCGTAAATCGAAATACCACCATATTTATTTTGAAATAATATCTTTATATAACGTGTAAATTTGTTTAGCCAAATCTTTTATAGAAGAATTTTCTGAATTTATAATAAAATTAACTTCTTTTTTAAGGTCATTAGTGAATACTGACCTATCATTAATTATTCTTTTTTGAATGTCTTCATCATTATCTCCACGTTCGTGCATTCTTTTTTCACGAATTTTTTCATCACAATCTATATAAAAAGAAACAATAGTTTTATCATTCATGTTTATAAAGTGTTTTAAACCATTAGGTTCTAAGATAATAACTTTATTATTATCAATATGCTTTTTTTCTGATCCATATAAGTTATTGTTATATTCAACGTATTCAATGAATTCATTATTTTTTATCTTTTCAAAGAATTCTTCCTTTGAAATAAAATTATAATCAATATTATTTATTTCATTTTGACGAATTTTTCTTGTAGTAGTGGTAATGAATTTTTTCATACCAAAAGTGTTGATTAATTCATTACAAATTACTGTTTTTCCACTTGCTGATGCACCAACTAAAATAATCATAAGTTAAATATAAATTAAAAAAAATTAAAAATAAATGAAAATTTTTCAAAATTCCTGCACAAGTATTATGTGAAAGGAGAAATTATGCTTTCAAAATTAATCTTAACTTTAAGTTTTATTGGCTTAATTGGCACAAAATCAACAAACAATGTTGTTCCTTTTTCAACAAGCGAAGGGATAAATTCAGCAAGTATAAAAGAAACTGACCCAACTGTTCGCTATAAAGGGACTTCAAATGTTATGTCTTTACATAGTTTTGAATTTGGCTATGTTGGCAAAGATCCAATTCAAAAAGTTAATTTTTCATATACTTTTAAGAATGCAAATTTTAATTATCGTTGTATGTTTTTATATACAACAATAGATGGTGATACTGATGGTTATGATGCTGATTATGAAAAAGATAGTTATTCAACTGATATTGATTATGATGGATGCCTCACTATATATAGAAATAAACTGCCTAAAGGTAATGTAACTTTTAGTTTTAAGCTTTATGCATATACAAAAACAGAAGAAGGGAAAATAAAAGAGAATGCAACATTACAATTTAAATTTTATTTATCTGTTAGAGGCACGCTCATAAGAAGTACTCTTACTAGTATTAAATCATACTACTATGCAACTTTTATAGAAAACTCTAATAAAAATCCAACATTTGCTCGTTATTATGATGAATTAATTTTTAATAGTTATAGTAATTTAAAATATTCTGATATTTATTTTAGAATAAAACCTGAAAAATTTATTTATACAAATAATGGCGTACTCAATTCACAAATAGTTAAATTTGTTATACCCAATAATAATGGAAGTTTTAATGATTGCACCGATATTGATTCTGAACTCGGCCGCTACTTTTTAATGGATATTAACACTATTGGAACAAAAAAATACAGTCTTCAATATAAAAACATACGTAGAGGAGGAACAAAAAATTTATATTTAGATCCATTTAAGATGCATATGTATTCTGAAAAAAAGAATAAATATATTGAAGTTAATAATATTTATCTTTCAAAGAAGAATAATGAATTTTATCAAAAAGTTAATGTAATGCCAGTTTTTATAAATTTTGGTAGTAATTTAGTAAATGTCACAATGAATTTTACAATGAAATTTGCTGACAATTATATCGAAAGCTATTTCTATACAAGCGAAAGAGTTGATGAAGTTGGAAATGACTCTTCAGGAGAAGAAATTCAACCATGACAATAGCGGTATTTCATTTTGTAAATGTAATTTTTGCTACCATTTGTTCGATGTTTTTTGTAGCAAACAAAGGAATGTTTATAAAAAGAACCTTTTTAAATATTCCTTTAATTGTATTCAATGAATCTATTATTCCAATTGATGAAAATGAAGATTTTAATCCTCATTTTGATTTAGATACTTTAAAAGAAAATGTTATTTATTTTCTAAATTTAAATTTAAAGAGTCAAGTAGATAAATATACAATTTCATTTTATCCATATACATATGATGAAGAAAATGAAAAATATTATCTTAATATAAATAACAATATTAAAAACGTTCAACTTCACTTTGTTTGCAAATATTTCTTAACTTTTAAAATAGATCAATATTTATGTTTTTCCATAAAAGAGAAAGGAGTAGTAAAAAGTGAATACTAATTTAATTGAATATATTGATAATAGTTTTTTATCACCATTACTTAAAAATCCAAATGTTACAGATATTTCTT
This sequence comes from uncultured Staphylococcaceae bacterium, assembly GCA_964608215.1. Classification (GTDB taxonomy): domain Bacteria; phylum Bacillota_I; class Bacilli_A; order RFN20; family CAG-826; genus Onthovivens. Next base: position 5,054 of record CAZSMV010000031.1, read on the forward strand.
ACAATGGAAAAGACATTTATTATCAAGATAATATTTTAGGCAGAAAAAAGAGTGAGATTGAGGTTTGTCCTCGTGAAGTTTATGACTTTATAAGACAAATTTCAAATTTAAGTGATAATATGTTTAGCTACTCTAAACCAATACTAGATATTAGCTGTGGTAGATATAGAATTAATGCAACTCATTATGCAATTAGTCGCAAAGAAAGAGAAAAAGTAATTAATTTTTCAATACGTATTGGATATGAAAAATTAAGAATTAGTAATGATGGTTCATTTGTTCCAAAAAAAGTAGTGGATTTAATTGATTTATTCATAAAAAACAAAGAATCCATCATTATTAGCGGTGTCACAAGCAGTGGTAAAACTGAATTTCAAAAATTTTTAATTTCTAGATTTAACGAAAATACTAGGCTTCTAGTAATAGATAACGTTGAAGAATTAGAGACAGATTATTTTTTAGATAAAATTGATTCTCAAACATGGCTTTTAAGCGAAAGTACAAATCTTAATTTTGATGATTTAATTAAAAATGCTCTTAGAGTAAATCCTGATTGGCTAGTTGTTAGCGAAGCTAGAGGTGGTGAAATGCTGTCTTTACTCAATAGCGCAATGACAGGTCATCCAACTATTTCAACGATTCACTCTAAAGATATAGCTTTTGATTATTCAAGAATGACCAGAATGTGCATGATTAAAAATCCAAACCTTAAGTTTGATGAAACAATCATTGATATTTATGATCACTTTAAACTTCTAATTCATGTTAAAAAGCAAGTTCAAAATGATGGAACAATAAGAAGATATGTAGATAAAGTAGCAACCAATATAGAAAATAAACTTTATTTACTTTATGAATATCCTAATACATATCATCCATTCCCATATTCTTTAAAAATGAATTTAGCAATGAATGATGATGAATATAAATCTTTTAGGGAGAACTTTACAAATGATTAAGCGTATAACTATTTATTTTCTTTTATCCATTGTTATGGGCGGAATCTACTATTATCTAACTAATAATTTAATTTTTTCAATTGCTACATTACTTGTGTATTTGATTTTCTTTGTCGCATATTATGAGATTACTTATAGAAAATATAAGATAATAATAAGAAAAACTAGAGAATGTATTCAATTTATTAATAATTTCATAATTACAATGAGCGTTAATAATTCAATTAATACAACATTTGATTCAATGTCATCAAGCTTCTCAAATGAATTAATTGAACAAATAAATTCAATTAATCACCTTACTGATGAAGAAAAGATTATGTATTTAGAAAATTATTTTGTTTCGCCTTTATACAATGTTTTCACTAAACTTTTGAAACAATATATTGAAGAAGGCGGGAATATTATTGATAATACACATCTTTTAATTTTTGATACCAGGGTAGTTGAAGAAGATCTTAATAATTTTATTTCAATTTCATATAGAAAAGTTTTTCAATTTTGCATCATGTGGTCGATTTGTTTTCTTATCTTGCTTGTTACTAAGACTGCATTAGGAAATTATTATGTACAAATCCAAGGAATGAGCTATTTTCCTATTTCAATATTTCTTTTCTTTATAATCTTTTTAGGCAGTCTTTGGCTTATCCTACGTCATTTCTTGGATTTGCGTTTTATAAATAAGGAGATCAGCAATGAAAAATTTAAGAAATAAAATTGAATTATTAGGCTATAACTATAAGACTGAATTAATGCTATTTTTTATTCCTGAAACTCTTATATTTTTAGCATCAATTGTCATATTCATATTATTTAGTAATATTTTAGTAGCTGGAGTGTCTCTTATTTTAATGATAATTTACGCATTTAGTTTCTATTATAGATATACAAAAAAGAGCCAAGAGATTGATAGAAACTCAATTGATGCATTTATAAATTATTTTAGTTTCTTTAGAATTTATATCTCAAATGGCGAAAGTGTTTATCTTGCTTTAAATAAAACTTTAGAATTTGCTAGCGATAATATAAAACCTTATATAGAAGGATTGATTGCTGAAATCGATAAAGATAAAACAATCCAGCCATTTATAAGGTTTGCTGCAAATTTCAAAATGAAATTAATTGAAGATATTATGATTTCTATTTATGAAATGATAGAAAATGGAAATAACATAAATTACATTAATCAATTCACAACTATTTTTGAAAATTTTAAGATAAGAGTTAATAAAAATAATTCGGAAACTAGACTAAATAAGTTCGATACATTCATTACTTCTAGTTTAATAGGAAGCGCATTAATTATGATGATCTTAGTTTATGGAATTATCAATTTGATTGGAGAGATTCTATGAGCAATAAACTTGGGGCAATGCTTGGAATCTTCATGATGTTTATATGTTTCTTGTTTGGAGCAGATCTTGTTTCAATTCAATATAACTACACAAGCATGGATGCATTATCTACTTCAATTAGTTATGACATAAGTAGAAATGGTTATCTTACTTCAACTTTAAAGACCAAATATAAAGATAATTATGGATTAAATGTATATCCAATCGATACAAATATAGATGATCAAACGTATGAGGAGGGCACGAACTATGGCTACATATTGGAAAAAGATTACTCACCAATCGTTATTTCCAATAGCACTATTAAGTTAAGAATCAAAAGATTCGCAGTTATCAATATTTATCAATAATTTCAAAGTAAAGGAGAAAAAATTAATGTCAGAAATTAAAGGTCAATTATTAGGAATCGTTTTAGTCGTCGCAGTTTTTGGAGTAGTAGGAACACTTTTGGTTACAGCTTTTCAAAAGTCAGCTACAAATATTTCAAAGAAAATTGAAACTGATACTGAACCAACACCAAGTACAAGTTATTTTGAACCTACTTTAAATTCTAATGATTTATTAGTATTTTAAGTTAATAAAAATGATTTATTAGGAGCGATATAAAATATATCGCTCTTTTTCGTTTAATGTTATAATATCTAGGCATTAAGGAGTATTTTATATGTCAGAAGAAAAAAGAAAAGTTGCTGAAGATTTAATTAAAGAAAAATTAAAAATTGAAACAATTGATAACAATGCAACTCTAGAAACTTATGGTCTTGATAGTCTAGATGTAATGGAATTTTTACTTGATATTGAAGATAAATTAAATATTAAATTTGAAAATGAAGAATTCAAAGATTTAAAGACTGTGGGTGAATTAATTGAACTTATAAATGAAAAGATAAAATAAAAAATATATTTATTGATTTAAACACTAATTTTGTGATATAGTAATTGAGCGTTTGAGAATAAGCGCATGCGCTGACCTAGCTCAATGGTAGAGCAATCGGCTGTTAACCGATCGGTTGTAGGTTCGAGCCCTATGGTCAGCGCCATATTTATGGCCTGTTGGAGAAGTGGCTTAACTCATATGCCTTTCACGCATACACTCATGGGTTCGAATCCCGTACAGGTCACCAAAAAGAATATGACATCGATTAAATCGATGTTTTTTTATCCAATTTTTTTAATTTTTTTCTTAAATTTGTTGTAAAAAATAGTGTTTATGCAATAATAAATTATCAATATTCGAGAAAGGGAGATACTTTATATGGAATCTGGTGCAATTGTTGGTATTGTTATTGCTTGTATTGTTGTTTTTATACTTTTAATTATTTTATTAACGCGTATTAAAATCGTTAATCAAACTGATAAATATATTGTGGAACGTTTAGGTCGTTATTTAACTACATGGGATACTGGTATTCATTTTTTGGTTCCATTCATTGACCGTGTACAAAAAAAGGTTTCTATAAAAGAACAAATATATGATTTTCCACCTCAACCAGTTATTACTAAGGATAACGTAACAATGCAAATTGATACTGTTGTCTTCTTTAATATTATCGATCCAAAATTATATGCATATGGCGTTGAAAATCCTCTTGTTGGTATTGAGGCATTATCTGCCACAACATTAAGAAATATTATTGGTGACTTAGATTTAGATGCTACTTTAACAAGTCGTGATATTATTAATGACAAAATGAGAGTTATTCTTGATGAAGCAACTGATCCATGGGGTATTAAAGTCACTCGTGTTGAAGTAAAAAATATTCTTCCACCAAAAGATATTCAAGCAGCAATGGAAAAACAAATGCGTGCTGAAAGAGAAAAGAGAGAAAAAATCTTAATTGCTGAAGGTGAAAAAACTTCTGCAATTACAATTGCTGAAGGTAATAAAGAAGCTGCTATATTAAATGCTGAAGCTAAAAAACAAGCAGCCATTAAAGAAGCTGAAGCACAAGCAGAAGCTATCTTAAAAGTTAGAACTGCTGAGGCTGAAGGTATTAAATTAATTAACGCTGCTAAACCAAGTGAAGCTGTTTTGACTCTTCGTTCATTAGATACTCTTGCTAAAGTTGCTGAAGGAAATGCAACTAAGTTAATAATTCCATCGAATTTAACTAATATTACTTCTCTTGCAAGTGTTTTAACTGAAACAGTTAATCATATTAAAAATGATGCAAAAGTAATAAAAAAAGTTGATGAAGAGCCAATTGTTGATAAGTCCAATTATAATAAAACAGAAAAGAAGTTACACGAAGAGTTTGAAAAGGATCATATAGATAATCCACATTAATTACTTATTTTGCTAAGAATTTCACTTTTATAGTTTGTTGTTGGTTTTTAACAATAACTTTGCATGTTAGATTTAAAAATTAAAGCAAAAAAGTCATATATATAGGTAAATAAGTTGTTTCGTTATTATAACTTAAAGTTTTTGGAGAGATTACTATTTTACTGAATTTTAGTTGTGGATATTTTAGTTTTAATGTAGATAAAGATGATGTTGTAAAGCGTTTTGTTGATTTAACTTCTATTGCATTCATTTTTCCTTTTATAAATGTAACAAAATCAATTTCATATCTTTTTTTGTCATATTCAAATGTATGATAAAATGCCTTTCTATTATTGCACACTAAACTTTGAACAACTAATGATTCATACAAAATTCCAAAATTTGCTCCATCGAGATTGCCGGTTCTAATTTTTAGATATGTTTTCTCACAATCTTCGTTAACATCGCCAATTAGTGAACTTAGCATCAAGCCTACATCAAGTGGATAAAGTTTAAAATTATTTTCTTCTTTCATGAAAGTACCAAAACTTAAATCAGAAGTTCGATATATTGGGTTTACAATTTTTGAATCTTCTAAATCTTTCAAAGACCTTTGATATGCTTGCACCATTTTTTGATTCCTAGTATTAGTATTTACTCTTTTTGACCATGATTTCAATGAAGGAAGCATAGAATTATAAATATTTAAAGTATGTGTTTTAGATTTATTATCATGTTTTCTTAAATCATCTTCATAGAGTTTTAATATGTCTTGTTTTTCTCTTTCACAACGAATGAATGATTTTGTCTCTTGGTAAAGAGAAATTACTTTTGGCATTCCACCAAGAGCTAAATAAAGCCTAAAATCATCCATTAATTGTTTATGAACATCATCACTAATAGTTTTATGCTGATTTAAAGTTTCACGCAATAGAGTGCATTTTTCTCCGCAATCAAAAGCCCAACAAAATTCTTCAAAATCCATTGGGTGCATTTCAATTCTTCTTTCTTCTGATGGAATTTGAATATCCATTGTATTTTCTCTAATGGAAATTAATGAACCTGTTTCAATATAATCAAATCTTCCATCAATTATGAGTGCTTTTATTGCCTGTCTTGCTAATGGAAAGTGTTGAATTTCATCAAAAATAATCAAATCACCAGTTTTTAGTGTTTTTCCAAAAATTAAAAATAAATCTGAAAAAAATTGATCCATGGATAGTTTACTTGCAGGATTTATGCGCTTAAATAAATTTTTAACTTCATCTGCGCTATATGTAAAATCAATATATATAAAATTTTTGTATTCATTTTTTGCAAATTCTTTGACAATTGTAGTTTTTCCTACTCGCCTTGCGCCTTCGATCAAGAGAGCTGAATTTTTATTTTTTTCATTTTTCCATTCTTTCAGTTGTTGATATATTTTTCTTTTAAACTCCATAGTTGCCTCTTGGTTCGATTAAATCTTTATTATTTGCTTAAATATAACATTTTATAAATTAAATCTCAATAAAAAAGTTGCATTTTCTAAATGAAATTTAATTAATTAGGTTGCATTTTCTAAATGAAATTTAATTAATTATGTTGCATTTTCTAGATGAAAATAATGTTAAATATTTCGAAATTTTTAGGTATATTGACCATTTTAAAAATTGAACATCGCCGTGAAATCTA
>CAZSMV010000032.1:0-11214 GCA_964608215.1 uncultured Staphylococcaceae bacterium
ACAATAAAGTTTATTTGAATCTAGTAAAAATTCATGAACTTTTTCACTTAAAACTAATGAAGATTTATTTGAACTTAAATTGATTTTATAAATGTAATCATTATCATTAGCATTGGTAAAAAATAAATTTTCTTTATAAAGAACTAGATGATCTGTCTTACCTTCAAATATTTTTGTAACTATAGGCTCTTCATCTGTATTTGTTGCATCAACTTTATAAATTCCTGAATGCGAAGAAGTAAGCGAATTACTTGAATAATAATAAATATTTTCATTATATTTAACAAAATCACTAATATTACTTGCTGAATAAATTACTTTTATTGATCCATCAACAAGTTCCTTTACAGAATTTAAAAACTTAGATCCACTAATAAATAATGCATTTGTGGAGTTTTTAATAAATTGTTTTGGAGATGAAAAATCTAATCTAGTTAAACCTTTGTCTGTACTATAAGAATAAAGATGATTTTTGTCTAACCCATTAGCAAAATAAATTGTTCCATCTTTTCCTATAAATACTGGCATGTCATCTTTTTTAGCCAAAATAGTTAAAGTTGCTGTTAATGTTTTTGTTTCAAAATTTGGATTAGTAATTTCAATTGTATAAGTATAAGTTCCAACTTGAACAGCCGAAGTTACGACATTTCCATTTGAATCTTTAACAATTTGTTTTACGGTTGTTCCTTCTGGTTGAAAACCAACTAATTTAACATCATTAATATGATCTTGCCCATCATATCTAACTGTAACGTCATCATATGTAAAATCGCTATAATCACGTGAATTAATTGTTAAAGTTGCATTTAAAAATAAACTTTTATAATTCTTTTTTGAAATTTCAGCGGTATATTCATAAGTTCCAGCATCAATTGCAGTTGTAACAATATTTCCTGAACTATTTTTAACTGTAATTTTAGTTTCAGCTCCTTCAGGAATCTCGCCCACTAATTTGATATCATTAAAATGGTTTTCACCATCATAAATTACAGAAACATCTTCAAATAATAAATTAGCTTTGAATTCTAATGGCGTAATTTCTAAAGTTGCATTCAATGTTTTGGTTTTATAATTGTCTTTTACTAAAGTAGCTGTTGCATTATAAGAACCAACGTCGATATATGCTTCTCTGCCTTCATAAGTGATTTTTGTACCTTCAGGTGCACCTTTTACTTCTTCAAGAATATGCGATTGTCCATCATAAGGAACCGAAATGCTTTCAAAAGTAACATTACTAAACTCTTTATTTTTTGAAGAGCTTTCGCCTCCTCCTCCGCTTCCACCACAAGAAGTTAAAACTAAAAATGTTAATAGTGGTAATAGTCTTTTTCTCATTTTTATCTCCTCTCTAAACTAAACTTATTTACTTCTGTTATAAATAAACAAAAATGGAAAACAAATAACTGAAAAGATTGTCGATAAGAATAAAGCTAATAAAAATACACCTATCCCTATTGCAACCCCTAAAATCCAAAATAATATTTTCATGACAATCAAAAACATCAAGCCATCTAAATCAAAAGAGAAAATAATACCTGGAAATCTTATAGACCAACTAGCAACGCCTAAGAAGACGTCACTAATCCATGATCCAGTAAAAATACAATAAACATCTGCAAGTAATGCATAAGCTGTAAAAATTGGCAATCCAATTGTCCAGCCAATTCCCAAAGTTTGATAATTAATAATGGAAGCAATTAAAACACCAATAAAGCCAAGTACTGCAATAACTATCGACCAAGTTAAAACTTTAGAGTCTTCTCTAATTTTACTTTTTGAACTTGTAATTTTTTTCGTCTCCTTATAAACCTCAGCTGTTCTTTTATTTATTTCATCTTCATGTTTTTTAAAACAAGAGTCACAAACGCAAACCATTTCTTTAATACCAGAACTCGATTTTCTTTCAACATGATGAATAAGGTCCGATTCAAAAAGTTCTTTATTACAGTCACAACAATTTCCTATTTTAGTTTTTGCAGGAGTTGCTATTACTACAGGTTCGTCTTTAATCTCTCCAAGTTCTTGATTAATTGAAGCAGTTGTCTTGTCTTCTTGATCGCCAAATAAATATTCGTATGAACAATTAAAAATTTTAGCTAATTCTTTTATGTTATAAATGTCTGGTTCGTTCAAATCACTTTCCCATTTACTTACAGTTTGAAAAGAAACATTCATTTTTTCTGCAACATCTTTTTGTGTTAAATTTGCTTCTATCCTTAATTTCTTAATTTTTTGTCCAAATGTCATTTTTATACACCTCATCATACTTAATAATTTCGCCTTTTTCACGAAATAAGTAAATAACACTTTTGGCGAATAATTCACTTTTTAGTTGAATAACTAACGATTTTGATTAAATTTGATGCATTCGCATTTTTTTTATTAATTTTTAATTATTATATCCAATTAGCATGTCTTTAAAAACAGCTAAAGCAATTTTTTTAAAATTGTATAACATGTAAATTATTTATTTAATAAATTTTATAAACCGATTTTGATAATCTACATTAGTTTAAAATTTCCTTTTCTAATTTAAATCTACTTATTAAAAATATATTTCTTAATTTACAAAGGATACTGTTTGAATCTAATAATCATATTCATTCTTTGCAAGACATCTCATAATTTTAATTAAATATACGGCTTTTCATATTGCTATTATTTCATCTTAAAAATATAATTTTTCTATAAAGGGGGGAAGAATAAATGAGTAAGAAAAATTTCTCTATGATTGTTTTTATTAGTAGCATAATTGTTTTAGTATTTTCTATTTTAGGTTTAATAATGTTAAACCTTACATACCTTTCTGTTACAACTCAATACATTATTACCGGAACAACTTCTGTTTTAGGACAAGTTAATTACAGCGGTTATCAATTAATATTTGATAATGTTAGTGTGCAAGTTGAAGCAGAACCATTATTACATTTTATTGGTTTTATTTTCTTCTTAGTTGGATCATTAGTATTTGTTACATTATCAATAATTAATCTTTGTAGCAAAGATTCAAAAAAGAAAATCGAACTCGATTGTTATGGAGTAAGTAAAAATAGAAAAGCTTTAAAAGTTTTAATTATCGTTTCAACTGTTCTTTTAGTTGTTATCGCTATTTTAGTTATTGTCTTCGGATTCTTATGTGCATATAGCGGTTCAGGTTCAGTTTCTTATAAAATTGGTGCTGCAAAAGTTATTTCCGCATTCTTATTAGGTCTTAATTTCTTAATTTTGGCCTTCAACTTAGATTCAGTATTTTGTTATGCTAGCGTAAACTTGCCAAAAGAATCAGAAAAAGTTGAAAAAACAAAGTAAATTGTAATAACCATTTCCTTTTCGTTTAGGTGATTCTAAGTCTAATTCTTAGAATCACCTTTTCTTAATAAAATTTTAAGTATATTTTTGGTTCAAAAAATATACTTAAAACGCCACTTAATTTAGATTAGTACTAGATTGATTTTTATGGCAAAAAGCCTTATCATACTTATATATTTTGGGGGCAACATGAGCAAAAAATTGGGGAATAAAAAAGGTTTTACTTTAGTCGAAGTTCTTGTAGCAATGTTTTGCTCTATTTTGATTTTAGGATCAGTTACTGGTTCTTTAATATTTGTTAATAAAATAAATAATGAACTTGTAAGTAAAACTTCAAATTTATATAAATTGAGAGTTTTAGAAAAATATATAGTTGATAATTATAGTAAAGATATGAGTGAAAACATCAAAATTAATAATGGCGATGTTATTTATAATGATATTGTTATCGTTAAAAATACATTAATCATAAATAATGGAATTTCATTTACTACTATCAATTCTTCAACAACATATACACAAACCAATTGTTCAATAACTTATGATGGTAATAATGGCAAAAATACATTTAGTTTTATAGTTAAAATTATAGAAAATGAAGTCAAATCAGAAAGCGAAAAAGTAGGATAACATTATGGGTTTATTTAAAAGCAAAAATGCGAAAACAACTGTTTTAAAACTAGGTCCAACCATTAAGAAAAAAAGAATGGAAATATTCTATTTTGATTTTGGTGAACCATTTTTATTTGCAAAATTATATAAGAAAAACATGCTAATAAAACAGAATGTTATTTCTATTGAGAAAGATCAAATTGAACAAGGAAAAATTATTAATGTTGATCCAATTATTGAACAATTAAAACAAATATCAAAAAATAAATTTTCAATTGATTTAATTTTATCTACTAATAAAGCTTTTGACTCCATAATTTCTTTACCAAAAATTAGTTCAAGTAAAATTGAACAATTAAAAAGAAAAGAAATGAAAAATAACTTTGAAAGATATAAAGATTCATATCATTTATTAGAAGATGAATATAATTACAACTTAGGTATTATTTTTATTGAACACTTTATATCAAATAATGTAATTAATAATTGGCTTGAAATTGCAAAAGGAGCAAACGCTAAACTTTCATCAATTACTTTATTAGGAAATTATTTATATAACGCGATTAATAATAAAAATGAAGTTGATATTCCTCATTTTGAAGATGAAAGTTTAGAAGAAATTAATATTAAAAATAAACGTAAAAAGAAAAACAGTAAAAAGAAGAGTGATAAATTAACTAATTTTGCATTAATTTATGTTCATGGAAGTATGGCTACTTTTGTGCTTTCTTCAATGAATCAATTCTCAACTTCTTATAGTTTTGAATTTAATTCTATAGAAGAAATAATAAAAAGATTCTTGCTTGTAATTGGAAAACACGAAGTCGAATTTGAAAAAACAAAAATTAAAGATATTTTAGTTGATAGTAATAAACCTCTAGATCTTGAAAAATATTTTAAAGATCAAAAAGTTCGCTACATTCATTTTAAAATGTTTGATAAGCAAGAAAATATTATTCCAATAGTTAACAAAACAAAGGAAAAGAGATCTAAAAAGTAAAGAAATTTAAAGGGGCAATATGAAAAGAAAAGGATTTACACTTATTGAAGTATTAGTTTCTTTATCTGTTTTTCTTATTGTCTTTGCTGGAGTTATAACAACCTATTCTTTTTCTATTAAAGGTTCTCAGAAATTAGAAGAATATATTTATTTTGAAAAAATTTGTTTAAATATTGATAAGGTTTATGACGCACAAGGATTTGACACGGTTAAATCAAATATTTTTAAACTTAGCGAAGAAACTAAACCTGTAACTGCGGAAACCATAAATGAAGGAATAACGCTCACAACAGAAAAATATACTATTTTATATAATGCTAATTATGAAGTAACAAATAATACTAACGATGCAAAATATAATCTAAATTATATATATAAAATAACTGTTAGTTCAGAAAATACCTCTTATGATTTAGAAATTTCAATTTATAATAATTCAAAAAATTATACTGTAATAGATAAACTAGATTATGGGTCTCCTCAATTTGTAAAAACAGGAACAAAAGGCGATACTATAGGAGAAGAACAATGAAATCAAATATGAAAAAAGATGGATATGTTCTACTTATTACAATGGCAGTTACTTTAATTCTTGTAATGATAGTTGTTACAATGCTCACTGTTGTTTATCGTTATTCAAACACAATTTCTAAAGATTTAGAAGAATTAAGACAAATAGTTAATCCATCATAAAATTAAAACAAGAAAAGGGGGGTGACAAAATGAATTATATTATTGGAACATTTATATTTATTTTAGGAACAATAATCGCTTCTTTTTTGGGAGTTATTATTTATCGTGTTCCAAATAATATGAGCATTATTAAACCAAATTCATTTTGCCCAAATTGTAAACATGAGATAAAGTGGTATGACAATATCCCTATAATTAGTTATATAGTTTTAAAAGGAAAATGCAGGTATTGCAAAAATAAAATTGGTATTAGTTCTTTTTTACTTGAATTAGTCGGTGGAATTTTATTTTTGCTTGCGTTTTTAAGTTATAATTCTAGTTTTGATTTATTATTTATTTTACCAATTATTTCTCTTTTAATTGTTATTGCCATGATCGATTTAAATCATCAAATAATTTATGATTGGTCTTGGATTTTATTACTTGTTTTTACTATCGCATACATTTTATATAAAAATTTAATTTCAAAAACTATTCCATGGGATAACTTAATTGGTGCATTAGTTGGTTTTGTTTCATTTTTACTTATTAAAATTATTGCAAAACTTATAGCAAAGAAAGAAGCTCTTGGAATGGGAGATGTTATTTTAATGGGGGTAGCTGGACTATTACTTAATTATAAAGTCTGGTTATTTGCTTTGATGGTTGGAACTTTACTTGGAACAATTGTTGAAGTTTTATTTATTATTTTTAAGAAAAGAAAGAGATCTGAACCAGTTGCATTTGGGCCTTATTTAGTAGTTGGTATTTTAACTGGATTACTATTTGGAGAACAAATAATTAATTGGTACTTATCAATGGTGATTTAATATGCCAAATTATAAATGTAATGTATATGATAGTGTTGGAAATAAACGCTCAATGATTGTTGAAGCAAATGATGAATCAGTCTTAAAGGGATTATTTAAAAGTAAGAATATGGTTTTGCTTAACTATAAAATTTATAAGCAAAAAAACATTAATACTTTTTTTGCTGTAAGTTCAAGAGTTAAAAGAAACGAAGTTACAACCTTTTTACGTCAATTTGCTGTTATGATTCGTGCTAGTATTCCTATTTCCACTTCTTTAGCAACTTTAAGAAATCAAGGTTTTAGTAAAGCTTTTCAAAAAGTATTAAATGATATTTATCTTGATGTCCAATCTGGAGTTTTGCTCTCAGATTCCTTTAAAAAGCATCCACGAGTTTTCCCAGATTTCTTTACAAAAATGATTGCCATTGGTGAAGTTACTGGATTTTTAGATAAAGTTTTAGAAAGTATGGCAGATTATTATGAAAATGATAGAAAAATTAGAAGTAAAGTTAAATCTGCTCTTACCTACCCTATTATTCTTCTTATTCTTATCTTAATAGTTTTTATATTTATTACTGTAGTCATTTTGCCTCAATTTGAAAGTATGATTGAAGAACTTGGTGGAAACGTCCCAACAATTACTAAAATTGTTATGAATATATCTTCATTTGTTAAGGAAAATTTCTTATTCTTATTTGGTGGAATTGCTGCGGTTATATTGATATTATTATTATTTTTTAAGAAAACTAAAAAAGGTAAATATATTTTTGATGACTTAAAACTACACCTTCCACTTATTAGAAAAGTTACAAAAAATTTAGTTACATCTCGTTTTGCTAAAGCTTTCATTATTTTACTTGCAAGTGGTATGAATATGTCTGATTGTTTAGATAATTTGCAAAAAATGCTTGATAACGAAGTTTTTGCTGAAAAATTTAAATACACTGTTGAAGAAGTTAAAAGAGGGAGAAGAATTGCCCAATCAATGGGAAACATTAAATTATTTCCACCAATTCTTATTGAAATGGTTGATGTAGGAGAAAAAAGCGGAAATATTGAAGAAGTTTTAAAATCAACTAGTAAATTTTTTGATGAATGTGTAGAGCAATCAATTACTAAAGCAACAGCCGCTTTAGAACCATTAATGATTGTTTTTCTTGGAATAATTGTTGGTATTGTTATTTTGGCTGTTTTATTGCCAATGATTGCTTTAATGCAAAGTATTTAAAGGAGGTTAGATTTATATGATTTTTAACGAACAATTTGGTAACTATTTAGTTATGAATGGATTGATCTCAAATGAAAATTATTTAGATTGCAAAAAACAAGCAGATTTAAATGCAACTTTTCTACAAAATGAAATTTTGAAAAAAGGTTATTTAAATGAAGAAAATTTATATCAAAATATTGCTAAATTTTGTCTATTAGATTATCGTTTTTTACAAATCTCCGAACTTGATTTAACACTTGTTAAAAAATTTTCATTAGAAAAACTTATGGAATTTAAAACTGTTCCAATTGAAGAAACTGCTACTTCAATTACCTTTTTAATTTCTAACCCTTTTTATATTGATGAAATTGAACAATTAAAATATCAAAATGATAAAAATATCAGATTTAATCTTACAGTACCTTCACAAATGGAGCGCTTAATTGAATATATCATTAATAAACTTCAACAAAATGATGTTTTAAATGACTATTCATCAAAAGAAAAAGATATTACTGAAGTCGATGAATCAAGCAATATCGCAATTGATGCACCAGTCATTAAATTATGTGATTCTATTTTAAAAGAAGCAGTTACTAGAGGAGCTTCTGATATTCATATTGAACCATATGAAAATAAAATCGTTATTCGTTATCGTTTTGATGGTCATCTTAAAACAATTAACGAACTTCAACCACATTTATTTCCAGCAATTTTAGCTCGTTACAAAATCATGGCTGATATGAATATTGCTGAAAGAAGAATCCCTCAAGATGGAAAAATTAATTTAAGTATTAACAATAAAAATTATGATTTTCGTGTTTCTACGCTTCCAACCTTGCATGGTGAAAAAATCGTTATTCGTATATATAACGTAGAATTTGTTAGTGGAAATATTAGTTCATTAGGATTTACAAAAGAGCAACAAAAAGTTGTATATGACATGATTGAAAGACCACATGGAGTTATTTTACTAACTGGTCCTACTGGAAGTGGTAAGTCCACTACTCTTTATACATTTTTACGTTATCTAAATAAAGAAGATACTAATATCATTACAGTTGAAGATCCAGTTGAAAACGAAATTCCTGGAATTTCTCAAGTTCAAGTAAATCCAAAAGCTAATTTAACATTTGCTTCAGCTTTAAGATCTATTTTGCGTCAAGATCCAAACATTATTATGATTGGTGAAATTCGTGATGAAGAAACTGCACAAATTGCAACAAGAGCCGCTATTACTGGCCACCTTGTTTTATCTTCAATTCACACAAACGATGTTGCTAGTGTTGTTACCCGTTTAATTAACATGGGTATTCCTCGTTATTTAGTTGCTGATTCTCTTTTAGGAGCAATCTCTCAACGTTTAGTTAGAAAAATTTGCCCAAAATGTGGTAAAGAACATAAAACTACTAAAACTGAAATGCAAATTTTAAATCTTAAAGAACCAAAAACAATTATGGAAGCTACAGGTTGTCCATATTGCAATCATAGTGGTTATTTAGGCAGAATTGGTGTTTTTGAAATTATGATTTTAAATGATGAAATACGTAATTTTATTATGAGTGAAGAATATACTAGTGAAGGCTTAAATGCTTTATTAAAGAAAAATATGATGACCCTTCTTGAACATGTTCGTAAAAGAGTTTTAGATAAAGAGACTACTATTGAAGAATATGAAAAATTAAACGACATCATCGAAGTTAAAGAAAATAGAGATGAAGTTGAATAATTTATCCAAGATATACTTATTTTTAAAGTTCTAACTTTTATTTAAGTTAGAACTTTTTAGCGGCTTTAAAATTAGGTTTTATATCAAAAACAAAGGTAAACAATAATAAAAAAATTATCTTGCATACTTTATTATTGCTTATTTTAATGTAGAATAACAAATAAAGGAGTTAAGGCTATGAAAACAGTAATAAAAGTATTTTCAATTTTAAGAATCATTGCCTACGTTTTTGTTTCATTAGTATTGATTCTAGCAATTGTAAGTTGTTTTGGATTGAGTGAAGAGTATTTTAATGAATTCGCAAAAAATGCTGGATTAGAAATCACTAAATCAGATCTATCTGCGCTCGGAATTATTTATATTATTCTTTTAATTTATATAATTGCATGTATTGTGCTATCTGCTTTAACAATCAAAAAAGTTAGTGAACCACTTGAAGCAAAACCAGTTGTTTATGGTGTTTTAAATCTTATATTCTGCGGATTATTAACAGGTATTTTCCTTCTTTGCTTAAACCCAGATGTTGAAGAAAAACCTGAAAAGAATTAATAAACCAACCAATTTAAAAAATATTAAATTAAAAAATTATGAAATTGTTAAATTATTTTCATAATTTTTTTATACATATTATTCTTTAAATTTAAACTTGCTTTGACCTATACCATTAACTTTTTTCTAATAAACCTAATTCTTTAAGTTTATTAATATAGTGAGTAGCTGTATTTAGCGAAACATCTAATAATTCAATTATATCCTTAGGTGAAAAAATACTTTCTAAGAATGCTATATAGATTTTGCCCATATTATTTTTAACATTTAGAGAATTTGAACTATTTAGAATCATATTTTCAGTTCGCAATTTTTTTCAAAAGTTCACAAAATATTTTTATGTCTTTAAATTCATAAAATTGTAAATCAAAAAAGTAAAAGTAAGATTTTATTTACTTAAAATTTAATACTTATCAAAATAATATTTTCAAATATTATTTTGAATAAAACAAAAATGAAAAAAGTAAGACCACTACTATCTATTTAATTATTTTCATTATTTAAAAACAAGCACTAATTTGTGCTTGTTTTTAGTAAAAATTAAGCTTTATTTTTTTCTTGTTTTTCAATAATATTAAGCAACTCGCGTTTTAATGATTCTTTGGCTACTTGAGGCAAATCAGAATTTTCTAGCTCAAGAAGTAATTTGCGAGGATCCATTTTATTATCAAATAAAGCATCCTTCATATTTGGCCCTAGAGTAACTGATAAATTATTTACATCAACTGGACCACTTATTTTTAACATTTCTTCTGGAGAATATCCTTTATTTGGATATATTTTAGTGTTATTAACAACTTTCATCCATAAATCAAGAAATTTTTGTATATCTTTTGCGTCTTTAAAATGAAAATCTTTTTTATTAAGTAACTCTAATATATTTTCATTTTGGCAATCAATTCTGTTTCTAATTAAAAGATACATAACAACCATAAAAGTATGAAATTCTTTCTTTTCGTTTTTACATCTTTTTACTAAAAAATATTGAAGTTCATTATATAACTCAGCTTCTAATTTAGTCATATTAGAATCTTTTTTAAACTCTAATAATTCCTCTTTAGTTTTAGGAATATAAAGTGGTTTATTCTCCCTTGCATCAAGTATTTCATTAAATTCATCTTGATTTAAATAATGATTAACTAAAAGATATTTATTTCTTTCACCAATTATTTTAATAGCAACATAATCTCTTTTTGGCTTTTCATAAAGTTCTTTTAATTTTTCTTCAATATCCTTCTTTAATACTTTTTCATAATATTTATTGAAAAGAATATAAATTTCATCGCTATCAATTATCCCATATAAATTAGCCATAGCTTTA
>CAZSMV010000033.1:0-11003 GCA_964608215.1 uncultured Staphylococcaceae bacterium
TCCTTTTATTTTTTATTGTTATTAGATCTCCGCTTTGAGATAAACCACGATAATTTTTAATTGTTAAATAATGAGTGGCTTCCTCAAGGTAATTGGTTGTTTTTTGAGATAAAGATTTATAACCATAGAATACACTTACAAATTTAAACAAATCATTTTTTTGAATTTTCCCTAAATCACCTAATATATCAACAAATAAATTACCTAACTCTTCATAAGGAATATTTGTTATTTCAAAATTAACATATTCTCTATAACTCACGTATGACATATATAATTCTTTATCGCTCCAATAAGTATCAGGTGTCATCGTGTGATAGAAACCAATTTGCGTTAACAAATTGGTTAATTTTACATTGAATTTTGGACTTATTTTAGATAAATTGGCCATCTTCCTTACTGATTCTTTAATATAAGAATAAGTAACAGGTGCTTCTTTGTTAACTAATCCTTTCAAAGCCGTAATTACTTCACGATCGTTATCCGGATAAGCAATAGATCCTTTATATTTCACAAATGAAACATTATTTTTCTTCCATGAATTTTCATCTTTTTTCTTAAAATATACAGATTCTTTTAAAGTCTTCTTTTGTTTTGGCTCTTCCTTTTTTGCTTTGCCATTCTTTGTTTCTTCAATCTTTTCGACAATTTGTTTAACTACCTCATTTGGGTGATCATAATAATCAAGAGTCCAAATTCTAAAAATATTCCAGCCTAATTTAGAAAGAACGTTGTAATGGAGTACATTTCTATCTCTACAAGTTTTTGCTTCATAATAGAAAGAAGAATCACAAATAATTCCTAAACAATAAGCATCTTCTTTATCATTTTTAACTGCAATATCTACACGGAAATTACTTGTCCCAATATTTAAATCACATTTGTATCCTAGTTTTTCTAAATCATTTTTAATAAATTCAGCAATACTTAGATCAAATTGTTTATCATTATTATCAATATTCTTTGTTAAAGCTTTAACGCCATATTTAGCATATTCAAGTAAATCCCTTAAATAACCAGCACCATCATTTTTTGCATTACTTGGGTTGATATCTATTGGTTCTATTGAAGAATAAACAATCATTTCATCTCTTGATCTTGAAACGGCCACATTTAATCTTCTTTCGCCCTTTTCTAATGATAAAGGCCCAAAATTCAAACTTAATTCGCCATCTTTACGTTTGGCAAAACAAATTGAGAACAGAATTACATCTCTTTCATCACCTTGAACATTTTCTAGGTTCTTTATGAAAATAGTTTCATTCCCTGGTCTAAAATTTAAATCTGGATTCTTATCATATTCTTCGTCCAGCAAATCTTGAATAAGGTTTTGTTGTTTTTGGTTAAAGGTTACAACCCCAATACTTTTTTGTGAAAGAATAGGATCCTTCAATCTTCTAACAATTTCTTTAACTATAGTTTCTGCCTCAACTCTATTTATGCCCTTATTTCTTTCGTATGTTCCATGAACATTAATAAATTTAACATTACTAATTAAGTTAGATGGAGATGGGAACGTATATAAATTATTTTTATAGAATTTACTATTTGAGAAAGCAATTAATGATTCATGATGGCTTCTATAATGCCATAATAAATTCCTTTGCGGCAATCCTATACTAATACAATCATCTAACAAACTGTCTAAATCGCTTTCGTTTTCAAAGAACGAAACATTGTTATCAATTTGAGTCTTAAAGAAACTTGTTGGAGGCATTTGATTATAGTCACCAGCAATAACAACAGAGTCCCCTCTTGCAATTGCTCCAACTGCTTCACTTGTTGGAATTTGAGAAGCTTCATCGAAAATAACTACATCAAAATGCATTTTTTCAATATCAATATATTGTGCAATCGATAAAGGCGACATTAAGAAGCATGGGCAAAGCTTCTTTATAAAACTTCCTAAATTATTGATAATTTGCCTTAAACTTGTTCCTCTTCCGTTGCTCTTAATAAGTTTCCTAATTTGAGCTGATTCGCTAGATTTAACATATTCAGAATTTATAACAGGTGAATTTTGTGTGATCTTTGCGGCAACATTTTCAACTGTCAATTTACTATATTCTTCAATTAATCTTTCATATTCTTTGATGTTTTTCTCTACAGTAGGTTTTGTAAATTCGTTGAAATCATAAATATTAAAGTATGAGGCGATTAATTTATAATAAATAGAGAATTGATATGTTAAAGCTAGTTCATCTGTAGATAAATTTCCTTTTTTATATTCATCTAACACAAAATCTAATTTAAGTTTTTTAGCTTTGTTTAATTCACTATTGAGCAAAACCCACAAATTAAATTTACCAATATCTTGCAAAGCCTTTTTTATCTTTAATGCCATGTTTTCAAAAGAAATATCTAAAGACATAAAATCAATATTGTCATTATCTTTTAAGTTCTCTACTTCTTTATAGAAATTATTGTTAAATTCTATATATTTAGAAATTTCAGTTGAGAATAATTTTTCCTTATTTTTATATAGTTTCTCAAATGAATTAATATCTTTCTCTTTATAAAAACTTGAATTAATAATTGCTTTATAAAATTCTTTTGTATTATTAAATAAATTCTTTGTATCCAAATATTCACTCGATGTTTTGCTTTTAAATTTATCAAAATGATAATAGATAGATTTATCAACTTTCTTATTTAATTCATTGAGTTTTTTATAATTTCGAATGTTATTTAATATTTCATCTAATTCTTTTCTCTTTATTTTTTGTTCTTTATCTAAAGAATAAATAGATAGTTTTTTAACTATTTTGTTTTTAAAAATGAATCTTTTGAAGAAGTTATAATTCTTAGCTTCCTCTAGATTATTTAAAAGAGATTCTTCATCTATCTCAAAAATATTTTCACTAAATCTTCTTAATACTTTTTCTTTATGACTTAATTCTTTAATTTTAGAATCTAAATATGCATTAGAAAGTTCATCTTTTTCTGCATAATCAAAATCAATTAAAGATTCAAAATTTAAAGATTCTTTTTCCAATAATAAATTCATCAAATTCGTAAAATCATTTAGGTCTTTTAAATCTTTAATTTGTCTAAAACCATATGATTTAGCAAACGAATCATCAAATTTCACAATTTCTTCAATTCTAGAAAATAATGATTTAATTTTTGATTCAACTTCATTTCTAATAACTAAATTGTATGTATCACCTTTATAAAAATTGAATACATTATCTTTATAGCCACCAGCATCATTTCCAAAAACTTCAATATTTTTTAAGGTGTTATAACTATCGTCAAACATACTTTTATTTAATGAATTAAAATAATCATCATTAATTGGTATAGATTTTTTGCAACCTTTTTTCTTTAAATCTTCATACATTAAAATTGCATCATAAAGCGAAGCAAAATATTTTTTATTAGAATGTAATTTTTTAAGTCGTTCATTAAGTTCGTTTCTAGAATCTAGCAATTCTTGTGCTTTATTTTCAGCATCTTTAGGTGCTTCGATATTTTGCATTTGCAATGCATTATCAATTTGATTTAATACTTCTGATTTTGAAATTTTATTTGAGTGGATTTGAATGCAAAAATTACCTAGTCCAATTTCATCAAGTCTATGTTTAACAACCTCAAGCGCAACCATTTTTTCAGCAACAAATAAAACTGATTTACCTTGATACATTAAGTTAACAATCATATTTGCAATAGTTTGTGATTTCCCTGTTCCTGGTGGGCCAAAAAGCACAAATGATTCTCCTTTAGCACAACTTAAAATTGCTTCAATTTGACTTGAATCTGCACTTAGAGGAATTGCTAAATCTTTAGGCTTTATATTCTTATCAATATCAATCTCTTTACCATCGTTGCCTTCAACCAATCTCTTGTTATTGCCATAATATAGCGAAGAAATGACAGGGTTTTTTAATAAAAGACTCTTTCTATTACAAATATCCTCCCACATAACAAAGTGTGAGAATGAGAATGTATCAATAAAAGCCTTATCTTTAATAATCTTCCAATTCTTTATATTTAATTCTCTAGTTAAAGTATTACAAATTTCATCATAACCAATCACACCGTTATCATCGATAGATAAATCATTCCCATTCAAATCAACATTTATATTGAAAGTTTGTTTAACGTATTCTAAAAATGTAATATTTAATCTTGCTTCATCTAAAAAGAAATCAACTGTATAAAATCTTCCAACTTTTCTTTGACTTAATTGAGCAGGAATTAAAAGTAATGGTGCATAATTTGGATATACAGAACTTTCATTTGGATACCATTCAATTAAACCAACAGACATAAATAAAATATTACTACCGCTTTCTTCATATGCAGAATTGCTTCTTCTAGCAAGTTTTTTAATTTCATCTTCATATTTGACAGCATCAGTTTCAATTATGAGTTTTCCGTTATTGATTGAACTTCCTATATAGTTTTTGTCTTTATAACTTAAAATATCAGAATCAATTCCTTTTTCTTTTGCCGAAAACCCTAAAAGATTAAATTTATCTTTTTGACTAAGCGCAACAAATAAATCTTGAGGGTTATCAATTAAAACATTAAGTGAATTTTTTCTTGATTTACAATTAATCAATTTATTACTTAAACTTAAATCAAGGAGTTTTCTTTCCCATAAATCAAATTTGTCTTTGCCTTTTTCTTTTTTAATGTATTTGTCTCTTAAACTAGTATCAACTTCAATTGGTTTTTCATTTAATATATCTACTACTTCAAATTGAATTTCAGTTTTCCCATCGCTTTTTGGTGTTGGAATAGGTTTATAAATTTCGCTCTCTCTACAAGAATTTACATCAATACCGTATTCAAAAATATCATCTATAAGCTTGCTTCTTGCTACATCAATAGCATCGTTAAAAGAAGCGGTTTGACCACTACAAACTAATGTTGTTTCAATTAACGCAAGTTTACCAATTCCTTTTTCGCTTGCTTCACTAAATATTGTACTATTATCTTCTCTTGTTCCTGTACGAAAAGTTTCTTCTAACCAACACCCAACAAAAGCGTGTTTTTTAGTTAAAAATATAATTGGATGTAAACCAATATTTTCAATAGCACTAGCAAAAAGAATAGTCATATCCAAACAAGTCCCTTGCTTTGTTTTTAAAACTTCTTGAGGCAATCTAACTCTTTGGAAAATCTTTTCAAAACTTGCAGGAGGCATTGTGTAACTTATGCCTTCATTTCTAATTGCTTTATAAATTGCATCCAATTCTTTTATGACAAAATTTGGATCATTTGCAAGATAGCCCATAAATGATTTCTTCCCTTCACCTTGCAAAATCTTCGTTGCCTTTTTAACAACTTCATTAACATAATCATCATTTGGCGTAACAAAACATGTAAGCATTTCGGGTACAAAATAATCACTTTTTAAACCACTACTAATTTGATTTAAAGGCATAAGCTTCAAAGGATAAACCCTGCTCGCCAGCAAATTGTTTTGACTATCATACAAATTTAAACTCAAATTTATAACTTTAACTTCGTTTAATTCATATAACTTTGTAGGATCAATTTCGAAGTTTAAATTGTTTGTTATTTCAATAATCTTGTTTTTATCTAAACAAGAAATATCTATGGAAGCATTTTTAATTTCTGGTGTATTAAATTCTATTTTTAAAGTCGTATCCAAAATATCTTTGTCGGTATTATTTAAAATTCTAATGCCCCTTATGAAAGAAAAAGAATTTGCTTTATTAAAATCATGATATTTGTTTGCAAGATAAATTTCACATTGTCTTGTTACATACGATATTGAGTTTGAAACATTAGCTGAAATATTAATTTTTGAGTCTTCCATCTTTAATCGTCTCCTATTTTGAATATTATAAAATAAATTGGTTCAATATGAATAATTAAATAACATTTTTTTAAAATAGTTCTATACCCGTTATTAAAAAATTAAAAACATGTTAAATTAAACGAAGTTTCATATATGAGACCACATTAACCAACATAAATTCTTGTTATTTTATTGTATACTTTTTTAACTTCTTCATTAGGCTCCTCATATTGTTTAATCATATTAAAAATCACATCTTCAGGAACCCATTTTTCTTTTATTCTTTTTTTGTTATTTGCTAAATTAAAATTTATATCATTTGTTATAAACATAATTAATTCATAGTCATCAAATTTTCTTAAATTTTTATAATAATGCATACGTCTTTTATTATCTAAGAATGTTGAATCCATAATAAAAATGAAATCGTTGATATTGTTTTTAACTAATTCATCATATTTCTTATTTGCATCTTCAATCATTATATTATAAATATCATACATATCCTTTGGAAAATGCAAATATGTGCCATACATTTTTTTACGAGTTTCATCACTATCAAAATGATAGCAATTTTCTTTATTGTAATTATTAAAAATATATGTAGATTTACCACTTCCAGGTAAACCAGCTAAAACAATTAATTTCTTCATTGCTAAATAAGTTTCTTTCTTAACCTTGATGAAATAAGATCAACTAAAATAACAAGGATAATAACACCATATAAAACAGCAGCAAGTTGACTCCAATGCCCATTAGTCGAATGAATATCAATTGAATATCCAACACCACCAGCGCCAACTAATCCAAGCAAGGAAGCAGTTCTAATATTTAAATCAAACCTATAAAGAATAACATTTAAAAAATTTGGAGCAACTTGGGGAATAACTCCTAATTTAACTCTAGCCATTGGACCTGCACCACACGCATTAAGCGCCTCAAGAGGTCCTTCTTCAATTACGTCCAATTGTTCAGCATACATTTTACCAATCATACCAATTGAGTGGATTGATAAAACCATAACGCCAGTAAATGAACCAAATCCAAAAACTTTAACAAAGATGAAACCTAATAAAATTTCTGGAAATGTACGTATAACAATTAAAAATAATTCAGATATTATCGACCATTTACCAACCATTCTTCTACTTGCTAAAAAGCCAAATAATAAAGATAAGATTGATGCAAAAGTTGTTCCAACAAATGCAATAGCAAAAGTTTGAATAACTTCATAAATTACAGATTTATTAAAAGTAAAAGACCCATATCCAAAGAAATATGACCAATCAGGATTTGCAAAACCTTCAAACATTTTGCCAAATTTAGCCCAATTTGGATTTCTAAAATGTCCAAAGAAATTCAAATCAAGTGAAAAATAAAGAATAAATCCAATCAAAATCACAAAAAATACTAGATTATAAATCCATTTTTTTGGTCTAGCCTTATATGCTTCATCAACACTTAAAAAAAGTCTTTCAACTCTATAAAAAAGTTTCTTATACCAAGGAAGTTCATTATATGTTTCTTGACTAATTCGTTTAAAAATCATTATTGAACCTTCCTTCTTAAATAACTACTAATAAGTTGAAGAACAACAACTGTGATAAATAATGGTATTAAAATAGCACCAACTTTATCATATTGAGTTGACTCAATAGCATCACTTAAAAGTTGACCAATACCACCTGCTCCAACAAATCCTAAAATAACACTTGCTCTAACATTTATTTCAAAAACATAAATAATATTTGAAATAAAAGTTGGTTTCACTTGAGGAGCAATAGAAATCATATAAGCTTGCATTGTTCCAGCACCTGTGCTTCTTGATGCTTCAAATGGATTCATATCACAAGTTTCAATATATTCATACATGAGTTTAAATAGAACTCCACCAGTAAATAAAGCCATTGCAACAATACCACTGGTTTCATTAAAACCAAAGAAAACCGTAGCAATAACCGCTAAAACAAATGTTGGAATAGATCTAAAAATATTCAAAATTATTCTTACTGGCATATGAACCCATTTTGATGGGAAAATATTGCTGCTTGCAATAATAAAAAATGGGATAGAAATGATAGTTCCTATAAACGTAGCAATGGAAACCATTTCAATAGTACTCATAATTTTTGGGACTGCAGTATTAAATAAATATTGCCAATATCCATCCCATGTTTTTAGACTCCACTCACTTGGCACAAACATTTGTTTGAAAATATTGCTGAATTGATCGAATCTAACATTGTTTGGAATTTCAATAAAAAGAAAAGAAATCACAATTATAATTAATATTAAAATTAACCAAAAAGGAACCATACTCCTTTTCTTATTTAAAATTCTTTCGTCGCCATTTGAAAGTGTAATTTTTACACCTTTATAGCGTAATTTTTCATATATATTAACAATCATTGTCTTTAGTGTCTTGCTATTCATCGACTTCACCTAATTTTTCACTTGATTTTAAAGCTCTCCCATAAATTTTAAGCAATACTTCGTCGTTAACATCTTTAGGAGTGCCATCAAAGACAATTTCACCATCCTTAATTCCTATAATACGATTTGCATATTTTAACGCTAAATCAACATGGTGCATATTTGATACAATTGTAATTTTATAATCTTCATTAATCTTTTTAAAATCATTCATAACTGAAATGGTTGTTACTGGATCTAAAGAAGCGACTGGTTCATCAGCTAAGATTAATGTAGGTTCCTGGGTTAAAGCTCTAGCAAGAGCAACTCTTTGTTGTTGTCCGCCACTAAGTTCATCTGCTCTAACAAACGCTTTATCTAAGATTCCAAGTTTATTCAATGAATCAAATGCGAGTCTTTTTTCTTTTTCGCTATAAATACCAAAAAACGTCTCAAAGAAAGAATGGTATCCCACTCTCCCTGAGAGAACGTTTTTGTATACGCTACTTCTTTTAACAAGATTGAATGATTGGAAAATCATTCCAATATTTTTTCTTATAGAACGTAATTGTTTTCCTTTTGCTTGAGAAATATCATGACCATTTACGATTAACTTTCCTGATTGGATGTCATGCATTTTATTGATAGTTCTAAGTAAAGTAGATTTACCTGCACCAGATAATCCAATAATAGCAACAAAATCTCCGTCCTTAATAGTTAAATTAATATCTTTTAAGGCTTTAAAACCATTAGGGTAAACTTTATCAACATGTTCAAAAATAATCATAAATATTCCTTCGCAATTATATTAATCTTACAAAATTTAAATTTAGATTAAATTGTGGTCGACACAATATTGATAAAATTCTCTTTCTCCTTCGAAATCAGAATCTTTTGCTTCTGTGTAACCGGTGTGGTTATATAAATTATATAAATAATAAGCACCTGTACCTTCTTCAGTTGTAGAACCTTGATTTACAACAGTCATGAACGCATTTTTAACTGCATTTTTAGCATCTTGTGATAAACCAGATCTTACAGAAATTGTGTCGTTATAAATACCATCAGTAATTGCCACACATTTGCTTGATGTAAAAATTGACTTATCTTGGTAATATACATTTTCTTTCTTGTTATAAGCGTTTGTATATCTAACATCCATGAAACCCCAATAACCTGCAACTTCACCACTTACCATAGCTTCTAAAGCTGCATCATAACCTTTGATATATACACCTTTAATTTGTTTTGAAGCATCGGTAATTTCATCAACCATTTCTAGACCATAATCATTTAAATATTTTAGAGGTCTTAAATAACCAGCTCCGCTAGTTGTACCTTGTCTAGCAACAGTTAAGCCAACCATATCTTTAATATCAATGACACCATCACCATTATTATCTTTATAGTATTCATTTGAAACAACTAAAATTGAAGAATACCAGTTAACATCACCAACAGTTTGTTGACCTAAATATTCATAACTAGAATATTCGCCATTCATAGCAGCTCTTTGTTCTTTTTCAGTAGAATAATCTTCTTGAACTTGATAACCTTTTCTAACAGAAGTTAATAAAACTTCAACTTCACCCTTGTGTTTTAATGTGGCTTCAGCATAACCACTCGCAGTTAAAAAACCAACATCAACTTGACTAGACAACATAGCTTCAGTAGTAGCAGCATATGAGGTACCAGTTGTAATCTTAAATTCATATTTGTCAGTAGTTGCATTTAATAAAGGCTCAAGATTGCTCGCTAAAGTTGCAAGAGTTCCTGCATCTCTTGAAGGAACAAATTGTACATTAATTGTTTGCTTTCCCCCATCATTGTTCTCTCCGCAAGATGATAAACCACCAGCTAAGAGACATCCAACAGCTAAAATCCCCAAAAGTTTTGTTTTTTTCATTTTAATTCTTCCTTTTAAGCAAAATGTCTAATGTTAATTTTTTAACAAAATTAATATTAAACTTAACTAATTATTTAATTATGGAAATAAGATGTCTATCAGAAAGTGCTTACATCTATAAAATTAATATCTTCTTAATATTTATAATCTTAAGTACAAATTTAATGTTTTTTTCAAACATTGTTTGTAAATAGTTTGAAATAAATAAATGCATATTTTTATAATGGCCTTATAAATCCTTATCAGTAAAATTAAAATTGCTATAATAAAAATAGAAAAAATTATGGCTTACAAATGCATATATAAAACACCAAACGATTTTGATGACATTTTAATGAATAGCGATGGTGAATTTTTAACAGGACTTTGTTTTGTTTATCCAAAAGATAATATAAAACTTGTTACCAAATGTGAAGAAAAAGACTTACCAATATTTGAAGAAACAAGTAAATGGTTGGATATCTATTTTAGTGGAAAAAATCCCAATTTCATTCCTAAATATAAGGTAAATAACTTAACGCCTTTTAGAAAAGATGTAATTGATATAATGAATAAAATCCCTTTTGGAGAAACAATTGCATATAGCGAAATTGCAACTATAATTGCTTCAAAAAGAGGGCTTAAAAGAATGTCTGCACAAGCAGTTGGGGGAGCAGTTGGTTCAAATCCTATTTGCATAATTATTCCATGTCACCGAGTAGTAGGATTAAATGGAAATTTAACAGGCTATAGAGGTGGAATTAAAAATAAAATAGCTTTATTAAAACTTGAGAATCATGATGTAAAATTTTTTCAAAAAGAAATTAACACCAATTAATAAAACACAAGTGAAACTTACAACAAAACTAAATTAATTAACAACTAAATCAAAGTTTCATGTAATTCACCGCCTCAACAAAAATTAACACA
>CAZSMV010000034.1:0-10986 GCA_964608215.1 uncultured Staphylococcaceae bacterium
CTTTTCAACGGGCAAAGTTATAAAAAGTGGCTCACTTTTAGACTAGCACTAGCAATTATTTTAATTTTTTGCAAAATATTTGGTAAAAGTTATAAAATTACTTTATTAAATTAATAACAACTTATGATGAATTTATTGAGCGATATGTTAAGGAACCACTAATGGATTTTTGCATATCGTTTAGGCATAGAGATTATATTTATCAATTTGATTTTAATGGTGTTTATAAACCTACCGATATACCAAATAAAATTCCATATGATTTTGTTGTTTGGGATAAAAATTGGGAACGTGAGATCTCTAGAACAGCATATAAGAATCTAATGGATGCTATAACAAATGCTAGATTTGAAGGATTAACATTTAAAGAAATTTATCATATAGATGATTTTGAATTAATAGATATTAGTTAATTTAATTAGAACTTAAATTTTGTGTTGTACAACAATTTCTAACTACTTCCATTTGCGCTGGTTGCTACCAACCTTATTCCATTAGAGGAACTAATGGTTGTTAGATAAAATTATGCTACCAATCCAAATACAGTAGATCTTATTGGTTCAGTATTTACTTCACAAGGTTATGATCTTAATTATTGTGGAGTTATCTTTTCTAATGATATTAGATTCAATAAAGAAACTAATAAAATAGAATGTGTTATTAATTCATACTATGATAAGCATGGAAAAGATGCTAAAGACTTAAATAAAACAATAGAAGATATTATTAATTCTTATCTTGTATTATTAACAAGAGGAATTAAAGGAACTTATATTTATTGTATGGATGATAATTTAAGAGAATATCTTAAAAGTAAGTTTAGGGATTGCTTATAGTGGTAGTGCTGGCTAATTGAAAACCAGCACTATTTTTTATTTAATAATTTCTAGAGAGAGTATTGACTTTCCAATATGGAAACTTTATAATTATTTCGGTAAAGGAGAATATAAAATGGCAACCATTGGAGAAAACATAAGAAATGAACTAGAAAGGAGAAAGTTAAGTCAAAAAGATTTATGTAAGTTAACTGGTATTTCTGAATCAGCAATGTCTAAGTATCTTTCTAAAGAAGGTGCATTGCGATCTGATATTTTAGCTAAGATAGCTAACGCTCTTAATGTTAACATTTATATGTTAATGGGCATTCAAGATAAAGAAGGAACAACTTTTGATGTTTGCAAAACTGCTTTAATGGCTAGAAGTGGTACCAATTTATCAACTGAAGAGAAAAAAGAACTTATTGACTTGATTTTTGGACATAAGTAATGAAGAGAGAAGAAATTATTGATATTATTGCAGATTTATATGAAGACTATGAGATTTCAGAGCTTGGTTTTGACTTAAAAGAATTTTGTAAAAAGGCTGGGATATTATTGATGCCTTATTCTTCTTATGAGGAAGAAGTATCATATAAACTTAAATGTTTTGATGAAGATGGTTTTAATTTTGTCAATCCTGAGTCAAATTATAATGAAATTTATTATAACGATGAAATTAAGCCAAAAGAGCGGATAAAATTTACAGTACCTCATGAAATTGGCCATATAAGTTTAGGGCATAATTTGAATATTGGCACTAGTGAAACATCAAAACAAAAATGGGAAGCCGACATTTTTGCAAATGAATTTTATTGTCCACAAGTGTTAATAATTTATTTCAATTTAATGACCAAATCAAAGCTAATTTCTACATTCAGTATCTCAGCTGGATATGCACAAATCTTATTGGACAAAATTAAAGAACGGAAAAGTTTAGAATTTACCTCTGCAGAAAAGAGACTATTAAATGTTTTTTTGAAAAATCAAAAAGTTCATTTAGATAATAAATTAACAAGGAGGATTGAATGAAATTCAAATATATAAAAAACGCTCATTTGCATGAGCGTTCATCACGATATGTTAATACCATGGCCTCAACAATTATGATTTTAGCATTAAGTGATGATTTTGGCAAATTTAAGATTGGGTTTCGCCCAAGGGAAGGATTAGGAATATTATGTCAAAATCTAAATTAATGTTTCTTCTTTATGATATGTTATGAAAAAGAAGAAAAGTCTAAAAAAGTTGTTAAATTTAAATTTTATTGATTATACAAATCAATCATATTTAATAGGCAAATATGATTTACCTTATGTGAGATGCCCTAACATAGTAGATTTCGACTATCTTGCATTATATTCGGAGAAAAGAAATTATCATAAAACCGATAAAACTGCCATTTGTTTTTATGAATATGATATTAATTTTGATAAGATAAATGGAATTTTTAATGCAATTTATTATGCCGATCAAAAATTGCTTCATAAATATAAGGAAAGATTTAAAGGTGTAAAGTTTGCAATTGCTTCTGATTATTCACAATGTGGAGATATTCCTAGAATCGAAAATTTATACCGTCTTTTTAAAACAAGAATTGTATCAAATTGGTTGGTATTAGATTGCAATGTCATGGTTGTACCTAACGTTACTTATGCCAATGAAAATTATTTTGATGTGATGCTTGATGGAATGGAGGATACTAATGCTATTGCTTTTTCAATCAAGGGTTCTATTCAATCACCAATAGAGAAAGAAGCGCTTTTAAAAGCCATTAAATATACTGTTGATAAACTTAAAAACTTAAGAAAGATTTTTGTATATAGCGTTTTAAGCAATAATAATGAAGTTTTAAAAATATTCGAGTATGCAAAACTTCATGATATTGAGATTGTAGTTCCAAATAATATTTTAAAGAATAGAAACATAATTCTTAAGGAGGCTAGAAAAAATGGGAAGAACAAATAATAGCCGTTTAGGAGTAGGAACAGGAACGTCAAGACAAGGTAATATAAAACAAGGAACTGTTGATGCTAAAATTAATGAGCTTGAAAAAGAATTATTGTTAAAAGAACTTATTGATAAGGGCGTTAAATTTAATCCTGAAGATGTAATTTTTATTACTAAAGATAAAAGCGGAATGCTTATTTGGCTTGAAACAGGAAATGAGATTGCGGGTTTTGTGCATATAAAGAAACACATTAAACAGTTTATTGATAAACACGGCATCAAAGAAAATGAATTAGAAGAACATTTAAAATTCATTATTACAAATGGTGTGCTTGAATATTTTAAAATTGTTAAAAGAAAGAATAAAGATGGATATGAAAGACTTTATTCAAAAGATGGTAAGTATTATATTGTAGCTGGAGTTGGTTTGAATGGGTTTATTGTTACTGCATATCCATTGAATGAAAAAGAAGCTAAAGATTTAATTAGGAGGAACAAACAATTATGAAACAAACTATTAAAATTCAATTAGATTATTTACAAGGCCCAATTTGGATTAGTGATGTTGAAACTGGGCAACCTTTAACTGGAATAAGCATCATTGATAACGATAAAAAACTTCAAGAAATTAATTTTGAAATTTCGAATTTATATAGTGGTTATTATGAATTTGATTCTCATGATCAACCATGCTGGTTTAATAAAGAAAAAGAAAAAGAAGATAAATTTAAAATGTTATCTTTATTGAATAAATTAAATGAAAGATTAAATGAGATTAATGATGGATCTTTTGTTGTTGAAGATTTAGAAACAGAAAGAGTTAAAAACCTTTAAATTTTATTTGCTTTATATGTTTTTATGAAAAGGAATAGGTTTACAAATATATAGTTATGAAACAATATGATAAAGTAGTCTTAACTCAGGAAATTGAAAATTATAAAAAAGGCACAATAGGAATTATTGTTGAAATATTCGACAATAAAGTTGTTTATCTTGAAATTTTAGACGATGATGGTGATACAACTAGTATGTTTTATGATGTTCCTTTATCAATGATGAAAGTAGTTAGGTAAAACAAAGTCTGTTCCAATCTAAGGAACATATTCTATTGTTACATATGCTAAAGCCACCTCTCACTCATCCTTCAAGAGTGGTTGTTTTAGGCTTGGATTCAATGACTACTATAATACTACTCAACTAGATTGGGTAATAAAACAAAGTAAATATATAACTATTCTTTTCTATGACAGAAAACAATCAACTCCAGCAGTAGATTTTAAAGAAAGTTATTTTATGTCCCTAAAAAATAAAAGAGGAAATAAAATCTATAACATTAATAATCGAATATGATTACTATGGTCAATATAACAAAAAAGTATGTTGTGGTCGATGCTATTGTAATAATTGATGATAAAAAATAAAAAGTGGCACCGCGGTGCCACTTTTTAAAATGAAAAATTTATGAATAAAAAAATAAAGGTTGTATCGTGATAAATCAAATTTTTATAAATATGTTTATATTTATTTGAAAAATTTTTAAAATTCCCTCCTATATATAAGTATAGGAGGCCTTTTATGAAAAAAATGACATTAAAAAACGAAAACTATAAATTTAATCAAGTTGTTAAAATTATTGAAAGCACAAAGGAAAGAGTTTATAAGAGAATAAATGAAGAATTAATAGAGATGTATTTTAGTATTGGCGAATTTATATCTAAAGAAACAAAAGAGAAAGATTATGGTGATTTATTTATTGAAAAATTGTCTATTTTCTTTAAAGAACGATATCCAGAACTTAAAGGTTTTAGTGAAACCAATTTATATAGAATGAAAAAATTTTATGAACTTTATTTTGATAATAATGACGTGAAAGTGTTATTACCTTGTATTTGTTGGTCTAATCATGTATAGATAATGTCAAGTTGCAAAAATATGGAAGAAAGAATTTTTTATATGCAAATGTGTATAAAAGATCGCCTTTCTAAAAGGGAACTAATAAGGCAAATTGATAGTTCATATTATGAAAGATATATGCTTTCAAATAAGTCACTTATGCCATCAATTAGAAGAACAAAAAAGGCAACTAAAAACATTTTTCTTGATCAATATGTATTAGACTTTTTAAATCTAACATCAAAAGAAATAAGTGAAAGTGAATTAGAGAAATCTATAGTTGATAATATGAGAGATTTCATATTAGAAATTGGCAAAGATTTTACTTTTATAAAGGAACAATATCCTATAGAAGTGGGTGATCAAAAGTTTTATGTTGATCTTCTTTTTTATCATAGAAAACTATCATGTCTTGTTGCTTTTGAATTAAAAGTAGGTGATTTTAAACCTGAATATATAAGTAAGATGGACTTTTATCTTGAAGCATTAGATAGGAGAGAACGAAACAAAAATGAAAATCCTAGTGTTGGCATTATTTTATGTGCAGGGAAAACGATGAGGTAGTTGAATATGCATTAAGTAGAACTTTATCTCCAACCATGGTTGCAGAATATAATTTACAACTCATTGATAAAAAACTTTTAACTAACAAATTAAGGGAATACATTAATTTATCAAAGAATGCAGATAATTAGCCATCTACGTTGGTTGCTAACAACCTTGTTCCATTAGAGGAACTAATGGTTATTAGATAAAACTGCGCCATCGATGATCAAATATGATGTTTATCTTTGAAGATGCTAAAGATTTAAGCAAAACTAAAAAGTCTAAATCCCAATTTTGTAAGTAAATTAATCCCAATTTTGTAAATTTATTTAATAATTTTTAGGTTGCTACTTCAATCCTCAATTGCCGTTTTAATATACTATTAAAAACAGAAAAAAACCCGAATGAAATACGGAAAAAAACCCGAATGAAATTCGGAAAAAAACCCGAATAGATATTGAAATAAATGGTAATAAATGTTAGATTATTACCAATAATTATGGAAAAGAAAGTATACTACAAGCGAATTATTGACAAAAAATTAGATTTAAATCTAAGGGCTTTTGGCGCAACAAATATTGTTGGTCCTAAGTGGTGTGGGAAAACTTTTACTGCTGAACAAAGAGTCAAAAGTAAGCTTATGTTGCAAAAAGAACCAGATTTAGAATCTTTAGAATATAAACTTAAATTAACACCTTATTTGCTTCTTAAAGGAGAGAAACCAAGGTTAATTGATGAATGGCAGGATTTACCATTAATTTATGATGTAATAAGAGCATATTGTGATGAATTTGGCGGCAAAGGTAATTTTATTTTAACTGGCTCAACATCTAAGAATACAAAGACACGACACACTGGCACTGGAAGAATATCAACTTTAAAAATGTATCCAATGAGTTTATATGAGTCAAAAGAAAGTAGTGGAGAAATTTCTTTATTGGATTTATTTGATAAGAAAGAAAATCTTGAAAAAGGTTGTGTCTCACAATTGTCTTTAGAAGATTTAATATTTGCTGCTTGTAGAGGTGGATGGCCTGAATCTGTACTAATGAAAGACAAAGAGGCAGCTTTGATAATTCCTAAGGATTTATACAAGCAAATTTACACAAAAGACATGTTTAATGTAGATAATGTAAAAAGAAATGAAACAACTATGAAAGCGATATTAAATAGTTATGGTAGAAATATATCAACTCTTGCCAAAAAAGTTAGTATCCTTGAAGATGTTAGAGCGACAAATAATATAAGTGAAGAAACTTTGGGCGATTATATAGATGTGCTTGAAAGATTATATCTAATTGAAGATTTATATGGATGGTGCCCAAATATTAGGTCCAAATCTGCTATTAGAAGTGGAAGAAAAAGAGAATTTGTTGATCCTTCTATTGCTGTAGTGGCTGAAAATGGTTCGCCATCAATCTATTTAAATGATTTAAAATCATTTGGATTCATTTTTGAAACTTTATGCATTAGAGATTTAAGAGTGTATTCTTCAGCTTTAGATGGAGAGATTTCTTATTATCATGATAAAAGTGGCTTAGAATGTGATGCAGTTTTGCATCTTAATGATGGGCGTTATGCTTTAATTGAATTTAAACTTGGTGATTTTGAAGTTGAAAAAGGCGCTGAAAATTTAAATAAAATAGAAGATTTAATTAAAAAACATAATGAAGCTAGTGTAATAAAGATAAGATTGCCAAGTCTTAAATTAGTTATAACAGCCTCTAAATATGGATTTAAAAGAGAAGATGGGATTTTTGTTGTTCCAATAGGTTGTCTAAAAGATTAATTAACAATAAATAAATTTAAAAATACAATTGTTGTGCTGGTTTATTGAAAACCAGCACAACAAAAAATTAATTATATTAAAAGTAATGGAATTTAAGAATTACTTAATTGTTTCCTAGTAGCCAGTTTTGTTTGATCCAACTCTTTTAATGTATTTTTTATCTTTTAGTACTTTTAAAGCATTATCAATCGATGTCTTTTTTAGATTGCAAACAATACATAGTTCAGGTTTTGTTATATTAGGATTATTTCTTATTTCGGCTAATACTTTTATTTGTAAAGCATTTAATGATTTATCACCCACTTTATCACCCACATTATTTATAAAGTTAAAAGGAATAGTTAGAATTATGTTGCTGTCTTCGGATGAAATATTATTTGTATAGAAAATATTTTGTTTTATAAAACCAAAGAAATGAGAAAACTAGCATAGAATTTTCTTAATGTTTTTTTGTATAGGAAAATTGCTATTTTTTTGATGCATGAAAAAGGAATAAGAAATCTTATCTCTAATATTAATCTTGTTTGTAAGAAAAAATCGATTATAGATAGACGCTAAAAAGAAGGCTTCCAATCATAAGAAATTAAATTTGTATGCTTAAAAATTTTAAAAAGTGGCCACGCGTGGCCACAATTTAATTTTAACAATTATATGTTAAAATATGCTGGATGTGGTCGAATAAAATCGTATTTTAAGATTTATTTAACGTTAGTTTGAATTTGCAAAATTATTTTATTGATTTTCATTTTTTAAACTAGATAAATGAAATAATGCTGATATTATCAATACTATTTAAATTTTTGTTAAATAAAAGCGAACTGTGGCCACGTGACCACTTTTTTGATTTAAAAAATTTAATTTTAAAAAAATCGCGATTGAATCAAATAAATTTAAAATATAGTTAATGAATTTTAAAAATTATTTAAAAATTTTTAAAATTCCCTACCAATATAATTATAGTAGGGCTATAAATGTCAAATATAAAAAAAGATAATGGTAAAGAATTTAATCGAGTTATTGAAATTATTGAAACAGCGAAAGAACGAACTTATAAGAGAATAAATGAGGAAATTATAACAATGTATTTTAAACTAGGAGAATTTCTTTCTAAAGAAATAGAAGTTAGAAGATATGGGGATTTGTTTTTTTCAAAAACTCGCTAAGTTCATTAAGCAAGAATACCCTGAACTAAAAGGATTTGATAGAAGAAATTTATATAAGATGAAACAATTTTATGAGTTTTATCGTAATAGCAAAGAAGCTTTGAATTTAATAATAGAGATAAATTGGTCAAGTCATAGAGTTATTATGTCACGTTGCAAAACTACGGAAGCGAGAATCTTTTATATGAATATGTGCATTAAAGAACATCTTTCAGTTAGAGAATTAGAAAGACAAATTAATAGTTCATATTATGAAAGATATCTTCTTTCAAATAAAACACTTACTCCAGCGATAAATAGATCAAAAGAAGTAACTAAAAATATATTCCTAGATCATTATGTTTTTGATTTTTTAAATTTAACGACTTGTGAAATCTCAGAAAGTGAATTAGAAAAATCAATTGTAGACAATATGAAAGATTTTATCTTAGAAATTGGTAAAGATTTTACTTTTATAAAAGAACAATATTGCATAGAGGTCGATAATCAAGAATTTTATATAGATCTTCTTTTCTATCATAGAGGACTTTCATGCCTTGTTGCCTTTGAATTAAAAGTTGGTGATTTTAAACCAGAATATATTAGTAAAATGGATTTTTATTTAGAAGCTTTAGATAGAAAGGTTAAAAAGGATAATGAAAACCCAAGTGTTGGTATTATTTTGTGTGCAGGGAAAAACGATGAGGTGGTTGAATATTCTTTAAGTCGTACTTTATCGCCAACGATGGTTGCTGAATATAACTTAAAACTTATTGATAAGCAATTATTAACTAGTAAGTTAAGGGAATATGTTAAAATTGCAAAAAGTAAAAGTAATTGAGCATTAGAAAATACAGCAAATCTTAGTTGTTATTTATATTATTTTTTAAATTATTAACAACTGGTGCTTACTATTTCTTATTTTGAAAAAAAGAAAAAATTTCAAGTTTTGGAATAGAGCATTTTATTTCCATTATTTTTTAATTTCTTATTTTAATTATATTACTTATTGAAACTTGAATTAATTAATCTTCAGCAATCAATATGCAGCACCTAACAAAATAGTAAAGAATAGTAAAACTTTTTAAAAATAGTAAAGAATAGTAAAAAATAGTAAAAAAATTGTGAAATAGTAAAGAAAAGTATAGAATAGTAAAAGGAGGTTTATTATGGCTACAAATCCTTTTTCAATTATGTTTGGGAAAAATCCAGTAATAAATATTAGCAGAATTGAAGAAAAAAATTCTATTATTGGTAGTTTTTGTAACGAACCAATTACAAATCAAGCTTATCTAATTACTGCAATTAGAGGAGCAGGCAAGACAGTTTTAATGACTGAAATATCAGATTATTTTAAACAAAAAGAAGGTTGGATTGTAGTAGAACTTAATATCGAAACTGATATGCAATTAGGGCTTCTTTCAAAATTAAATTCTGCTGCATCAACATATATAAAATCTTTAAATATTAATCTAACTTTATTTAACATTGTTACAATTGGCTGTAATTTGGAAAATAAAATAACCGATCCTGAAACAGCAATTATGAAAATATTGGAACATCTAAAAAAACATAATATTAAAGTATTAGTTACAATTGATGAAGTTAATAAGACCGAAAATATGAAAATTTTTGCATCGATGTTTCAAATTTTAGTTAGAAACGATTTACCGATTTTTCTTTTGATGACAGGTTTATATGAAAACATAAAAAATTTACAAGATGAAAAGTCTTTAACCTTTCTTTATAGAACTCCAAAAATTAGTTTGCAATCTTTAAATTTATCTTTGATAAGCAATAAATATAAAGAAGTTTTTTCTTTAAATGATATTGAATCAAAAAAGATGGCGAAACTAACATTAGGATATGCATTTGCATTTCAAGTTTTGGGCTATTTAACTTTTAATAATAAAGGAAATTATACAGAAAGTTTAACTGAATATAGGGCATATTTAGAAGATTATAGTTATAGCAAAATCTGGAGTGAGCTTTCAAATAAAGACAAAGAGATTTTATTTGCAATTGCAAAATCTAAAACAAACAAAGTAAATGAAATTATTTCAATTGCTGGTATCGACAGCAATCATTTTAATCCTTATAGAAAAAGGCTAATTGATAAGGGAGTTGTAACATCGAAAGAAAAAGGAAAACTATTATTTACCCTTCCTTTTTTTAAAGATTATGTGTTAGATAATTTCTTTTATTCAAATGAAAATTAACTTGCCTTTTATATGGCAGGAATTGTTGAATTAAAGCTGTTAAATTAAAAAAGATTTATGCAAAAATATGATGTAATCAAATGCATTTGTGCTTTTAGTTCAACAATATAAATAGAATTTAATATATTAGAAGTTTAAAATATTTTTGTACATTTAAGGAGAACAAATACTATGATTGTTAGTTCAATTAAAAACATTAAAAGTAGTGACTACACAAATAAGAATTTAAAAACCGCTATTGAATTCATGAAAAATACTGATTTATTAAATTTACAAATCGGCAAAACAGAAATTGATGGTAAAAACGTTTATGTTAATAGATCAAGTTATGTTGCTAAAAACTTTGAAGATACAACTCTTGAAGGTCATGAACATTATGCAGATATTCAACTTGTTTTAAAAGGTAAAGAAAAGATTGGCTATATTGAAAGAGGACAACCAGGAATTGAAACAAAAATTCCTTATAATCCTGAAAAAGATGCAGAGAAATTTACTTCTACTCATTTAGATGGAATGATTACTTTAAATCCAGGATTCTTTGCAATTGTTTTTCCAGAAGATTTACACCAACCAGTTATTAAAGTTGATGACGAAGTAGTAGAAAAAGTTGTTATCAAAGTTAAGATTGATTA
>CAZSMV010000035.1:0-9749 GCA_964608215.1 uncultured Staphylococcaceae bacterium
TTATCAATCTTTGCATTAATTTCTTTGATTGTATTAGCATCAATTTTTAGAACTTTTCTATCAAATGTATAAATACCATTAATTTCATCTTCGACATCACTTACTTGCGTATAAATTGTTCCCATTAACCCTTTTTCAATCAAAGGAATAATGTAATCATTATGTAAAGAAGCAAAATGTTTTGTTAATTCTTCACAAGTTTTATATCTTCTATAACCAAATGGTTTTCTACCATAAAAATGATCCTTCAAATATAAACCATAGCCACCATATTCGCTTAAAAATTGTGGCCTATCTAAATTAAATCTATCCTTATGAATTTTATTCTTATAAAAATAATTGTGTATAGATAAAAAATCACTAGCTCCAAAATCTATCCAACCTGAAGTTGTATCATAAAATCTAGTAGGATCGTTTTCTTTAAATCTAGAATAATTTTTAGCACTATCGAATTGCCCCCATCCTTCATTAAATATTGTGTAAATAATGATTGATGGATGATTATATAATTCTTTTTGAATTATTTTTGATTCATTTATCCATTCAGTTTGACTTTGAGCATTATTTCTTCCATAAACTTTATAAAATTTATTATCTTTCTTTCCTTTATAATATGGAATTAATCCTGGTAAAAAAGTGGCTTTTTTACTAACTTTTTCACCACCATTAACAAAATCTTGAATTACTAACATTCCAAGTTTATCGCAATAATAATAAAATAAATCAATTTCGGTTTTGATATGCTTTCTAATTGTGTTATATCCTAATTCTTTTAGATTTTTAATTTCGTTAAAATAATCATCATAAGTTCTAGGAGTTAAATTTCCTAAAAAATAATAACCTTGATCTAATAATCCTTTAATAAATATAGGTTTGTCATTTAAATAAAGTCTCTTAAAACCATCGCTTGCAGTTTTAATTTCAATTTTCCTAAATGCAAAATATGATTCAACTTTATCATCTAAAAATTCAATTTCAACTTTATATAAATAGGGGTTATTTAAATCCCATGGAATAAATTTTTCAGGTTTAATAAGTGTTTCTTGATTCGTGTTCATGAAAAATTCTTGATTATCAACTTTGACTTTACAAGTTCCATCTATAGTTGCATCAATTCTTATTCTTAAACATCTTTTATCATACAGTGTCGTATAAATTATGTCTTTTATATATTCTTTGCCAACAGATTCTAACCATACAGGCTTATAAATACCACTTGTGGTTGTATAGAAAATACCACCTCTTTTGAGTTTTTGTTTTCCTATAGAACGGAATGATGTATCACTTTCATCTTTTACGACAACGAAGATATCAAATTCATTTGTAGCTACAAAATTTTCAATATTAAATGAAAATTTTGTATAGCCGCCAATATGGCTACCGACCTTATAATTATTTATATAAACATCACATATTTGGTCTACACCTTCAAAATGTAAAATTAAGTGTTCTTTAATAAACTTTAATGGTAAAACAACATGTTTTTTATAAATCAAATATTCATCTGCATCTAATAGATGATTTACACCACTTAATGGTGATTCAATTGCGTAAGGAACAATGCAATGTCTATTAAATTCAATATTTTTTGGATCTTTTGTTATGCATAATTCCCAATCACCATTCAAAGAAAAATAACTATCACGTTTAAGTAAAGGTTTAGGATATTCAATTAATGGGATTT
Organism: uncultured Staphylococcaceae bacterium; assembly: GCA_964608215.1. Classification (GTDB taxonomy): domain Bacteria; phylum Bacillota_I; class Bacilli_A; order RFN20; family CAG-826; genus Onthovivens. Next base: position 1,685 of record CAZSMV010000035.1, read on the forward strand.
TATTATAATCAACATTAATTTTCTCTATTTTGGTCATAAATTATACCTTCGTTTTTTCTAGCCTTAATTTTCTTTTCTTGAATAACAAGTATAATCGTTGGAATAAAAACCGTAATTAATACAATTGCGGAAGCAAGCCAAATTAAGTTTTGTGGTAAATTTTGTGTTTCACCAAAATCATTAACGTAAGTGTTTGATGAATAATTAACAATTGCTTGGCCAATTAATGGTCCTATAATCATTGGAAGTGCAACTTGGAAAATCATTCTAATTCCTTGAAAACTTCCTTCTTTGCCTTTGGGCGTATATTCTCTTAAAGATGCATTAATTGATGTACCTGCAGCTATATATCCAAACATCATTATTATTCCAGAGATGATTGTATAAACTAATTGCCCTTCTTTTGCAAAAAATAGCATAACAAGACCAATAATAAAAATTAAAAACCAACAAATTAAAGATTTAAATTTCGAAACTTTATCAATAATTCTACCTGCCAATACACTTAAGGCGGAGCTTAATATTAAAACTGTTCCCATTAAAATCATAAAATTAGTTTCTTCAATTTTTAAAGTGTATTGAAAATAAATTACCATATATGGCATAAAAATTTGTGTAGCAGCACAATATAAAAAATCAGCAACTAATGTTATATATAAAATTTTATTTTCTTTTATAAAATTTGGTTTAAATCCTTCAATTAAAATTCTTCCATATTTTTCATTGCTTTTCTCTGCTTTCTCTTTTGGAAATAAAAATATCGAAACTAAGCCAACAATGAAAACAAAACCACCAATGATACAGAAGAAAATAGTCCAATCCTTATTTGGAACAGTAACCGTATATAAAACAGTAATCAATAGCATTGAAATTAAAGGCAAACATGATAAGACACCCTCAACTTTTCCTCTATTTTTATTTGAAACATTTTTAGTTGTATAAGAATTAAAACATGCATCATTAGCTGTACTGCCAAAGAAAGTCATAACACAATCAAGTACAATGATCATAACTGAAGAAACAAAAGCAGCACTTTGTACTGATAATAACCCAGTATCTATTAAGTATTTTTTATCAACAAATGCAAAAGACAAAGTTGAAACTCCCCAAAGAAGATAGCCAACAATTATAAAAATTTTTCTTCTGCCAATTTTATCACTTAATCCACCCATAAAAATAGTTGTTAAACAAGCTGTAATTGCACTTAATGCAACAGTCCATGTAATCATTGATTGATAATCACTATAACCTTGAGCAAATATGTAATTATTTAAATACATATTTTCTAAAGACCAAGCAAGTTGTCCAGCAAAGCCAACAATTATAAAAATTAGCCAATTTTTGACACCTACTTTTCCCTTAACTTGATTATCCATAAAATGCCTCCAAAGAATTTGATATTTATTTTATTATAGTCAAAAATTATTTAAGCAAATAGAAAAAGCGAGTTTCCTCGCTTTAAATTATCTAAAAATATTTTAATTAATGAAATCTAGAATATTTATCTTTAATGGCTTCATGAGACTCATGCGATTTAATTACGTCACTTACCATTTCAGCTATAGATAAAACTGTAATTTTTTTACTATCATTGAATTCTGGATGTCTTATTGTATCTGTAGTAATAACTTCTGTGACGTCATCATTACCTTCAAATTTAGCTTGAGCATTATTATTAAATAATGCATGAGCACAACAAATATAAACTTCTTTTGCACCCTTTTCCTTCAATATATGAGCGCCAGCTAAGATAGTTCCACCCGTGTCAATAATATCATCAATCATAATACAAATTTTGCCTTCAATATCACCAATAATTGATGTAATTTCAGCAACATTTGGTTTTGGTCTACGTTTATCAATAACAACAAGAGATGTATTTGGAATAAAATTTGCTAAATCCCTTGCTCTATAAATTGCACCATGATCAGGAGCAACAATTGCAATTTTCCCATCAACATCATTTCTTTTACTAAATTTCTCGTTTAAATATTTTGCATAAATAACTGCAGGAGATAAATTGTCGTTTGGAATGCTAAAGAATCCTTGAATTTGTGGAGTATGTAACTCAATTGTTACAATTCTACTAACCCCAGATTTAACAAATAAATCTGCAACCATACGAGCTGAAATTGGTTCATTCATATGCGCAATTCTATCTTGTCTAGCATATCCAAAATATGGACAAATAAGAGTTATTTCCTTACAATTTGCTCTTTTTATACCATCAATAAAAATTAATGTTTCCATTATTCGATCATTAACAGGAGCACATGTAGATTGAATAATGTAAATCTTTTTACCGCGAACGTCCGCCTTACTAGTGGCAAGGACTTCTCCATCTGCAAAATGATGAATCTCAGCCTGAGATCTATCAATCCCAAGATAAGCACAAACTTTGTCAGTGAGTTCGACGTTAGAAGATAATGAGAAAACTAAAATATCTTTAATCATATTTAGACCTCCGGCTTCCTAGTCCTTTAAATTATAACAACATTAATTTCAATAATAAATAATCAAAATTAGAATAACGTTAAATATATAAAATGCATCCGTAAATTTTGAAATTTACGGATGCATACAAATATTTTTTAATGTTAATGAATTAAAATAAATTATTTATCATAAAATTCTAAAACATTTTTATAAACCAATTGTCTTTCGGTTTCATTTAGAACTTCGTGCCTCATATTAGGATAAATAGTGATTCTACTGTTTAAACCATATTTCTTATACATTTCATCAAGCTTTCTAGGACCTTTACCATTATTCCCAACAGGATCACTATCACCAGCAATAATATATATTGGTAAATCTTTTGAAATTTTCTTTAAATTTTTTGGGCTATTTAATTTAGAGAGTCCTTTTAAAAATTCAAGATAAAAACCATTTGTACAATGATACCCAGAAAATTGATCATTATCATAGGCTCTACAATTATCCTTATTAAAAGAAATCCAAGCATTTGGACTATTCGCATCCTTTACTGATTTTGCGTATCCTCCAACTGCTAAATTATTTAACAAACCAGCTGGTTTGTCATAATTAAATTTATGAACTATAACTTTAGCTAATGCATAACCAACTTTGCCAAGTCCCCCCATATGATTGCTTCCGCAAATAACAACCTTATCTGCATTTGTATAATTTTCAATATATCCTTGGCAAACAAAACTTCCCATAGAATGCGCAAAAATGTAGACAGGCAGATTCTTATGGTTTGCCTTATAATCAATAATTATTTCATCCATGGTCTTCATAAATTTACTAAAATATTCAGGCGCACCATGTCCTAACGGACCATTTTTTCCGGTTCCTTGTCCATAATGATCGATGCAAATTGCACTATATCCATTTTTATTTAAAAATGTCGCAAAATCATTATATCTTCCGCTATGTTCACACATTCCTGTCACAATCAAGATTAAAGCTTTAGGCGAAGCTATCTCCCAGGAATTGCCATACAAAGTATCTCCATAACTATTTTTAAAACTTGTTGTTTTCATATTTTCTACCTCTAAATTATTATAAATTAATAAAAATATTTTTTTCTATAACTAATCATTAAAATCTTCATTTTTACATCTATTTTTTAATAAATCATAAATTTCTTTTTTAAAAATATTTCCTGACAAAGGAGTAATAGAAATATATCCATGAGAAACATGATATAAATCGCTATTTTTATCTTTAAAATCAATATCTTTATCGCTTGATTGATATAAATTACCATCATCACCCCAAACAACATTTCTTTTATTAAATGACAATCTTGAAAATCTAATACCTTTTGCTTTTTCTGTATAAGGAAAATTAACACTAATAATTCTATCCTTATTCGGCAATTTTCTTTTAAAAATATAATCTAAAGTTTTTCTAGTGTATTTCTCAATATGATCCATGTGATTATAAGATGCACTAAAAGCGATACTAGGCACGCCTAAATAACATGCTTGGATGCATGCTCCAAGTGTTCCACTCCATAATGATGCTATGGAATGATTTAGACCATTATTACATCCACTAATTACCAAATCAAAATTGACCCCTAAATTTGACAATCCAAAATTTGTGCAATCAGCAGGAGTGCCATCAATAACATAATTAAAATCATCAATTTTTTCTATTTCAACTTTTTTATTGCCTATTGTAATTGAAGTGCTTTTAGCAGACATAACATTTTTTGGAGCAACCATATAGATGATCCCATAATCTTTTAATTGTTCTCTTAACCTTTGAATGCCTTCTGCATAAAATCCATCATCATTAACTAATAATATATTTTTTATAAAAAAACACCTTTTCAAATATATTACTAAAACCAATAAAACCTTAAAAGAAGAAATCAATAATGCTATAAATTCTAACTTGCACTAATCTCCTTCTTATCAATCTTTTTCCATTTATGAACTTGTATAAAATATAAAATCAAACCAACAAATCCAGTTGTAGTTTCAGCAATTGGAAAAGCAAGCCATGTATAATTAACCCCAACAAAAGAAAAAACATACATAATTGGAACAAGGCAAATTATTTGCCTAAGTAATACTAGAATTGTGGATTGAACACCTTTTCCAATTGCTTGAAAAAAAGTAGGTGCTGATAAAGAAAATATAGCGCCAGCAAAACTACTTCCAATAATTGGAAAAGCAATTAATCCAATTGAAATTACTTCATCATTATTTGTAAAAATTCTAAGTAATGTTTCGGGAATACCAATAAAGCAAACCATCCCTATAACCATTAAAACAGCAGAAATTAGCCATGTATACTTCATAATTTCTCTACATCTAGAATGTTCATTTCTTGCTGCGTTATATGATAGAAATGGAATAATGCAGGTTGTTAAGCCAAATATTGGTATAAAGAAAAAAGATTGCAATTTGTAATAAAGTCCTAAAACAGTTATTGCACTCTCACCAAATTTTCCAAGTATTAAATTCAATAGTAAAATATATACGCTAAATAATATTTGTTGAATTGTCGCAGAATATCCATAAAAAATAATATTTTTTATATAGTATCCAAATTCGCTGATTTTTGGTGGTTTTCTGAAACCTTTGTATAAAGAAATTACAAATGCTACAAATTGACCTATAATCGTTGCAATTGCGGCACCTGCAACACCCATTGAAGGCATAAAACCAACACCAAAAATTAATATTGGATCAAGAATAATGTTAACTAATGCTCCAAAACTTTGAGAAAGCATTGGTTGAATCATATTTCCTCTTGCTTGATGCGATCTAGAAAAATTAGCCTCTAAAAACACGAATAAACTGCCAACACACGTAATTAAGCCATATGTGACACCATCTTTTAATGTCTCATCGGTCTTTGCCATACTTGATACATAAAGATTCATGAAACATAAAGAAGCAATTGCAAAAATAAGCCAAACAAAAATATTCACTATAAAACCTACACCAACTGTGTTTTCTGCTTCATTATCTTTCTTTAAGGCATATTGTTTTGCCATAAACGTATTAACACCTACACCTATGCCTATTGATAATGCAATAGCTATATATTGGAATGGATATATAATTGTTAAAGCATTTAATGCACTATCACTAAAATGCCCTAAAAACAAAGAGTCAACCACATTATATAAAGCTTGAATTAATTGCGAAAACATTACTGGTGGAGCAATTTTCAGCAAAGCTTTAAAAACTTTTTCTTTCCCAAAAAGTTGTTGATCTTTTTCTACTACAGTCATACAAATTTTAAATTATACTCATACAAAACAGATTGTAAATAATTGCCCTAGTATCAAATAAAAATCATTTGCGAAATAATATAAAAGAAATGGTTTATAAGTTTTTGCTTATAAACCATTTAGATATAAATTTGGCTGGGGTGGATGGGTTCGAACCATCGTATGAAAGTTTCAGAGACTTTTGACTTTGCCACTTGTCTACACCCCAAGTATCTAATATTTTAAGTCAAAAATAATCTCTAATAAATAACTATTTAGCTTCTTTTTGTTTCTTTTGGAAATTGTAACTATCCCTACATGCATCTTGAATGGTATATTTACAAACAAAACCTAATTCTTGCTTTGCTTTATCGCAATTTGCATAATTTTCAGGAATATCTCCTGGTCTTCTTGGAGCAAATTCATATTTGATTTTTATTCCAGTTGCTCGTTGATATGCATCAACCATTTCAAGAACACTAGTTCCTTTTCCAGTTCCAAGATTATAAATAACTAAGCCAGGATTCTCATTTAATTTTTTAAGAGCCAATACATGGCCTTCAGCTAAATCACAAACATGAATATAATCTCTAATACCTGTTCCATCAGGTGTTTTATAATCTTTTCCAGTAATTTTTAAAACAGGTAATTCCCCTACAGCAACTTTTGCAATATAAGGCAAAAGATTATTTGGAATACCATTTGGATCTTCTCCTAATAATCCACTAGGATCGGCTCCAATTGGGTTAAAATATCTAAGAAGAGCGAAATTAAAATCTTTGTGAACTTTTGCATAATCTTCAATAATTCTTTCAATCATTACTTTAGTTTCACCATAAGGAGAAGTTGCACTTTTAACAGGATCTGTTTCATATAACGGGACTCTATTTGGCAATCCATAAACTGTACTTGATGAAGAAAATACTAAGTTTTTGCAATTAAATTCACTCATGCATTCTAAAAGAGCAAATGTGGTGCCAAGATTGTTTTCATAATATTCAAGAGGCTTCATAACTGATTCAGCAACTGCTTTATAACCCGCAAAATGAATAATTGAATCAGGCTTTTCCTTCTTAAAAACTTCTGCTAATTTTGCTTTATCAGCAACATCAAATTCATAAAAAGTTGGTTTAACACCAGTTAATTCTTTAATTTTATCTAATACTTCAATTTTTGAGTTGAAAAGGTTATCTATGATAACAACTTCAGCCTTATTTCTTATTAAAGAAACAACAGTTTCTGAACCAATAAATCCTAATCCACCTGTAACTAAAACTTTCATAATTTATTTCTCCCTCTTCCTTATTTTTTTGGCTTCTTTTGTTACTTTCTTTTTATTTAAACTAGCTTCCTTTTTAGATTCTTTAAGAACGTTTTTTGATAAATTGTTCCCATTTATTTCCTTCATTATATTATCGGCAAGTTGTTTTTTTGTTTCAGCTTCTATATAAAGCTTCAACGCAACATAAGCCAAATTTAAATCTTCAATGGAATTACTACAGCCACCCTCTTTAAGTTTTTCCTTACTTATATTAGAAAGTGTTTCAACTCTAACGCTCGTTTTATGCAATTCTTTTTTTAATGTTTCTTCCTGTATGTTTTTAAAGAAATCATATAAATTCTTTTTATCTTTAAACAAATCACCATCAAGATCAATTAAAGTTGCTATGTCTTTCATTGGTACAACAGGTTTTAAAAGGGCAATAGTCAATAGGTAAGCAAGATGTTCTTTAGAATACTTCTTTTCTTTTGGAGGAGCAATAATCTTTGCTTTAACATAGTTATTAACCATAAAAGGCGTAAGAACACTACTATCAACCCCATCTTTTTCACAACAAAAAGGTTTCAAGCATTCACCAATATAAGAAATGACTTGCTCCATATAAAGAGGTATTGGAGGAAATTCATCATAAGCTGGTAATCTAAAGTCCTCTAACTCCTTTAAATATTTGGTTATATTATTGTTGTCTTTTTTCATGCCCAAAATATTTTATCATATTTTCTAAACTTTTAATTGCTTTTTAAAACACTAAAAGAATGGGAAAACTAAATTAATCAGCTAAAACCGATATTTTCCCAGTAGTAATAACAGTAATTAAATCAACAATTGAAGCAATCCACCCAACAACACAAACAAAACATAAAACACCTATAATTAAGGTAACTACATTTTTGCTAGACGTGTATTTAAGAATCCTATAAATGCCAGAAAAAATCCAGCCCCAGAAAGGAATCAAAAGTAAAATCTTAACAATTAAACTTTGATTATCAAACCATTCGCAATATCCCATATTTTATTTGCCTCCATAAACATTAATATAATAGTTCTTTATTTTCTAATTGTTAACACCATTAAAATAAAATTAG
>CAZSMV010000036.1:0-9606 GCA_964608215.1 uncultured Staphylococcaceae bacterium
AATACTCTGCATCCTACTACAATTTTAGATTCATCAATTTCAAGAGAATCCTTATATTCTTTGATAGTATTAACATAAACTGCGTGGGTATTAGTTGTTGTATTTTTATCCTCTTTTTTAATAGAAGTTGAATCTTCTTTAATTTCTTCTGTTTTTGATTCGTTTTCCATTGTTGATTGTTGATTAAAGAATAATTTTTCATATTCTTCTCTGCGAATAACAGTATCCCATCCACCAACTTCAGCCGTATTTTGCTTTTCAATACCTGTATATGAAAGCGATGAATCTTCATATCTCTTAAACTTGAAAATTGCATCATTCATTAATGAAGCATTAAAAACACCTACCGAACAAAGTAGTTCAAAATCTTTAACGCTCAACCCAGTAACTTTTTTAAATAATCCTGGTTCAAGTTGAGTAATTACATCCTTAAGACATTTTTCTCTATAATCAGTAAGATACATAAAAACAGGAATACGCGTAGCAAATTTAATAAGCTTTTCTTGTATCTCTTTTCTCTTTGATTTATATTCTTTTTCTTCTTCAGTTAATTCCTTCTTTTCTTTAGGAGTTAAATCTTCATCTTCATTTTCAGATTTAGCTTTCTTGACATGTTCAGACTTATTAATAATTGTTTCAATATCTTTATTTAAGGCTCTAAATCCTTCGATATTCATTAAAGCATCTAAAGCTTCTTTGTTATTTAATAATTTCATTAAAGTATCGTTATCAACATTAACAAGAAGAGCAGATTCCCAACGTCTAGCAAGTAAAGTTGCTGAAGTCCCTGCCATAGCAATATCCAAAATTTCTTGAGCATCAATCTGTTTCATAGTTGATCCATCAAAAGCAAGAACAGGCAAGAAGCTAATAAAATCAGCTACTTTCTTTTCTGGATCTCCATCATCTATATTAAGTCTACAAGAATAATCAGAAATTTGTCTTAAAGCTCTATCAAGTGCAAAATCAAATATATAACATTCTTCTTTTAAAATTGTTTCTGTTCCATCAGGACTATTAATAGTCCATGGTGATTGGACTCTAAATGCGGATTGGAAATATGTTTCAGGAGATTTAAGATTCCTTAGCATAAATATACCAGTCCATGGTCTAACAGTTACACCAGTTGTTAGCTTCCCACACGAAAGAGTAATTGTTCTAGTTTCTAATGGCGATTTATCACCTTTTTCCATAGATCTAATAACTGGTTTTAAAGCATCTAAGCCAATGCCAGCTTTAGGACCTGCACATAAATTAATGGTAAATTCATGGTAAAAGTTATTTTGTTTTTCTTGCAAAAGGTTATACATAGCTTCACATGATGCAACATTTGGCAATAACCATAATGTATGAGAAAGAATATTCAATAATCTTGTATCAGAAAATGGCATAGGAGGTCTTTTATCTTGACCAAGTTTCAAATCATCAACACTTGAGGCTAAATATTGTCCTCTAATTAAATCTAACCATTTTTGTACTTCGTTTTTGTATTTAAATTGCGCATCTTTTCCTTCGCCTTCAGCTGAAAAGAATACATTTAAATCAAATTCATTAAATTCACCTTCCATTGCAACTTCTTTAATACTATCAGGAATTTGATAAGTCATTAAAATCATTTTTGGAAGAGACAGGTATGGATTATTTGACCCTTTCCAATTTTCTTTTGCTCTTTGTTCATCAGAATAAGTCCAGCTAAAAATTTGATCTTCTATAAATTCACCATTATTTATTGCTCTAAATGGAGTTCCTGATAAAAATAAATAATAACTAGTTGTAATTGGTAAAAATGTTTCATTAAAAGCATTACCAGCTTCTTCTCTTTGATATTTCTCAGCATCAAAATCAACTTCATCTTCTTCGTCAACATTTAAAAATAACTTTTTTGCATTATCTCTCCATGCGCCGAAGTGATATTCATCAAAAATAACTAAATCCCAGTTTTCTGTGTGAATGAATTCATTTTTCTCTTTAATGCCCCCTCTATCATTAACCCCTAAAAGATTTTGAAATGAACCAAAAACAACAATTGGTCTAGCTTTATCACATGCAGCAAATTCTTTATCAAGGCTAATACTTCCGCCTTCTTTAGCATCATTATCAGAAACAAATTGCCATCCTTCAAAATCAATATGATTTAACAAGTCTTCTTTCCACGCAGATTCTACTGCTGGCTTAAATGTTAAAATAAGGATTCTTTTTAAACCCATCTTTTTCGCTAATTCATAAGCAGCAAAAGTCTTACCAAAACGCATTTTGCAATTCCACAAAAATTTTGGAGATTTATTAGAAATATCGTCTTTAGCCTTCTTAAAATATTCAATTGTAGTTTCAACAGCTTTAAATTGTTCTGGACGCATTTTAAAAGTTTGGGTTCTATGTTCATTTGAAACAATTCCATCACGAACTTCTAAAATAGCTTCCTTTACATCGTCTACACTACATTTAAACCATTCGTTTTTATCCTCGCCTTCTTTGTATTGCTTAAATCCATGTTTTTTTAAAACATCATGAACCTCTTTATCTAAAAAACATGTACCATCCTTTCTCATGGCTGATTCAATTAAAAGCGTTTCATGTTCTATACTTGCAGTATGAAGTTGCTCATTTATTCTTTCTTCGTAATCTAAACGATCTGTATATCCAATTTTAAGATATCCATTATGTGATGGAACTCCTGGTAATCGATATACATAAATAGTTGGTTTAACTTCAGGGCATTGTTTAAAAAATTCGGTCGCCATAATTAGTCCTCCATTGATTCTACATTCTTTTCTATAAAATCAATTTCACTTTCATTTAGACCATATTTTTCATATAACTCTGCATCCGTCCATGGTTTTGAAAAATCTTGCATAGGAACATATTGATAAATGCCAGACCCTGCTCCTTGATCGTTCTTCTTAACACCCACCAGCGCTCTAAAAAATTTTGTTTTAATATATGACCAGCAATTCATCATCTCTTTTTCACTATCAAAACCGCCTATAATAACAAACGTTTCTGTGCATATATCCCCGGGTTTTGCAAAAACAGGAGTAGAAAATTTTTCTCCAAAAAATCCTGAACCCTGATTTCTTGACATAAACATTTTATATGAATCTATATAATCTTTTTTTGGCACTGGATAATCATGTGCAACATATTTAGTCACTCTTTTTTGTCCATTTTCGATTCCATAAATGCAATACCCGCCTTTAATAGGGTTGTTGCTCACAGGAGGCAATCCATATTTTTTTGTATTTTTGAAAAAATCTCCACGTAAACCAAATGGTTTCATCGAAGAAACATTCATCATAAAAGAAGCCTCTTTAAAAGATTCAACTTTTTTAAATATTGAAATTAACTCATTATTTCTAATAAAAACATCACACCCATCCTCGAGCATAGTTCTATTGCTTTCAGTAATACCATCTTTACCATTATCATTTATTACCCTTACTTCAGGAGATGTTTTTTCTCTATCCCATAAAAAATAATTTACACCACCTTTTATTTCAACGCCTGTAAAACAAAGTGATGCATCTTTAAAATCATGAATTAGGGACATTCTGTTATCATGTAATAATTGATTTCTAAAACCATCTAAACCTTTTCCACCTGTCATCCATCTAGATGGAACAATCATTGTAATATATCGAGGTTTTAGTTTAATTGCTTCTTGAATAAATTTCTGATAAATAGGGCTAGCACTAGCTTGTGCACCACCATCACTTAATTGATATGGTGGATTACTAATAATTACATCGAATTTCACTTTAAAAACCTCCTCAACATTCATATTATGTATAAATTCATAGGCATGTGTTTCCATTTTACTTCTCTTTTTGTTCCCAAATTCATCTTCACTGGCTCCGCAATATATACATTTTTTATTTTTAAAAGTATGATTTATAACCTTATATCTTATATTCCCATCCGCAGTTCTAAATTGAGTTACAGAGAACTCACCATTAGGATATTTAGAACAATACAAACTTCTTCTTGATAATAGACTTGTAAGTTCGGTTATAGCAATACCATATAATTGTTTCTTAAAAATATGGTCAATTCTTTCTTGTAAATCAGGAATATGATTTTCTAGTCCTTTTATTAATCGTTTTGCAATTTCCCTTAAAAATACGCCTGTTTTACATGCAGGATCTAAAAAAGTTGTGTCCGGATTTTCAAAAAGTTCTTGAGGAAGTAAATCTAACATATCGTTAACAACTTGAGGTGAAGTAAAAACTTCATCATTTGAAAGATTTGCTAAACAACTCAAAACATCTGGATTATAAACTTTGCTAAATAAATCATCACTCATACTCTTTTAATCTCCTATAATTCATGACTGAACGCATAATAAATTTGCCTTCGCCACCATCATTTATTAACGACATTTGTTTTTCTTTTTTCTTTTTCTCATTAATATCATTTTCTTTTAAAACATAAGAAAATGTGTATTCACTTCTTGCAAGTTGTGAGCCAGTAATAAAGGCCCACTCACTAAAAATAATTGGACTAGTCGTATCATTTCCTTTATCATCAACCATCATTAAGGTCAATGCATTGCCACATAAAATATTGCAATGAAGAATAAACTTAATTGAGTCTTTCATATCATCATTGCATTCGTTTTTACAAATAGACTTGTATTGTTTTTCCCAAATCTTAAATAGCCTATTCCTACAAGCAATAACATTATCGATCAAAATATCTACACCATATAAACTAGAAACAGCTAACAAAGAATTTTTTTCATAATCAATACAACTCTTTTTATATTTTTTCTTAACAATATTTAATTTTCTTTCCAATATTTCAGCCAAAAAATTACCATCACCACAAGCTGGTTCTAAAAAGCGTGAATCAATTCTTTCTGTTTCATCATTCACTAAATCACACATAGCTTTAACTTCACGTTCATTAGTGAAAACTTCACCATGTTCAGTTACTCTTTCCCTTGATTTAATTTGTTTTTTATTTCCCACAACTTAACCCCTATTTCTATTCACAATTTTGTTTCAAAGAATTATAACATTTTTAATATATTTTAAAAATTATCAATACAACATTATTGTTTGTAGAAGCACCAATTACAATGATCATGCTGAATTTCGGTTTTTCTATATTTAGCAATACAAAGCATCTTATTGCAAAAATAACCCTAATCCCATAGCAAACCATTTTATTACAATGAGTAACTATTTATGTTTTAAAGAACAAATAAAATTTAGTATTTATGTAAAAAATTCAATACTTACCAATTAAAAGTGATAATGAATCTTATTTTTTAACCAATTCATATTCACAATTTGTCAAGAAATAAGTGAGTACCTTTAACTAAATATACGTATTCATCATCTATTGCAGCATCATGAATATAATTTTTAAAATCATATTCAGTATAAATTTTGATTATTTTAAAATCATTAGTAAGTAAATATGTTTTTTTATGGTTAGAAACAATAAAATAGTCATTAATTTTTTTTGTAATATAATAACATTCTTCATTTAATCCTATATCTTTATATAAAACAACTTCCCCAGTTTTAATATTTTCAAATCCATCCCAAACATTTGAACACCATTCTTCATCTAAAATTTCTAGATTTGTTAATTTAGTAACATTTTTTGAAGAACTAATTAAAGTCAAATTAGTCTTATCATATTCATTTATAAAATACTGATTAGTTGCATAACCTGTTATATAATTGCAAAAAACAAAAACACTTTTTTCATCGACATTAAATGGTTGTTGCCAAATCAATTTACCCGTCGATATTTCATGATAGCCTCTACTCTCTAAATTAATTTTATAAAATTTGCATTCGTCTTTACACAAATCGACAAAAGCACAATATAGATCGTGATTCACCTTGTCGTATAGCATTTTATCAATTTCTGTTTGCATTCTAATAGCAAATTTCAATTCATAAGTTTTTAATGAAAATATTAATACATCGCTTTTAGTTGTTGTAATTACTAAAGCATCAATACTAAAATCAGTTATTATATGAGAAGGATTTTTAACCTTTATTGATTTAATTAATTTCCCATTTTTCTTATTATAGATATTTACTTTTCTTACAAGAATTGTATAAACATTTAATGAATCAACATATACTCCATCAGCTTTAATCATATTGAATCTTATTTTTTTCTATTCTTCGCCTTTTATTCCAACAAGTTTATAAACAAACTACTCCTTGATTTATTCTATTACATGTCAATAAAATATCAATCAAAATCTGACATAGTATAGTCTTTAATTCACTCTTTAAACCCGGTGGATCTATCCGCCCCCGCCAATCAAGGCGGCATTCTTTTTAAATCTTACTATAGAAGACTAACTACCACTTCTTCACTTCATTAAAATCAAGAACTAAATCATACATATTCTTATCGTAATTATTATGGGAAACTTCAATAATAGTTATTGGTAGTTTTAATAATCTATTTTTAATTAAGTTAGAAGTTTCGTTATCAAGAGAAGAGAAAGATTCATCTAAAAATAAAATCTTAGGTTTTCTTATTAAAGCTCTTGCTAAACCCATACGTTGTCTTTCTCCTCCACTTATGTTTTTACCATTATCTTTAATAATAGAATTAATTCCATTTTCACTATTATTTATAAAGTTAGTAAGTTCTACTAGTTCTATTATTTTATTTAGTTCTTCTTCATTGTAGTCATAACCTAATAAGATATTGTTCTTAATTGAATCATGGAAGACCATGTTTTCTTGAGGAACTAAAAGACAATAATTATATAAATTAGAATTAATGTCTTTTAAATTAATTCCACCATATTTAATACTTCCTTCATATTGATTATTCATTCCTAGTAAGGTTTTTAATAAAGTTGTTTTTCCTGATCCAGATTCACCTAGAATAAGTACTTTTTCTCCATACTTAATATTTATATTTAAGTTATTAAAGATTACTTTATTATCATATTTAAAACTTAAATTATTAGTACTTATTTCATATGTTTTAAGTTCTTTATTTTTGTTACTCTTCTTTCCTTCAATATTTTGAAGAGAAAAGAAATTATTTATTTTTTCTTTTAAAGGTTTAGAAGATATAATCATTCCTAAAGAATTAATTATTATTGTAATAGTAGATACAACGTATCCTGAAACTTGAACAGATGCAACTAGTCCTGCAACATCTAATTTATTATTAATGGACAAAATAGCACCAACAACAAATACAGAAATTTGTGCTAAATAAGATAATACAATTGTAATTGTTTGTACTAGTCCAGAACTTATACTAAATTTGGATTCTTTAGCGTTGTTATTAAATGTATCTTTCATTACATTATCTTTTTCATAATCATAGATCTTATAGATTTTAACTATTGGAAAGAAACTAAAAAACTCACTAACTTTATCTACAAATATTTCATTAGCATCTATACATTCTTTTCTTTTTAATCTTAATCTTCTTGAACAAAATACTGGGAATAATGAAATTATTAAAGACGTTACAAATATTAATAAAGCAATAATTGGCGAAATATAAATAAGATAAATAATAGATAAAGTAAACTTAAAAGATGCACTTAATAAATATAATATAGATTCTAAATAATTATTAACAAGTGATGGTACATCGTTAATGGTTAAAGAAACATAAAAAGAATTATCATGTTTATTGAAGTTATTGAAATCTAAATTTAAAACATGATTATAGATATTATTGTATAGTTCATCTTTAAAGCTTTGGATAAGTTTGGATTCTACTAAACTAACTAGAAATGCTGATAAGAAAAATGTTAAGGTAGTTGCTAAAACTAACACAATAATAAAAACTAATTCATTCAAAGAATAATTTTCTACAAGATTAATTACTCTTTGTAAAACATAGGCAATTGCAATTTGTGATGCTTCAAGTATTAAAGCAAGTAAGCAATATAACAGCAAAACAAATTTCTTTTTTAATAAGCATTCTTTTATTATGTTTGTTTTCATAAATACTCCACTATTATAATTTTAATTCATTCAGAAAATTTGGTGATTATATCAAATAAATCTATTCAAACCTATCATCATAAGACCAAACTTTTCCTATATTTATTCCAGGAGTTTCATATTGATCACCAAAATATATTTTATCTTTATCAATATCATCTTCAAATCTAATAATATAAAAACACCATAAACCAACTAAATCTTCATTTAATGAATAAGTTATGTACCATAAAAAATACATTCTATAAACATCTATATTGGTGGTTATATCATATGAAATTTCATAATATTTGGTTTTTAATTCATCTTGCACGCCATTAGTAACAACATTCGTTCTGAATTTTTTAAGAGTTGAGGTTCCTTTATAATATTCGAAGAGCTGAGTTATGTCAGTATCAAAAGTTTCGATTGAACTAGTTATTTCTTTTGAGAACAAATTCTTAAGACTGGAAGTATTTTTCTCATCGATTGTTAAAACAAAACTTTCAGCAAGTTCCCTAGCCACTTCTCCATCTTCTTTTGTTTTAATACAAGAAGTAGCTAACAATAAAATAAAAGATGTTACTAAATATTTCGCAATGATTTTTTTAAGCATTTTATTTGTCCTAAAAAATTAATTTAGCACTCATGTTTGAGTTGAAACTCCAATATTTTTTTATATCATTTTGGTTTTTAAAAGAATTATAGTAATTCGAACTATTAAATTGAACGGTGTATGTTGCAGTCAAATCTTCTCTCACTACATTTTGAGTTTTATAATCAAAACCAGTAATCCACCATTGTCTATTTGTTGGTTTCCAATCAAATAATGTTCCTTTATTTTTGTGGTCTAACTTTAATGTCATTTTCATTGCATCATTTTTATTAACTTTCCATATTGAAGAATCATAATCCCATTTTTCATAAATGCCAAGTTCAGCACCTGCTCCAAGATTTAAATAATCGCCTTTCCAAGCCCATAAAACATGGTCATTATAGCCATCATTATTTACATCAAATTCAAATTTATGACTTAACATACTTGTTGCACAATCAAAGATTAAATCATAAAGATCAGTGTAACCAAAATATTGTTGCCAGCAATCGAAATTTGCATGATATATTCCTTCTTCATCAGATGACATATTTAAAAAATAAGCGCCTAATGCAGCAGCGTTTTCTTCGCCAAGCAAAAACTGGCTAATTTCTTGCCCCACTTTGCATAAAGTTCTACAAAAACTTTTAATTTTTTCAACACGTCCTTCTAGCCATGACTTAAAGCTCTTACAAACAGAATCCCACCAATCGCCAAAATTCCACCATGTATTTTCAATAATATCTAAATCAATTAATGTTGAAAGAAAATGAGATTCGCCATTATAAGATAATAAGCAATCTGCTTCCCCTTCATTATTAAACGAAGCTAATGCTGGTATTGAATCTAATAAGTTTGTGATTTCTTCGTTTTTTGTTCCTTTACAATTAAAAAATATTGTATCTTTATCTCTTACATAGTCGATTTCACATTGGACTATTGCAACATCGCTTTTTGAATTTTCATTTTCTAAGCCAACTAAATCAATATTGTCTTCATCATCAAAACAAAACATTTTATCAAACTCTATTTTAATTCTTTCATCATTTTCAGTGATATTATAAGAATCAACTTCATTAA
>CAZSMV010000037.1:0-9552 GCA_964608215.1 uncultured Staphylococcaceae bacterium
AATCATTTATGGTTTCAAAAATTAATAATTTAAAGAAAATAATTAAAATAAAATTTTTATTTTTTATTAACCTGTCAATCTCTTTTGTAACCCCATCATCGAAGTTGCTTTCTATAATATAATCGACTTTATTTTTTACATCCATGCTTGCATTATTAAGAGCCATATATGAAAAACCTTCGAATTTCATTGATAAATCATTTCCTGAACCACCAAAACAAAGAACATCTTCTCTATTTATATTTAAATATTTTATCAACCTTTTTAGGGCTTTACCTTTAGTAGAATCTTTCTTAGTGATTTCTATATTTGTTAAATCACATAACGTTACTTCAAAAGAATTATCTAAATGAAGCTTCTTATAAGCTTTTTTTGATATTTTTTCTTCGCCAAAATATCAATTTAAGAACATTTTTGTTTGATTCAATTATGGTTTTCATAATATCAGAACTTATTTTTTTATTTTCAAACCATAAGATTCGACAAAAATATCTAACATTTCATTATTAATTTTTGTATTGTTTGCGATTATTTCATCAAGAAAAAATAATTGAATAGAGAGTTCTAAATCACTTGTGGCCTCAACAATTTTAAGACTAAGTTCTTTCCCAAGAAAGTTTTCGTATATGGTTCTATTATGCAATTTATCGTATGTAACTGCACCATTGCATCCAATAAGATATTTCAAACATTTAATTTCAAAAAGTTCATTTGGAATTAAAAAATATGATCTTTCAGTTGCAATAATTAAAGACTTATTAAGTTGATACATTAAATCCAAGGTCTCAAGTGTCCTTAAACCTAATCTTTGTTTGTCATTTAGCAAAGTTCAATCTAAATCACAAACTACATATTTATACATAACGAAATCTACTTTGAATATTTTTCACTAAAAAAGGCAATACTATAAAGAAAACCAACAATCATTGAACAAATTGAAGAAGATAAAATAGTTGTATCTTTATTAACTATAGAAATTATTACTGTTGCAATAAAACTGAAAAAAGTAAAAATCGAATAAATACCTAACAAATTATAGTGTTTTACTGGTTTATTTAAAAATATCTTAATCCCGCAAATACCAGCAAATATACTCATCCCAAATAAAGCAAAAGCAACAAACATAATTTTTGGAACTATCATTATAGGTTCCATGAAGACAGTTTTAGCAAGCAAATCATAAATAAGGTATACAGCCAAAACTAAATAAGCAATGCTTGTCACCAAAAGTAAATATTTGCTAAATGTTTTGAGTCTAGAAACACTTTCCCAATTTTTAAATATTTCTTTGTTTTCTTCGCAAAGTAATGGTGTTTCTTCTTTATCAGTATAAAAAGAAATTTGATTAACTTTTCTTCTAATTTCAATTGCAAATTTAGTATCACTTCCATTATCAAGAAAAAGTAAAGTAATTGCTTCCCAAATAAAAACCCATGCAGTAATATCAAGAACTTCAGTCATGATATCTTGTTGAATTGCACTAAAAGTTTTAGAGTAATTCTTCAAAAAAATCATTAAAAGTAAAATTGAAATACCAATAAAAATTAAGATCCCAGAAAAGACATGTTTATTTAATTTTCTTTTTCTTGAACTATATCTTCTAAGTTCAAGTGTATTATTAAAAGTATCCATTAAAACTTTTGGGTCATAATTTTTATAATCTTTTAAAACAAAATTTACGTTTACCTTATAGCCAGTTGGAATATCTGCAATTATATAATCAATTGTTTGTAAAACATCTTTCGAAAATTGTGGATTCATAGGGTTTCCAATTGCTTTATCTAAAATATCATCTACAGAATCATAATTTAAATCAACATCAATAAGTTTCTTTTCTCTATCTAGATAATAATATTTTTCAATTAGCTCTAATTGTCTAGAATCTACTCCTACTAAATTTTTAATTTTATTTTTATTCATGAAAAAATTATAAAGGCTAAATAATCAAATTAAAACATTAAAAATACGCCAACTCTTAATTGACGCATTTATGAATTTAATTATTTTCTTTTTTCCAAATTTCTTTAGCCAATATAAAGGCAGCCCATGCTTTAGGCCATCCAGCGTAAAAAGCAACGTGAGTTATAATTGCTGAAATTTCTTTTTTTGATACTCCATTCTTTTTAGCATTCTCTAAATGAAATTTCAAAGAAGAGTCAGTAATTCCCTGAGATATCAAAGAAACAATAGTAATAATACATCTTGTTTTTGTATCGATATCTTCATTGTTCCAATTTTCTCCAAATAAAACATCATCATTATAATGAGCAAATTCAGGTGCAAATTTTCCTAAAGAATCTCTTCCAGCAGTTTGTTTTATTTTTTTCATTTTATAGACCTTTTATATTCTTTAATGTTATTCGTTAATTTCAATTAGCTTTTTAATCTACAACTTTAAATGCAGACAAGAATTTTTCTTGTTCTTCTAAACTAAGAGTAAAATATCTTTTGCCACAATCTAATTTTGAAATTTCATCCATCTCCTCAATAGAAAGTTCAAAATCAAATATATCAATATTTTCTTTCAAGTGTTGAATATTAGTTGATTTAGGAAAAACAATATTTCCTTCTTGAATATGCCATCTCAAAATTATTTGCGCAGTAGTTTTATGATATTTTTTGGCAAGCTTTACAAATATTGGTTCATTAAGTAAAACTGAATCTCCATGTCCAAGAGGATACCAACTTTCAATGGTTGTTCCATAAGGCAAAAGTTTCTTTTTTAAGTCATGTTGAGCAAAATAAGGATGGCATTCAACTTGAATAACTGATGGTTTTATTTTTGCATGAAGTAAAAAATCATCTAAATTTTCATTAAAATTGCTAATACCTATAGATTTTACTAGTCCTAGTTCAACTGCACGCTCCATATCTTTCCATGCACCAACATAATCACCAAATTGTTGATGCAATAAAAGTAAATCAATATATGAAGTACCAAGTCTTTCAAGCATTTTCTTTATTGCAATTAATGTTTTTCCTTCTCCATACTCACTAGGCCAAAGTTTTGATGTAATCCAAATTTCTTCACGCTTAATACCACTCTTTTTAACAGCTTTTCCTACACCTCGTTCATTTTGATATGCATGAGCTGTATCAATATGGCGGTAGCCTAGTTTTAATGCTCCTAAACACACTTTTTCTGTTTTGTCATCACCTTGAATTAAATAGACTCCAAGACCAAATTGTGGAATTTTATTACCGTCATTTAATCTTATATAATTTTGATTCATAATATCTCCATAAAAACTACTTCATTAAATATTTATTAACTCTATTATTAAAATCCATTTAACTATGGCAATTTATTGTATTCATCTTTGCTTAAAAATTCTAACCATTCAGTTGATGATCCTTCTTTTGGAACTTCAATTGCAATATGCTGAAAATAGCTATCTTTTGCAGCGCCATGCCAATGCTTTACTTCTGGCGGAATATTTACAACATCTCCTGCTTTAAGTTCTCTTGCAGCTTTTCCTTCTTCTTGATACCAACCTCTTCCTCCAGTTACAAGTAAAATTTGTCCTCCTTTATGATGGATGTGAAAAGCATTGATTGTTTTAGGAGCAAATGTTACTAAACCAACTGGAACTCTTTCAGTTGTAAGCATATTTAAATAGCATTCACCAGTGAAATACTTAGCATAGGCTGTATTCTTTTCGCCAATTGGAAAAACATTACCGCCGCCTAAGTCTTTAATCATTTTTTCTTTATCCATAATATTTTCTAGCTCCTTGACTTATTTAGTTTTATATCTAATCCAAACTGCACCACTCTTATATGACTCTACACTTAAAAGTTGTAATTGATATACATCGCTATCCATTGGTAAACCATCAAAAACAGAACCCATTCCTTTTCTTCCATCAATACCGGCCCCAATAAGAATGCTTATTTCATCGATTAAACCTTCCTTTAAGAACCCACCATTTATGGTTCCTCCACCTAATAAAGCCATTCTTTTTACATTAAATTCTTCATAAAGAATTTCCATAGCTCTCTTTAAATTTATCTTTTCTTTTCCAACAGAAATATAAGAAATATTTTTACTTTTTAAATAATCTAGATAATCTTCTTTAACTTCTTCACTAGTTACTATTAACAAAGCTTCTTCGTTATTATCTTTATAATCATCCCAAAGCAAAATACCTTTAGTATCGGTTATTATTTCATATCCTTTTGCATTTCTTGCTTTATAAAAAGTTTCTTTATTGATAGATAATGAATTATTGCTTTTAAAATGACCATTAGCCATTTCTTTTTCAGCTGTAACCCTTCCCATTAAACTTGCAGAAGTATCTAAAGAATTTAAAGTTTTATAATATTCATCTCCTGGTAAATTTTCTGTCATTGCACAATCAATTCTTCCATCAACCGACATCATCATATGACATATAATATATGGTCTTTCCATCTTAAGTCCTCCAAAATATAACTCTTGTTACAATAATCATTTATTGCTACACTTAGAATACAACCTAAACTTCACTTTAGGTCAAGTTTTTTGTTTTTTAAGGAGTTAAAAATGTATTCAATTGGTGAAATCTCAAAAATGTTTAATTTACCTATTTCTACATTGAGATATTATGATTCGAATGGACTATTCCCTAATCTAAAAAGAGAATCAGGGATTAGAAAATTTAGTGATAATGAAATAGAAACTTTGAGAGTTATTGAATGTTTAAAAAAATCAGGTTTAGAAATAAAAGAAATAAAGTTATTTATGGAATGGTGCAAAGAAGGTCCTTCATCATATCAAAAAAGGTTAGATTTAATAACTAAACAAAAAGAACATGTAGAAAATGAAATTGCAAGAATGAATAAAGCTTTAGATATGCTTAAATTTAAAACTTGGTATTATAAAACCCTTATAAAAGATGGTGACGAAAGTAAAATTAAAGAAATGATTCCAAATAATCTTCCTAACGATATTAAAGAGGCATATAAAAATTCTCATCAAGATTAACCTAAATCATTTATGAAATTCTAGTTCATAAATGATTTTTATTTGATTATATGTTCACTTTTGTTGATTCAAAAGTGAACATGCCACTTTTTCTATGCTAAAAGCACAATTGTACTTAATTTAAAATCTAATGCATAAGTTTATAATATTTGCATTATGGAACTCGCACTAATTTCATTAGAACAAGTGGCAATTATGTTCATCATGATTGTCTTAGGATTCATCTTAGTTAAAACAAAACTTGTAAGCAAAGATTCTAAGAAATCATTATCAAATATTTTAGTTTATGTTGTTGTTCCAGCAATGATTATAAATTCTTTTGTTGTTTCTTATGATAAAACTATTTTAGATAATCTTTTATGGTCGTTTTTGGTTTCATTTATTTTGCTATTTTTAGGAATAGGGTTAACTTTTTTAATAACTATAAAATATAAGACTAGTGATAAACCTATATTAATGTTTGCACTTATGTTTTCAAATGCTTCATATATGGGAATTCCGTTAATCCAAGCATTATTTGGTGATATTGGTGTAATTTATGCTTCAGGATTTTTATCGCTATTCAATATCTTACTTTGGACAATCGGTTACATGGTGGTTTCTAAAACATTTAACATAAAATCAACGTTAATTTCGATATTGAAAACACCTATTATTTATTCATTAATAATAGGACTATTAATATTTATTTTTCAAATTCAAATCCCAAATATCATTAAAACTCCACTTAGTTTACTTGGCAATATGAATACTCCTTTATCAATGATTGTAACGGGAATGATAATTGGATCCAGCAATGTAGTAAGTGTTTTAAAAAACAAATATGTTTGGATAAATGTAGTTTTAAGATTGCTATTTATTCCGATAGTTTGTCTAGGAGTTACTTATTTATTGTCTTTCCTGCCAATTTCAAAAGATGTTTTAAAAATAGCCTTTATTTTAATGGCAACGCCTTCTGCAGCAATAACTTCAATATTTGCAATTAAATTTAATTACAATGAAGATGTATCGGCTGGAGTTGTTATCATATCAACTATTTTATCAATTATTACACTTCCAATTTTTACACTTGTAATTGATACTATCATTTAAGAAGCATAATATTCAAAAATGGTTTTCAATCCATAGAATCGTTTTTTTCACTTCTAGTATTTTTAAGCAAAACAAACGAATCCTCACTTTATTTACTAGATGAAAAGATAACCTAAAAATGATATATTTTCTTTTGTTGATTTGAGGTAACAAATATGTATACATTTCTATTAATACTTATCTATATAGCTTTTATTAGTTTAGGTTTACCAGATTCGCTTTTAGGATCTGCTTGGCCAGTAATGCATAATGAATTAAATGTTTCCTATTCATCTATGGGAATTATTACAATGATAATCTCTTTTGGAACAATTATTTCTAGTCTTTTATCAAATAGATTAACAAATAAATTAGGAACAAGAATTGTAACAGTAATTAGCGTCTTTTTAACTGTTATAGCTCTTTTTGGATTTTCGTTTTCCAATCAATTTTGGATGTTAGCTTTATTTGCAATCCCTTATGGCTTAGGTGCTGGGGCAATTGACGCAGCCTTAAATAATTATGTTGCTTTGCACTACAAAGCCAAACATATGAGTTGGCTACATTGTTTTTGGGGAACAGGGGCTATTATTAGTCCTTTAATAATGGGTTACGCTTTAAGCACATCCACTTGGAATAATGGTTATAGAATTGTTGGTTTTGTTCAGCTTGGTATAGCTCTTCTTTTGCTTATAACCTTACCAGTCTGGAAAATTAACGAAGCACCTGCAAGAGAAGAAAAGAAAAATATTAGCATATTAAGTGCTTTAAAAATAAAAGGAGTTCCATTTCTTTTAATTGGATTTTTTGCTTATTGTGCTGCTGAACAAACAGCAATGCAATGGGCAAGCACTTACTTTGTGGAAGTAATAGGTATTACCGAAGATAGAGCGGCTACGTTTGCTTCTCTTTTCTTAATTGGCATTACTCTTGGTAGATTTGTAAGTGGTTTTGTCACAGAAAAACTTGGCGATAAAAAAATGATTTTGATTGGATCAACAATTTTGGGTTTAGGAATTATTACACTACTTTTGCCATTTAATTCATATATAGTTGCGATTATTGCATTTATTATAATTGGTTTCGGTTCAGGTCCAATTTATCCTTGCATTATTCACTCAACTCCTTTTAATTTTGGAAAAGAAAATTCTGGAGCGATTATCGGAATTCAAATGGCAAGCGCTTATGTTGGAACAACATTTATGCCTCCACTTTTTGGTTTAATTGGAAATGCTATAGGTTTTAAAATTATGCCAATCTATCTCCTATTATTTGTTATATTAATGGTTGTAATGATTTTAATTGCATTTAACTTAGCAAAAAGGAATCAAGAAAAAGAATCAAATTAATTTAATTTGTAATATTATTAATCATATGAAAATTGTTGTGGTTAGCGATACACATGGCGATACTTTGTTTTTAAATAGAGTATATGAAACAAATAAAGATGCAGATTTATTTTTACATGCTGGAGATTATCAAATCCCTGATTATATGATGCATCTTTATAGATATGTAAAAGGCAATTGTGATTATAGCTATGATGCGCCTAGTAAAATTAATATTAATACACCAATCGGAAAGTTACATATGGAGCATGGTAACAACTATTTTTTCATAAATGATACTTTAAATTATCTTAAAAAAGAAAACGCTGCAATATTTATAATTGGGCATACGCATATTCCTTTTTTTAAGAAAATTGATGACACATATATCTTTAATCCCGGAAGTTTAACTAGACCTAGAGCAACAAATTTTGGAACATTTTTAATTATAAATATTGATGAAAAGAACAATAATTCTTTAACTTATCAATTCAAAAAAATAGATTTAGAAACTTTAAAAATTGAAAATTATAATTTATAAATCTTTTATTATTGCTTTATAAGCAACCATAGCTTCAGCATAGCATAAAGAAATATTATATCCACCACAAAGTCCATCCAAATTCAAAACTTCGCCAAGTAAATAAACATTTTTCTCTTTTTTAGATTCAAATGTTTCCTTATTTATTTCATCAAGCAAAACGCCACCAACTGTTACTTGCGAGGAGGTAAATGGATATAATTCTTTAAATTTAAAAAGTGAATACTTAGTTTTAAAAGCAATTTCGCTAATTTCATGTTTATTAAAGATTCTAGTTTTGTTTACTATGTTTACACTTCTATAAATATAATCAGCTATATTTTTTGAAAAGAATCCATATAAAAATGGTAACTTCCCTGTATTAAATTTATTAAACATTTCAACTAATTCATCAAGCGAATAATCTTTTGCAAAATCTAATGAAATAGAAATGTTATCAAAATTTTCAAAATTGCTTCTTGCAATAATAGATGCTAAATTCATCATTGCAATTCCACTAATTGCATCTTTTTTAAAAATAACTTCACCTTCTTCTTTATAAACTACTTTTTCTTCATAAATCAAAGTTGCTAAAACTTTGATTCTTTCATTTTCTAATGTTTTAATTTTTTCTTTAACCATAATCGGGACAAGCCCAGGATATAAATTAGAAACTTTATACTTATGCTTAATTAACACATCAAAAAAAGATCCATCAGTACCTAGATTTAAAGAAGATTTTCCTCCAGTGTCAATTACAACTTTATCAAAAATAAATTCATCATTAACATTGGAAATAACAATAATTTTGTCTTTTTTAACTTTATAATTAATGATGCTTGCATCGTTTTTAAAATGGACATTATTATTTTTAAGATATTCAATTAAGTAATCAACTAAAGCTCTTGCACTTAAAGAATATGGATAAACAAAATCATTATTAATTGTTCTTGTTAAAACTCCAAAATTTTTTAAAAAAGAAATAAGTGAATTAGCATCATATTCCTTAATTAATTCTTGAGCAAATTTATCGTTATAGGAATTATCAGTAATATTAAAATTTGCTAAATTACATTTTCCATTTCCAGTTGCATATAGTTTTTTAAAAATTCTATCGTTCTTATCAAAAATAGTAATTTCTATATTTTTATTTTCTTTTACTAATACTAAAGATAAGAATAATGCAGCAGCTCCTTGTCCTATAATACCTAACTTCATAAACTTAAAAAACTCCTAAATAGTATGATATCAAAATTTATAAATACTTACTTAAAATTTCTTAAAAAGAATGACATTAATTATTTTACACTATTAAAATGCTTTCTATTATAGGCCTATCAGAAATAGTATATAATAATTTTGGAGCTAATTATGGAGAACAATAAAAAAGTAAAAGCCAATGGTTTACAAATTGCTGCACAAGTATTCATGATTATTGGTTGCATATTTTCTGCAATTTGGACAATATTTGTATTTTTAATATGCAATGCTTTAGGCAGAACTCCTAATAAAATATATATAGCATTTTTTTTCAGTGGTATTTGTTTTATAAAATTTGTATTCAGTATTGTAATGACTGTTTTATATTCAAATAAAGTTGAAAAACATATAAAACCATCAGTTATATTTAAACTATTAACTCTCTTTTTTGTGGACATTCTTGCTGG
>CAZSMV010000038.1:0-1494 GCA_964608215.1 uncultured Staphylococcaceae bacterium
AATAAATAACAAAAGATGGCTTAATTCCATCTTTTGTTATGCACCATCAATAGATTTATCACAAACATTTTCTTCATATTGAGTTCTTTCACGAGATCTTTCGTAATTATTTTCTCGTAACATATCAATATCTTCACCAGTTTTGTAACGATTTTTATATCTATAGTTGTTTGTTTTTCTTTTTTGCTCTTCAGGTTTCATATCTCTTTTATTTTAACAACAATGGAAACTAATTTCTCCACTTTTTACTTCAATTTCTCGATTATTATATTTAACTAATAAATGACCATTATCTAAAATATCTAAAACAAATACGGTCTCCAAATTTCCATTAATAGATGCATTTACGTATTTATTTTTATAAATATTTTTATTTTTTGCATACATAATGAATTCTTTTTCATTTTTGAATTTCAAATTTTCATACATCATATTAAAGGTTTTATTGAAGGTTTTAGAAAAATCATTTATAGAAATTTCTTTCTTTAAGATCATTTTTAAAGAAATTGCATTGCTTAATTCTTTAGGAAAAAAATCTTGGTTAATATTTACCCCTATTCCAATTATTAGAGCCTCCATCTTTTCTTGAATTACGCTTTCTAAAAGAATTCCACTAACTTTCTTGTTATTAAGCAATACATCGTTTGGCCATTTTATTTTTGGATTAAGTCCATATATTTCAAGGGTTTTGCATAATGCAACACCCGTCATAAGCGACAAAAGTTCGAAGTTATCGAATGCAAAATCATCTTTGAGCAATATTGATTCAATAAGGCCTTTCCCCTCTTCAATTTCAAAAGATCTTGAAAATCTGCCTCTTCCATGTGTTTGAAAATCTGCCTGTAAAATTGTCCTGTTTGGCAATTTATCATAATTCTTTTTTAGATAAAGATTTGTTGAATCTATTTCTTTAAATTTTAGATAATTTAACTCCATAAATTTTATCTAGTGCTAGTTTTGTAACAACAGCAACTCCTATTTTAATTAAATCAAATGGTATATAAGGGACAATAAATAACATTAATAAATTATAAAAATCATAAGTTTTATTTAGGTAATAATTCATAACAAAATATCCATGAATAAAACCTACAAAATAAACAATAAATAAACACGAAACACACATCAAAATGTATTTAAAAATTTTAAATTTTTCAAAATTTTTAAATACATTTTTGATTAAAAACATCATCAAGACACCAGGAATAAATCCATAAACAAAACCAAACGTAGGATTTACAAGATAAGCAACTCCACCACCGAAATTTGCAAAAACTGGTAAACCAACTAGACCAAGGCAAATATATAAAACCAAGATAATCATCGCTTCAAAAATTGAAGAATAAAAACCAATCAAAAATACTGCAAGTAATTGAAGTGTGAATTTTAAAAGACCTACACTAATATTTATATAACTTGCGACAATTAATAAAGCAAGGAGCATTGCCATTTTTGCAATGCTCCTAATAAGTTTTTGTTTTTTATTTATCATTA
>CAZSMV010000038.1:1594-9077 GCA_964608215.1 uncultured Staphylococcaceae bacterium
GTTGCAAAAATACCAATTTGAGCAGCTCCACCAAGCAACATAGTCTTTTTATTAGCAATTAACGGACCAAAATCAGTTGTGGCACCAATTCCTAAAAATATTAGACATGGATAAATTTCATATCTAACGCCTAAATAAAGATAGTCAAATAATCCAGCATCGCCTAAGAAAGCCCCTGTTTCACGGTCATATCCAACCATCATTGAAGGGCATAAATTTACAAGAAGCATTCCAGTAGCAATAGGAATAAGCAAGTATGGTTCATATTGTTTTTTGATAGCTAAGAATAATAATACACATGCTATAACTATCATAATTAGATTCTTCCAACCACCATTTGTGAAGAAACTTGCAAATCCAGATTCGCTAAGAATACCATTAACAATATCTACTATAGTATCCCACATAAAATTAACCTATAACAACTAATAAATCTTTCGTATTAACAATAGCGCCTTTATTTACATTAACTGCTGTAATTTTCCCATCAACTGGAGCAGGAATTTCATTTTCAAGTTTCATAGCTTCAATAATAACTAAACATTGACCTTTTTTAACGGTGTCACCAACCTTAACGTTGACTTTAATAACACTTCCACCAATTGGAGCTAAAACTTCTTTACCACCACTTGGGATTGAAACTTCCTTCTTGACTTCTTCTTTAACTTCATTTTTTGGCGCTTCTACAGCTCCTTTAACTTCTTCAACAGCTTCAAGTTCAACTTCATAAAGTTTTCCATTAACTTTAACTTTATATTTTTTCATAAAATAATTACTCCTTAATTAAGTTCTTTTACACTAACAACTTTAACATCTTTTTTAATTTCATTTCGATAATCAATTGATGCAACTAGTACTGCAACCATCTTATCTTCATCATCAATTTCAACAGGTTTATTACTTTTTTCTTCAATATTTTTTGATTCAACGCCATTTTTCTTTCTCGATTCAAAAAGATCTAATAACTTGAAAACCAAATAAGTAATACCGATTAAAATAATTAAAACTGCAAAGACAAGAACAATTGCTACAAGAGAATAAATCGCTGCATTGCCTAATCCGATATCATGTCCTAATATATTCATAATTTTTTATTAAAAGACAATGTTGAATTCTTCAACAGAATCTTCTTCCTTATTTTTATTATATTTTTCGCTTAAGAATTTAGTTGCAACACTTTCAAAAAGAGCAAGCGACAAAACATCTTCATCACATTTTGCTAAATCTTTATATTTTTCTTTAAGTGCTTCAAATTCTGGAGCGATATTATCTGCTGGTCTACAAGTGATAATCTTGTCATCGCCAATAATTTTATGCAAAACTTCTTGATTCACTTTTGCTGGAGCTTTTCCATATAAACCATGTAAATAATCTTTAATTTCTTGTGGAACCATCTTATATCTTTCACCTGTAAGTACATTTAAAACAGCTTGAGTACCAACCATTTGTGAAAGAGGAGTAACTAAAGGAGGATAACCTAAGTCTTTTCTAACGTTAGGAACTTCTTTTAATACTTCATCATATTTATCCATAGCATTTTGTTTTTTAAGTTGATTCATCAAATTACTTAACATACCGCCAGGAACTTGATATTTCAAAATATTAGCATTAACTGATAAAACTTTAGGATTTAATAACCCATTTTCTAAATATTTATCTTTAATTTTACTTAATTCAGCACTTGCTTTATTAAGCAAGTCTTCATCAAGTTTAGGATCATATTTGCTTCCTCTTAAAGCATAATTGAATGCTTGAGTTGATGGTTGAGAAGTTCCATTACTTAATGGACTCAAAGCAGTATCAATAATATCAACTCCTGCTTCAATTGCTTTCAAGTAAGTCATTTCACAAATTCCACCAGTACAGTGACTATGCAATTCAATAGGAACTTTTACAGTTTGCTTTAATTTAGTAATTAATTCGTAAGCTGTATCAGGAAGCAAAACTCCTGCCATATCCTTAATACAAATTGAATCAACTCCTAACTCTTCTACCTTTTTAGCAAGTTTACAATAATAGCTTACCGTATGAACAGGTGATGTTGTATAGCTCAAAGCTATTTGGCATTCTCCTCCATACTTTTTAGTTGATTTAACAGCTGTCTCAAGATTACGAATATCATTTAATGCATCAAAAACACGAATTACATCAATACCATTTTCGATAGATTTCTTTACAAACATATCGACAACATCATCAGCGTAATGATGATAACCTAAAATGTTTTGACCACGGAATAACATTTGTAACTTTGTTTTCTTAAATAGTTTTTTACACTCTCTAAGTCTTTCCCATGGATCTTCGTTTAAAAATCTCATACAAGCATCAAAGGTTGCACCGCCCCAAATCTCAATAGCATAATAACCAGCATTATCTAGATATTGGGCAACACTTAAAATCTCTGGTGTAGTCATACGAGTAGCAAACAAAGATTGATGACCATCTCTTAAAGATGTTTCAACAATTTTTACACCCATATTCTTTCTCCCTTTTTAATAATTTCTGAATTAAACAGTATAACAATCTTAGTTAGTATTTATACTAACTACTGTAAATTCCGAAAATCGAATTAATATTATCATAAAAAGTTTAATAAATAAATGTAGATAAAATTATTTTTACTTTTTTTCAAATGCAAAATTCTGAAAAATGTAAATTGAGTCACAAAAGAAAATTATGCAGATTATAGTTTCAAAATGCATATATGGAATATTATTTTATAACACTTTACTTTTAATTTTATTTATAATTAAAAAGCCAATTAATTACGGGAGATAAAAACAAATGCAACAAAAATATAATTCTCTATTTACGCCTTGGAAAATTGGAAATGTTGAAATTAAAAATAGAATAGTTATGACATCAATGGGTGGAACATGTTTATTTGGTTTCATGGAACCAAATCATTTTGATAATGAGGCTTCAAAATTGCTCCTAAAAGTAGCAAAAAATAATGCTGGACTTATTCTTCCTGGTATTGCACCTATCAAGGATGTTATGGGTGGAAAATGGTTATACCAAAATAAGAGTAAGTATAAAAAATTGGAAAATTATATGAAAACATTCCACAAAACCGGAGCTAAACTTTTCGTTCAATTAACAGTTGGATTTGGAAGAGTCATGGCATCGACATCTTTAATGGAAAAACTTGCAACAAACAAACTTTTAGGAACAATTGCAAAACCTTTTTTAAATGTAGATTATATTACAGCTTCATGTAGCAATTTGCCAAATAGATGGTCAGACAAAACTCCATCTAGACCTTTAACAAAAAAGGAAATTCAAGAAATTATTGATGCTTTTGGTAAAACTGCGAAACTATGTAAAGATGCAGGTGTAGATGGAATTGAAGTTCATGCAGTTCATGAAGGATATACTCTAGATCAATTTACATTAAATTATTGTAATAATAGAACTGATGAATATGGCGGAAATTTCGAAAACAAATATAGATTTGCAGTAGATATATTGAATTCAATTAAAAAAGAATGCGGTAAAGATTATCCTGTTTCTATAAGATTTTCGGTTGTATCAAAAACAAAAGGATTTAGGGAAGGTGCTTTACCTGGCGAAAAATATACTGAAGTAGGAAGAGATATTATTGAAGGAATCAAAGCCGCTCAATATTTAGAAAAAGCTGGTTATGATATGTTAAATTGCGATAATGGAACCTACGATGCTTGGTATTGGAATCATCCACCTATGTATATGCCTTTTAATTGTAATTTTAATGAAGCCGAAATTGTAAAGAAAAATGTAAGAATACCAGTAGTAGTTGCAGGAAGAATGGAACCAGAATTTAGCGCAAAAGCTATAGCAGAAAATAAAATTGATGCAGTAGGTATTGCAAGACAATTCTTAGCAGATCCAGAATGGATTACTAAATTAATAAATGACGAGGAAAAAGATATTAGACCCTGCATTTGCTGTCATAATGGTTGTTTTAATCTTTGCCATTATGAGGGCGTTGGAAATGATCAACCTTTAAAAGATACTCTTGGAATGTGTAGATGTGCAATTAATGCAGAAACAATGCAATCAAAAAAATATAAAATTGTTAAATCTAATAAAAGACTCAATATCGCCATAATTGGCGGAGGCATCGGTGGTATGGAGGTGGCTAGGGTTGCTTCTTTAAGAGGGCATAAAACAACAATCTATGAAAAAACAAATGATTTAGGTGGCGTTTTTATTGCTGCTTCAAACTTTGATTTTAAAGAAAAAGATAAAGCATTAATCAATTGGTACAAGTTACAAATGAAAAAATTAGATGTCAAAATAAAATACAACTTCGAAGTAAAGAATCTTAATGAAATAAGAGCAGACAAAATAGTTATTGCAACTGGTGCTAAACCAAAGATTTTAAAAATCAAAGGCGCAACAAATAATACAATCATAAATGCAGTTGATTATTTAAATAATAAATTCAAAGTTGGCGAAAATGTTGTAATAGTTGGTGGTTCTTTAACTGGTTGTGAAATCGCATATAAATTATTTAATGAAGGTAAAAAGCCTGTTATTATAGAAATGAAAAATGATTTAATTGCAGTTCGAGGTGTTTGCTTAGCTAATTCATCATATCTTAGAGATTTTTTCAAACTTAATAAAGTTCCAACCTATTTAAATTCAACAATAAAAGAAATTAATGGCGATAATATTATCGTTAAAAACAAAAAAGAAGCCGAAACCGTATTAAAATTCGATAATATAATTTCATGCATAGGCTATGAACCAAACCCTATTTCAAATAAATTTAGTCTAGTTGGAGATTGCTATAAAGTAGGAAATTTAAAAGATGTAATTTGGAGAGCATGGGATATTGCAATGAAATTATAAAAAGAAATAAGAATATATATTAAAAACCATTTATGAACTATTAAAAATTTATAAATAATTTTTATATTCCATTCAATAAAACATTCTTTTTTTAAAGAAACATATATAAACAAGAAATATTTTTTTACTATAATAATATCAAACAAAAAAAGGAGATTTTTATGGGCAAATTAAGAAAATTCATTTTTGGTATCCTATCGTTTATTATTGTGGTTCCTCTCGTAACTGTAGGAGGCATTGCAATTTACGATTCCATAAGGTTTAGTGATTATTATGGAAGTGCTGAAAAACTATATAAAATTCCTGGTATAAATGATAATTATATACCGCAAGGATTAGCATATTCAAAAGATTATAAAGTCTTTTTAAATGCAGGTTATATGAAAGATAATTCTGCTTCTAGAGTCTATATAACTAATGAAGATGATAGTACATCTAAATATGTTTCTTTAAAATATGAAGGCGAATTATTTAAAAAACATAATGGTGGTATTGCTGTTCATGGTGAATATGCTTATATTTCTACCGCAAAAAAACTTTATAAACTTTCTATGAAAGAATTAACAAACGCGAACAACGGAGATTATATAAACATTATTTCTGATCAAGATGTTCATACTAATTCTAGTTTTTGTTTTGCTTCAGAAACTATGATGTATGTTGGCGAATATTATGATGGAAAAGACTATATCACAGATGACTCACACAAGTTCACAAGTGGCGAACAAACAAACCACGCATTAATTTTGGCATATCCATTTCTTGGTGACACAGTCTTACCTCTTCCTACCTATGGTTATTCAATTTTAAACAATGCACAAGGAATGTGCATTACTTCGACCGGGAAAATTGTTATTAGCACTTCGAGTGGTATCAATCCTTCTAAACTTATATCTTATGAAACGAA
The DNA here is from genome assembly GCA_964608215.1 of uncultured Staphylococcaceae bacterium. GTDB lineage: Bacteria > Bacillota_I > Bacilli_A > RFN20 > CAG-826 > Onthovivens. Next base: position 7,338 of record CAZSMV010000038.1, read on the forward strand.
CTTAGAAACCACTATTTCTACTTTATCAATCGCAGATCTCGCTCTTCCAATTTCAATTAGTTTTCTAGGAACAAACGAACTTGTAAATGAAACTACAGGTCCAGCAATGAATGAAGAACTTGAATATAAAGACGGGTATGTTTATATCAATAATGAATCAGCATGTAATAAATATATTTTTGGAAAGTTCACAAGAGCAAAATACATATATAGAGTAAAAATGGATTAATTCATAATCTTATTTGCTTTATAAATTTTGCATTTTAAACTTACATTCCAAAATCGTTTAAACAAGCAAAATTAGTTATTATGATATTTAAAAGACCTTACTATTTTTAAATTTAAATGTTAAAGTAATTTATGAATAAAAATAAACATTTAATTATTGTTACATCAATCGCAATTATAATTTGCATCGCATCTTTTTTTGGTATGCTCCCGATTTCAACCATTTCATCCACTTATAATGGCAAAAACTGGATGAAAAATATTGATGATGCTACGCCAATCACTACGCTATCTATTCCAGGATCACACGATTCTGGAGCTTTCCATTCAATAGGAGATTTATCGGGTAAATGTCAAGACATGTCAATTTTTGACCAAATGAATGCCGGTGTACGTTTTTTTGATATTAGATTACAACAAAGAAATAATGAATTAAAAGTAGTCCATTCAATAGTTGATCAAAATTTAGATTTTTTGCAAGTAATAAATGATTTTTCTAGATTTTTAAAAGAAAATCCTAGCGAAGCACTTGTAGTATCAATCAAAGAAGAAAGCGAACCAGTGAATACAACTATTTCTTTTGATGAATCACTTAAAAATACTATAGCAACATATTCTTCAATTTGGGATACAAATAACAAAATACCAGATAATTTAGGTAATTTGAGGGGGAAAATATTTTTAATTTCTAGGTATCGAAATAATTCTATAGGCTTAGATGCTTATGATGGTTGGTTAGACATGGATTCTTCTTTCGCCACAAATACGTTCGATATAGAAACAAGTAATCTTCATGTTCAAGATTATTACATGGTAAAAAACATCAAGGATAAACAAAATGAAATTTTAAATTGTCTTGATTATAGCGATAAGAATCTTAATAAATTAATTCTTAATTTTAGTTCATGCTATTTTTTAAACTCATTCCCACCAAGTTATGCTGGTAGTACTGCAAAAATAATCAATAATTGGATTAAAAGTAAAATAAAAGAACACAAAAATCTAGGTATTATTGTTAGCGATTTCGTTACAAGCGAATTATCCAAAAATATTTACGAAAGGAACTTTTAATTATGAAAAAAGTAGGAAAAATTTTAAGTTATATTTTTGCAGGATTTGTCATATTTTTCTCTTTAATATTTATTGTTATTGAAGGCTACAACCTATTTAGTTGCGATTGGCTAAATTATGAAAATACCATAAATGGTTTTTTTCGCTATTTTTGCCGATTTATAATTGCCATATTTGGAATCATCATAGGAATTTTTACTTATTTTGCGCTTAATAAAAAAGAAAATAAACTAATACAAATGTATTATTTTTTCGGAACATTTACTTTATTAATTTCATCAATAATTATTTCTCGATTTTCAACTAATTATCTAGATATATTGTTTTCAACTATTCCATTATTATATTTCTTAAGTTCATTATTATATTTTATTGGCGTATATTTGACTAAAAAGCAAATAGATACAAACGATAAAAATAATCGTTACTTGTGATAATATT
>CAZSMV010000039.1:0-8108 GCA_964608215.1 uncultured Staphylococcaceae bacterium
AGGCGATTCGAACGCCTGACCCACAGCTTAGAAGGCTGTTGCTCTATCCAGCTGAGCTATAGGACCATTAGCCCAAATAATATATCATATTGAAATTTTTAATTCAATACTTTAAAACATTGTTTAAAATGTGCTTAAGTGCTATATTTTTAAGGTAATAGGACAATTAATTTTAGTTGCATTCATATTACTTTTTCTTCTTCTAGGAGGTAAGTTTCAGTGATCGAACGTTATAATGTTAAAGAAGTATCTGATTATTTCTCATTAGAAAGTCGATACAATAATTTTTTATTAGTTGAATTATCTGTTTTAAAAGCATACACAAGACTTGGAATTGTTCCAGAAAAAGACTATTTAAAAATTAAAGATAATGTAAAAATTGATTTAGAACGTATTAGTTATTTAGAGACAGAAACTAAACATGACGTTATAGCTTTTACCAGATCTTTAAGTGAACAATTAGGAGATGAAAAAAAGTGGATACATTACAACCTTACTTCTACCGATATTGTCGATACCTCTTTATCATTAAGTCTTAAGCGTGCTAATGATTATGTTTATAGACTTTTAGATGATTTTAAAAAAACTTTAATTAAAAAAGCTATTCAATATAAATTTACTCCGATTATTGGGAGAACACATGGTATACATGGAGAAGTTACTTCTTTTGGATTAAAATGGTGTCTATATATAGATGAATTAAATAGGGATATTGAAAGATTTAATTCAGAAAGGAAAAATGTCGAAGTTGCTAAAATAAGTGGTACTGTTGGAAATTTTTCAAATGTACCTTATGATCTTGAAGAGTTAGTTGCAGATGATTTAGAACTAAATAGGCCAAACATCTCTACACAAGTTTTATCTAGAGATAGAATTGCAGGATATATTGCTTCATTATCTTTAATTGCTTCGCTTTTTGAAAAAATTGCAACTGAAATTCGTTTGTTATCTCAAACAGAAATAAATGAAGTTAATGAATTTTTTGATCGAAATCAAAAAGGAAGTAGTGCAATGCCACATAAAAGAAACCCAATTGGTTGTGAAAACGTTTGTGGGCTTTCGAGGATGGTAGAAAATTCCTTTAATATTGCGTTAATGAATAATAATTTGTGGCATGAAAGAGATATTTCTCACTCTTCAAACGAAAGATTGTATCTTCCTGATTCAATTGATTTAATTGCATATATGACAAAAAGACTTAATAATATAGTTTCGAATTTAGTAATCTATGAAGATAGGATGTTAGAAAACATAGAATCAACATATGGAGTAATTTATAGCGGAAAAGTGTTGAATTATATAATTGAAAATGCACAAATTTCTAGGGAAGAAATTTATGATTATATTCAAAAACTTTCTTTTAAAGCTATGAACGAAAAAATCAATCTGAAAGATTTAATGCTTAATGACGAATTTATTTTATCTATGATTAATAAAGATGAAATAAATCAACTATTTGATTTTAAATATGTTTTTAAAAACATAGAAAAAATATATAAAAAAGTGGGGATTTAAAAATGAAAAGCATATTGGTTATTGGTTCGCAATGGGGTGACGAAGGAAAAGGAAAAATAACAAATTATTTTTCAAGCAAAGCTGACATTGTTGTTAGATATCAAGGAGGAAATAATGCTGGCCATAGTGTTAAATTTAATGGAGTTACATATCATTTACAAACAATTCCAAGTGGAATATTCAACAAAAATACTTTGAATATTTTAGGAAATGGAATGGTTATTAATCCTTTAGCTTTATATGAAGAAATAATGACGCTAAAAGAAGCAGGATATGATTGCAGCAATTTAATTATTTCATCAAGAGCCCATTTGGATCTTGAATATCATTTAGAGCTTGATGGCCTTAAAGAATCTTATTTAAAAGATAAGAAAATTGGAACAACAAAAAAAGGGATTGGACCATGTTATACAGATAAAGTTGCACGTGATGGTTTGAGAATGTGTGATTTTATTCGTAATGATTTTGATAAATTATATGAAGAACATTTGCTTGAAAAAAATAAGGAAATTTCGCGATATGGTGGTATGCCAATTGACATTGAAAAGTCTCTTAAAAAATACAAACAAGTAAAAGATACAATTAGACCACTAATTAAAGATACAATTTCTATTCTTGCAAAAGCGAAAGAAGAGAATAAGAAAATTCTTTTTGAAGGTGCTCAAGGGACTATGTTAGATGTCGATTTTGGAACTTATCCATATGTGACTTCATCAAATACTACAAGTGGAGGAGCTATTTCAGGAAGCGGAATTGGCTATGGTTATATTGACGGAATAGTTGCTATTGTTAAAGCATATACAACAAGAGTTGGAGAAGGGCCATTTGTTACTGAACAAGATAATGAAATTGGTAATTTAATACGTGAAAAAGCACATGAATTTGGTGTTGTAACACATCGTCCAAGAAGAATTGGCTGGTTAGATTTAGTGCAGTTAAAATATTCTAAAAATGTAAATGGGTTCGAATATATTTCACTTATGCTTCTCGATATTTTAGGGAATTTAAAGGAAATTAAAGTATGTACCGAATATGAACTTAATGGCAAAATAATTGACTATTATCCTGCCGATCTAGATGAACTTAAACAATGTAAGCCAATTTATAAAACTTTTAAATCTTGGGATAAAAATATTTCAAATTGTAAAAATTTTGAAGAACTTCCAAATGAAGCAAAGGATTATGTTTTATTTATAGAAAATTATTTAAATGTTAAAGCGATATTAGTTAGTGTTGGACCTTCGAGAGAGGAAACGATTATTCGTGGAGAAATTTTCTAAAAAATAAGTATATTATTTCTTTAATAAAAATTATCAAAAAATGCGTTTAAAAATATAGATTTTGTTCGATAGTGCCGATTAAATCTTTGTTTTTAAAAAAACGCATTTTTTTATGAAAAATTTTTATTGATTTTAAGTTAATTTAAGCATATATTTTTTCATATATTTGCGGTACCTGTTTGAGGGCCAAGAATAACTTTTTTGGAGGGTTAAGAATGACTGATAATTCTTATATTATTGATCTTAGACATGTCTCTAAGATATTCGATGGTGTAACAGTTGTTGATGATTTTAACTTTTATGTCAATAAAGGTGAATTCGTAACGCTTTTAGGACCTAGCGGTTGTGGTAAATCTACTACATTACGTATGATTGCTGGATTTGAATTTCCAACATCTGGAGAAGTTTTCTTAAAGGGTAGAGAAATTACTCGTATGGCGCCTAATAAGAGACCTATTAACATGGTATTTCAAAGATATGCATTATTTCCACATTTGGATGTTTATGATAATGTTGCTTTTGGATTACGTTTAAAAAAGATTCCTATTAAATTAAAAGATGAAAATGGAGATCCTATTTTAAAGATAAACAAGCAAAAGATTAAAAGTTTAAAAGAGGATTATAGGGCAGTTAAACATATTAAAGAAATGCCTATTGAAGAGAAAAAGGCAAAACTTGAAGAAATTTTAGAAAATATTGAGTTAGCAAAAAAGACTCCTGAGCAAACTTATAAATATCGAAAGCTAACTGATAAAGAAATTGATAATCGAGTTGCGAAAGCTTTAAAAATAGTTGATCTTGATTCTCTTGAGGATAGAGATATTTCAACTTTATCTGGTGGTCAACAACAAAGAGTTGCAATTGCACGTGCTATTGTTATGGAACCAGAAATTCTTCTTTTAGATGAACCTCTTGGTGCTCTTGATTTAAAAATGCGTAAAGATATGCAACTTGAATTAAAAGAAATGCATCAAAAATTGGGCATTACCTTTATTTATGTTACTCATGATCAAGAAGAAGCCTTGACTATGAGCGATACAATTGTTGTTATGAAAGATGGAAAAATTCAACAAATTGGAACACCAATGAAGATATATAATGAGCCTAAAAATGCATTCGTTGCTGATTTTATAGGCGAATCGAATATTTATAATGCAACAATGATTGGCAAAAAAATGGTTAGATTTTTAAATCATGATTTTAAATGCTTAGATGATTATCCTTTAAATGAAAAAGTTGATGTTGTTGTTCGTCCTGAAGATGTTGAAATTATCAAACCAACTAAAGCTCAACTTTCTGGAAAAATTGTAACTAAAGTTTTTAAAGGTGTTAATTATCAATATACAATGATGATTGGTAAAAATGAGTTACTTGTTAAATCTATTGTTGATTATCCATTAGATGAAGATGTTGGATTAAAAATAAATCCTGATGGAATTCATATTATGAAAAAAGATTTCATCACAAATATTTATACAGATGCATATATTAACGACAAAAATCAAGTTGTTATAGATGATCAACCATTTGATTGCAATGTAACTCAACTTATTAAAGATAGCAAGCTAGACGATGATGGTTATCTTGAAGTCAGCAAAACAAAGAAGAAATACGATTTAAAAAATGCAGATGTTGTTGCAGAAATCGATATTGATAAAATCGAAATTGTTGATGATATTTCTAGTGATGAATGTCAATGTGTTGGTGAAATAGTAGATCTTGTTTATATTGGTGACCATTATCGTTTAATCGTAAGAACTGATACTGAGGAAGATTTTGTTTTAAATACTCCTTATACTTATAATATTCACGATAAAGTCGGCATACATGTTAAAAAGGAAGACATTCGTTTACGTCTTAAAAAAGAGGTAACTGAATATGAGATTTAGATTTCAAAGAAAATATCTTTGTATTCCATATGTTCTTTTTTTGATTTTATTTGTAATTTTACCAATTTTAATGATTGTTTATTATGCTTTTACTGATGGAAATGGTAATTTTACATTTGATGCATTCATTTCATTTTTCTCTTCTGTAAGTAAATTAAATGTATTAATTAATTCCTTGATGTTTTCTATTTTGAATACATTAATTTGTTTAATTGTTGGCTATCCACTCGCTTATTTTTTAAGTAATAAAAAATACAATCAAAATGCAGTTTTAGTTATGCTTTTTGTTACACCTATGTGGATTAACTTTGTTTTAAGAACTTGGGCAACTAGAGATGTTTTAAATTGGCTTGGAATTGGCGGTGGGACTCAACCATACATTGCCACTATGATTGGTTTAGTTTATAACTATTTGCCCTTCGTTGTTTTGCCTTTATATACAACAATGTTAAAGCTTGATAAATCACAAATTGAAGCCGCAATTGATTTAGGTTGCAATAGATTTCAAGTTTTTACAAAATCAATTTTCCCTCAATCAATACCAGGCATTGTTAGCGCTTCAATGATGGTTTTTATGCCAACCATGTCGAGCTATGTTATTAGCGACGTTTTAAGTGAAGGAAAAATTACATTATTTGGTAACTCTATTTATTTATCGTTTGCAAATTCGCAATGGTCTCAAGGTAGTTTTATGGCTATGCTTATGCTTGTCATTATTGGAATTTCCATGTTACTTACACGTAATTTTACAGAAAAAGATGAAGGGAGGGTTTCAAGATGGTAAGAAAAGTTTTCGCTAGATCGTATATTTTTCTTGTTTTAATTTTGATGTATATACCAATTCTTGTTTTGATTGCCTATTCTTTTTCTAATGCTCAACAAATAGGGCAACCTTTTGGTGGTTTTACTTTTGAATTATATGGTGATTTGTTCAAAAACAAGGATATCATGGTTGCTTTAGGCAATACTATTATTCTTGCTGTTGTTAGCGCTGCTGTTTCTACCTTGCTAGGTTCAATTGGAGCCATTGGAACTTTTTATTCAAAAAGAAAAACAAGAGCTATTATCGAAAATATTAATCAAATTCCGGTTGTTAATGCAGAAATTGTTATTGCCTTAAGTTTAACTTTTGTTTTTGTTATGATGGGACAATATATATTTAGAACTCAAATTTTTAGTTTTTGGACATTGTTGATTGGACATGTTGTATTGTGTGCGCCATTTGTATATTTAAATGTTAAACCAAAATTACAACAATTAGATCCATCATTATATGAAGCGGCCTTAGATCTTGGTGCTTCCCCTAGAATGGCTTTAACAAAAGTTATGATTCCTCAATTATTACCAGGTATCATAAGTGGTTTTATGCTCTCTATCAGCTTATCTTTGGATGATTTTATTGTTACTGCGTTTACTCGTGGACCAGGCTTACTAAATGGTAATGAATCAATACAAACTCTTTCAACTTATATTCAAGGAGTTATTAAAAAGAAGTCTATTCCAATTGAACTAAGGGCTTTAACTACACTTATTTTTATTGCGGTTATAATTGTTGCTGTTTTAGTAACTTTCTATAATTCAAAACAAAATCATAAATTAAAAAAGAGAAGAGGGAGGGACTATTAAAATGAAATTATCTAAATTTTTAACATTAATTAGTTCTTTCTTGATAACTGGTTTAGCAGCTACAAGTTGTGGAACCAATTATTCTGAAGATACTGTTTATCTTCATGTTTATAATTGGCAAGATTATATTTATCAATACGATCCTGATAATGAAACATATGATGAACCAGATATGGTTGAACAATTTGAGAACTATATTAATAAGCCAGAAAATATGAAAACATATGGTTTAACAAAAAAAGTAAAAGTTATATATGATACTTTTGATACTCCTGAAACCATGTATAACGAACTTAAATTAAATAAAACAACTTATGACATCATGGCTCCAAGCGATTATATGATTCAAAAGTTAGCCTTAAATCTAGATGGTCTTGAAAGCACTAGAATTCAAAAAATTGATTATAGTCGTGTTCCAAATTATTCAAAATATGCTTCTAATTTTTTAAAAAATAATTTAAAAGATGTTTTAATAGATGAAAATGATCCATCTAAAGGGACTTTATATGATTATGCTCTTGGATATATGTGGGGAACTTTAGGTCTTGTTTATAATCCTGGCGCTAAAACCTTAAAAGATAAAGGATACACTGAAGAGCAAGTAATTGAAGATTTTGAACAACCTGATGCTTGGAATATATTATGGGAAAATGAAGATTATGCTCATATAGCCTCGATAAAAGATAGTATTCGTGATACTTATTCAATGGGTATAATGCATGTTTATAATGATGAATTTAAAACACTTCAAGAGAAATATTCTAGTGGCGAGCTTGATAAAGATGCTTATAAAAAAGAAATTAATAGTATTTTTAATAGAAGTGATGATAAAACTATAAATCTTGTTCAAAATGCGTTAATCGAACTTAAAGATAGAATTTATGGTTTTGAAGTTGATACTGGCAAGACAGATATTGTTACTGGTAAAGTTGGTGTAAATCTTGCTTGGAGTGGAGATGCAGTTTACTCGATGGATGAAGCGGAAGAATATGGTGAATATTTCTATTATGCTCTTCCTTCATATGGTGCAAATATATGGTTTGATGGATGGTGTATTCCTGAGACATGTCAAGGCGAAAATCTTGCCGCAGCATATGCATTTATTGATTTCTTATCTATACCTGCGGAAGCAGCAATGAATATGGATTATATAGGGTACTCATCATTTATTGCGGGTGATGAAGTTTTGGCTCAAATTCATGATTGGTATGACGCTGAAGATAGCGAAGAAACTGTTGAATATGATTTAGGCTACTTTTTTGAAGGAACATTAGAAGATGAAGAAAATAGTGATACAGTAATTCATTGTGTTCCTGAACAAAAAAAGCGTCAATTACATGCTCAATATCCTGAAGAAAGTGAAATAGATCATCTTTGCATTATGAAAGATTTTGGTAGGGCTAATGATTCAATTGTTACTATGTGGGAAAATGTAAAAGTTAATCCTTTACCAATTTGGGTTACAGTTATTGTTATTGTTTCTCTTGTTTCCTTTATTGGATACTTAGCATGTTATAAATTAATTAAAAAAGCGCGTATTAAACACCGAAAATCTTTGCGCAATAAGGATTAAAAATCATTTATGGTTGGAGTTAAGTCATTCTTAACTCCAACATGTTCATTAATGAACCATGATTTTCTAGAGATTTTACAAGTAAAATCTTATTTTAAAAGCGAGTTGTTTGTGATATATTATTTTAGCAGGTTGCTTCCATAGCCAAGCTGGTAAGGCAGTTGACTGCAACTCAACGATCGGCGGTTCAAATCCGTCTGGAAGCTCCATATAAAAATAACACCG
>CAZSMV010000040.1:0-7943 GCA_964608215.1 uncultured Staphylococcaceae bacterium
ACGTTTTGCTTAGGCTATAATTTATTAGTCTTTTTGAAGTTTTCTATTGTATAATAGAAAAGGTATTTTTATGGAAAAAAGAAAATTTAGAGTAAATTTGACTATATTATTAACTACAACAATTATCGAACTTATTGTTGGCATTTTTATATTGTTATATGTCTTTAATTCGTTTAATTTGCAAAGCGCAATTAAACCTGCAACTTTAGGTTATATTGCTTTAGGTGTCACTGTTGTTGATTGTGGGTTATGTCTCGTTTTAGTTTGGATTATGAACGATCTCCGTGATAAGAGTGATATTAAGATTAGCGATGTTATCGGAGCTGATATTAAAGAAGTTTATTTATTTGGCAAGGTTGGACTTGTTGTTGTAAATGAGGACGGGATTATTCTTTGGAAGAGTGATTTGCTTCAACAACGACAAATGAATATTATTTCAAAGAATATTTTTGATATTTATCCAAAACTTAGCGAATTTAAAAACAAAAATAATACTAATGATACGATTTTAATTTCAGAAAATAATTTTGATTATCAAGTTAAATACTTAAAAGCCGCTGGATTATTTATTTTTAAGGATGTAACTGATTACGAATTTTTGTATAGATACAACAAAGAGCAAGCAACATGTATTGGAATTATTATGATTGATAACTATAGTGATATTGTTGGGAACTCTGATGTTGTAAATGAGGTTATCACAAAGGTTAAAGAAATTATTAATAATTATGCGAAGAAATATAATTGTTTATTGAGAGCTTATCGTAATGATGCATATTTCGCTGTCTGTAATTCTCAATCTTTAAATGAAATGAAAAAGAATGGTTTCAGTTTGATTGATGATGCTAGAAAATTACAAGTTAAAGAAACTGTTAAGCCAACATTATCAATTGGATTTGCACATGATTTTCCTGATATAAACAAACTAAATGAAATGGCCAGCAAAGCAATTGATATTGCAATGAGTCGTGGTGGCGACCAAGTGGTTGTTGCTAAATATGGTAGTGAATTTGAATTCTTTGGTGGTAAGAGTGAAGCTGTTGAAGTAGGGAACAAAGTTAGAGTAAGAGTGTTTAGCGATTCTCTTATGAGTTTAATTCAAAGATCATCAAATGTTCTTATTATGGGTCATCAAGAGATGGATATGGATGCTTTAGGAAGTTGCTTAGGGGTAAAAGCCATATGTGATTTTCTAAAGAAGGAAGCATATGTAATTTATGATCCAAAACTAACCGAAAGAAAAACAAGAACAGCTTTAACTTCTTTGTACTCTCGAGAAGAACTGAATAGGATTTTTTGTTCTCCACGTGAAGCACAAGATATGGTTAAAAGCGAAAGCACTATTATTGTTTGTGATGTTTCTAAACCAAGTATGACAATGTGTCCTGTGATTCTTGATAAAACCGATAAAGTAGTTATTATTGACCATCATAGAAGAGCTCCTGAATTTATTGAAAATCCTATTTTGTCTTATATAGAACCAGGTGCATCAAGTGCTAGCGAACTTGTTGCTGAAATAATCCATTACAATAGTGTTGCAACAAAAATTCCGCTTGATTCAACAATGGCAACGTTGATGCTTGCTGGCATATTTTTAGATACATCTTTTTATAAAGCAAAAACTACAGGTTTGCGTACATTTGAAGCATCTATGATTCTAAAAGAATATGGAGCAAATAATAGTTTAGCAGATGATTTATTAAAAGATGAATATGAGGAATATGCATTAATAAATAAAATTATAAGTACTTTAAAAACCCCTTATTACGGAGTTGTATATTGTGTTTGCGATGAAAATGAAATTGTTGAACGTTCCACGTTAGCTAAAGTCGGAAATCAATGTATTCAATTTAAAGGCGTTAATGCATGCTTTGTTATCGGTAAAACAAATGAAGATGAAGTTAGAATTAGTGCTAGAAGTGATGGCACAATCAATGTTCAAATTTTAATGGAAAAAATGGGCGGTGGTGGACACTTTACAAGTGCTGCTAATTGCATAAAAAATACAACAATCAAGAGCGTTGAATCTAGTTTACTAGATGTTTTAGCAACATATTTAAGTGAAGCTAGAACAAAAAACACTGATGATGGGAAAGGGAATTAATTATGGAAGTAATTTTATTAAATGATGTTAAAGGTTTAGGTAAAAAAGGGGAGATTATTAGCGTTAGTGATGGGTATGGTAATAATTTTTTAATTAAAAAAGGATTGGCTGTTAGAAAAACAACCGATTCTTTAAATCAATTAAAAAGGGAACAAAAGAAAGAAGTGGAAAAGCAAGCAGAACTTAAGGCTGAAGCTGAGAAAAATAAAATCGTTTTAGAAGGACTTACTTTAGAATTTACTGCTAAAGCTGCAAAAGACGGAAGAATGATTGGCGAAATTTCTACAAAAGAAGTTGCTAAAGTTCTTGAGTCTCAATATAAAATTGTTATTGATAAGAGAAAATTCGTAGACAAAATTCGTATAAATGCTTTTGGTATTTCTAGATTACATATTGAATTATATAAAGGTGTAGTTGCTGAAATTAAAGTACATGTTAGCGAGGGAAAATAATGGCTGAAAAGAGTTTGCCACATAATGATGACATCGAAGAAATTGTTCTAGGCATTATGCTCATGGATGGCAAGGGATGTCTAGGGGCTTTGACCGAATTAACTGAAGATGATTTTTATATAAATAACGTAAATCATCGAGCTGTTTTTCGTGCAATCAAACAATTATCTTTGTTAAATAATCCAATTGATATACATACTGTATCAGATTATTTAACCAAAGCTAGAATTTTAGATTCGATTGGTGGAGTTGATTATTTAATTAAATTAACTGACAAAGTCACTGGTTTTTCAAATTTGGATTACTATACTAGTTTGTTGAAAGATTATACTTTAGTAAGGAATTTAATTTCTACTTCAAACGAAATTGTTGAAGAAGCAACAACAAAAAAAGTTGAAGACTTTTCTAAATTTGCAAGTGAAGCCGAAGCAAAAATTACGAGAATAACTGCAAATAGAAAAATAACTGGTTTTAAAAAAGGTGAAGAAGTTGCACGTGAACTTGGAAGAGAAATTCAAGCGATGGGCAATGGGAATGCTTTTAAAGGAGCAACGACAGGTTTTTCAAAACTTGATGAAATTTTAAATGGTTTACAAAAAGGGAGTTTAGTTGTTTTGGCTGCACGTCCTTCTTGTGGTAAAACTGCATTAGGTTTGAATATAGCTTATAACTGTGCTCTTCGTGACAATAGACCAGTTGCATTTTTTTCAATTGAAATGTCTAGTGAAGAAATCATGAAAAGATTATTTGCAAATAGAGGATATGTTGCATTAGATAAGATTAACAAAGGTTTTTTAAATAAAGATGACAAATTAAAATTGAAAGAAGCTGAAGATGAAATTTCTAAAGTTCCGCTTTATATCGATGATACTGGTGGCATTTCTTTAAATGATTTAATTACAAAAGCAAAAAAATTAAAAAACGATTTAGGAGATTTAGGTTTAATTGTTGTTGATTATATTGGAAAAATAACTGTCAACTTAAAAGTTGAAGATAAAAGATATGAAATTGATCGTGTTACTGGAGCATTAAAACAACTTGCTAAAGATTTAGAAGTCCCTGTTTTAGCTTTAGCTCAAGTTAATAGACGTGTTGAAGATAGGGATTCTGCAATTCCTGAACTTAGTAACTTAAAGGATTCTGGTTCTATTGAACAAGATGCTGACCAAGTTATGTTTATTTATAATCCAACCCAAGCAATGCAAGGATTAAAGAAAAAGCAAGGGTATGATAAAAACAATGAAGATAGCAAACCACAACCTGGAAGCATTAATGACATGAAAGAAAACGCAGATAACAGTTTAAATAATTCCGATTCTCAAAATAGCGAACAAAATGGCGAATTAATCAAGGTTATGGTTAAGAAAAATAGAAATGGTAAACTTGGTGATATTTTCTTATTATTTTTCAAGTCGTACCAAAGATTCGACAATCCAAGCAATGAAACAATTCAAGCTTTTGGTACATATTTTAAAGACAACTAAATATGAGAATGCATGTAATAAGCAGCGGTAGCAAAGGTAATGCCAGTCTTATTTATGACAATTCGACAACTATTTTGGTTGATATGGGAATATCATTAAAAAGATTAATAGAAGGCCTTAATGAAATAAATAAAGATCTCGATGACATAGATTTTTGTCTTTTTACGCATGAACATAGCGATCATATTAAAGGTGCTTCATTTATAGATAAAGGTTTGTACTTTTCTAGATTAGGTACTATAGAATTAAAAAAAGGCCATAATCTAGAGATTTTCAAAAAATATCATTTTGGAGATATTGATGTTACTCCCTTACTTACTAGTCATGATGCAATTGCTCCATGCGGGTTTTTATTTGAAGAAAATAATGAAAAATTAGTTTATTTAACAGATACAGGTTACATTCCTGAAACAACTTTAGATTGCATCCATAATTGTGATTATTATTTTATAGAATCAAATTATGATGAAAAAATGCTTTTTGAAAGTTCTAGGCCTATTTTTCTAAAACAAAGAATTGCAGGAGAAATGGGGCACTTATCAAATGAACAAAGCGCAACATATATGAGCGAACTAATCGGAGGAAAAACTAAAGCAATCATGCTAGCTCATTTAAGTGAAGAGTGTAACAAACCAGAAGTTGCTTTAGATACATATAAAAAAGTTTTTAAAGAGAAAAAAGTCTCTTTCAAACAAGTAAAGTGCATTTGTGCACATCAATGGAGCAGTTCTGACCTATGTTAAAAATAAATATATTTTGTGTTGGATCAATCAAAGAAAACTTTTTAAAAGAAGCAGTTTTAGAATATAAAAAAAGATTAAGCAAATATGTTTCAATCAATATTGAAGAAGTAAAAGAAGCTAGAATTGAAAGTTTTGAGAACACTATCTTAATAGAAAAAACCTTAAATGAAGAAGGCCAAAGATTATTAAAAAAGATAGGGAAAGATGATTTTGTAGTTTTGTCTGATTTACATGGGAAAGAAATTTCTAGCGAAGAATTTGCAAATGTCTTAAATGGATTGAAAAATAAAGGGTATTCAACAATTGATTTTGTTATCGGTGGAACGTTAGGATTAAGCAATTCATTAAGAGAAAGAAGTAATTATAAATTGTGTTTATCAAAGATGACTTTTCCGCATCAATTAACACGTTTGATATTGCTTGAACAAATTTATAGAGCATGTAAGATTAATAACAACGAAAGTTATCATCATTAAGAGGTAAAAAATGATACAAGAAGAATTTAGTAAATTTAAAAAAGTAAGTGAAAATAATTCGTTATTTGAAGAATATGAATTAGAAGATGGATCTAAATTTTTTATAGAACCAAATTTTTATTCTCAATTAAAGTTTTTAAAAAATACTTATGTTGATGAATTTCCAAATGTAATGGAAGAACTTATTAAGAACGTTAAAAGAAATAAGAAGGTTATATTTACTGCGGATTTTGAAAATCCAGTTGTTCACGAAGAAGGATTTGTTTACCAAGAAATTGAGGATATTACAAATAAAATAAAATTATTTTCAGGATATATTAGTCGTGGTAGTGATTATGGCGATTAAGAACCAAAGACAATCATTGTTCAATAGATGCTTGTGTATAAAAAAAGCAGTATTTCTTGTTGAAATACTGCATTAAATTTTTTTACTTAACTAATGGCGCATTATTTACTGATAATGTTCTCATGCCAAGCCACATAATTCTAAATCCAAATAGCATAACAAATAACATTACTTGGAAGTTAGAGAACATAAATCCTAGAATCAAAGAAAGTAAAGCAGGAGACGTTGCACACCAATATGTAATGTTGTAGCATTGTTGGAACTTAATGCCTCTATTTGGATTGTTTTTGCCCCTAGTTAATAAGAACACAACTAGTCCAAATAACAAGACAATACCTGCATTTACAGCAGCAATCATCCATGTTTGATTTAAAGTAACTATAGTTCTAGTTGAAATATAGATTTCATCAAGTAATTCTTTGTAATTTGTTAATGTAGCACTAATATTTTCAAGTCTTGTACTGCTTGATTTATTAACAAGTAAGTCGGTTAATTTTGCATGATTTGTACTTAAATTCGCATAATCACCATAGATACCACCTACAGCGGTATATGATGTTGGTTTGTATATTCTTGTAATGAAAGATTTAGTTGTAAAAATAATATAAGAAGCATCTCTTCCGTCAACTGAATTGATTTTTTTAGTTGAAATTTCGCTTAAAAGACTATTAACAAATTCATCACTTAATGGAGTAGTATCTACAAAATAAACTTGAAAATCAATAAAATTACTCCCATCATTTTTAACAATTTCGTGTTTATATAATAAATAATCATTACTAGATTCAGTTACGTATCCATTCAAAGCACATGTTGCATTTTTTTGATCAAAGGTAATATCGTAACCCTTGCTTTTTGCATCTTCTAAGAAACTATAAAAACCTTCATCATAATTGTAAACATAAGTAGTATTTAAAAATGAACTACCTTTTGATGTAGCAGCAGTAACAGTAACTGGGATTATAGATATAACAACAGAAATAATTGCTACAATAACTGCAATATACCATTTCTTATTGAGACCAAAGTCAGCTGCAGTTCTATTGCTCCATAAACAACGTAAATAATTGATAATATTAGCCAATCCAAACTTCTTTTTTGGCTTAATAATTTTTGTTTTTTGATTCATAAAAATTCCTTCACAAAATAATTTGCTTTAATAGTATAAACTATTAAAACTTAAAAATGAAATGAATATAAAAAATTTAGGTTTTTAAAATCAACAAGAAAAAGGTATTTTTTAAAATATAGATTGATTGAAGGTTAAATAAATTTGTGATATAAATATTTCTGCTGGGGATGTCATGGTTTCGACATATGTTTGCAGGGCATGAAGTGCAAGTCGCTTGGAAACGTTATATTCCAAAACAAAATTAATTGCCGATAATCGACAATCACTCGCATTCGCTGCTTAGTTCAGCCGACAAAGTTTCGTCCTTCAATTGATAGGAGGTGCGCGGATCTTATCTTTTTAGCTTCTCAAGGATAATGTATCTGTCATAAAAGAAGATAAGCAAGAATGACGATTATAAGTTCTTGACGAAAAAATCTATAATCTAGTGAGAGAATGTTTGTGTTATTTAGTTCCTCACAAAAATAAAATAGCACTAAACTTGTAGAGTTTATGTGTGGCGACATATGGACCGGAGTTCGACTCTCCGCATCTCCACCAGTAAAATTAAGACATCATTTAGTTTGATGTTTTTATTTTTAAGTAAAAACATCAAACAGGCAAAATTTAAAAAAGCAATCTTGATATTGCTTAAATAAAGAGTATCAAAACTTAAAGTTTACTAGATGAGGTAATAAGATGATTTATTGGATAAATGGTGCATATGGTGTAGGAAAATCCACAATTGCACTTGAGTTAAAAAAGAAATTAAAGAAAGCAATAATCTATGATGCTGAAGAAATTTGAAATGCTATTAGAGATAATTATCCTAAAAGTTTGTATTCAGTGTTATTTGATGGATATTTATTATGGAGAGAGACTAACTATAAATTATTAAAAGATATTCAGTCCAAATATAATGGTGATATTATCGTTCCGATGACATTAATAAAGGAAGAATCTTATGAAGAGATTATTGCTAAATTAAAGAATGATGGCATTCCTTTAACACATATTTTATTAGAAGCAGATTATAAAACGATTCATAATCGTATTTTAAATCGTGGCGAAGAAGAAAATTGTTGGTGTATGAAAAATATAAACATGTGTTTTAATACATTTAAAAAAGTTACTAATGCTATACGAATAAATACTATTACTATAAATAAAACGCCAAAAGAAATAGTAAAGGAAATAATTATTAAATGCATTCAATAATTATTTTTG
>CAZSMV010000041.1:0-3888 GCA_964608215.1 uncultured Staphylococcaceae bacterium
ACAATTTTTAAAATATTGTGAAATTATTTATGTTTATTTATTAATTATGCTAAATATTAAAGCTTTAATATTTCATTGATTTTGAATCTTCATCATATCCTCTAAGCCTTACATCTTTTATATATGGTAACAAAATGCTTTTAAAATGCATTGCATCATGTAAAGGAACTTCATGTAAATTTGAATTAATACAATGTTCATTATTTTTAAATTGTTGTAAGAAATATCTTTTTGCACCTTGTATCATTTTTCCAAGCATAATTATTTCATCATCATTATGAAATTCTCTTACAAGAGTTGTTCTAAATTCGTAATCCACTGCACCACTTAATAGATAATTAATCGATTCTAAAATAGGATTAAAATCTAGATTATCTAAACCAACAGTTTTTGGATATCCTTCCATTGAATTTTTAATATCCATTGCAACATAATCAATTAATTTTAAATCAACTAATTCTTTAATTATTTGTGGATTAGTTCCGTTCGTATCAAGTTTAATCTTATAGCCTAGTTTTTTAATTTCATACAATTTATCTTTTAAATCAGGCATTAAAGTAGGTTCACCACCTGTAATAACTACAGCATCTAACATTCCTTTTCTTTTAACTAAATACTCTAAAATCTCATTAAAAGAAATATAGTTTACATTTTTAGCATAAATTACTAATTCAGAATTATGACAAAATGGACATCTAAAATTACATCCTGCTGTAAAAAGTGTACAAGCTACCTTTCCTTCAAAATCTACTAACGATATTTTTTGTAACCCTGCAAAATCCATATCTATATAATAGTTAAAATGTCGACTATATGCAAATTTATTGAATTTAATGAAAAAAGAATTATATAAAAATTATCATATAAAATGTTCTTCAACAAATTATTGTTTTAAACAAAAAGACGACTTTTCTAATACTTTTTTAGTGAAAAAATACGACTTTTCAAAAAATTTAAAAAATTGTCGAATATATCAAATGTTTTTAAATAGTTTTAATTTTGCAATACCATAAAACATAATTAATTTTTTTCTCTTAACAAATTACATTAAAGCAAATTAAATCATCTTTACCAGTATTTCTAATCTCATGACTTGATCCAATTGGGCAATATGTTACAACACCAGGTTTTAATATTTCTTTTACCCCATCAGTATAAGCTTCACCTTCTCCACTTATTACATAAATTATTTCTGAATTTGTTTCATGTTTATGAAGCCCATTTGATGAACCAGGAATCATCCTTGTTTTCATAATTCTTCTGCCTTGTTCATCATGTGCTCTAAAAAATACCTCTTTATCTCCACCATGAAAATTTGTAATTTTTCCTTCTTCTATTTTATTAAAATCAATAAGCATATTCTTTTCTCCTCATAAAAAATATCTTTATGGATTAACCACAAAGATATTTTATTATATTTTTTAAAATTGTTTATTATTTTGCTTCTTCTTTAGTTGTGTTGTTTGTAATTTTTGAAATATCAGTATTTTTTAAGACTTTCTTGCAATTATAAATCATTTCAAAAATTACAAACATAAATACTAATAATTCAGTTATTGGCATTGTAAACCAAATCATATTAGGAGTGATTAAAGGGAGTAATAAAGCAAATGCTCCACTTAAAACTATACCTCTAGCAATTGAAATAATTAAAGAAACATAACTTTTTAATATCGATTGAAAGAAATAAGTTGAATAAACATTTAATACTAAAAGTAAAAATGAAATTGAATATGTTCTTAATATTGTTGAAGCAATATTAAGAACTGATTCTGTTGGTTTCATAAAGAAATTAACTAAATCATTTGGAATAGCACAAACTAAAATAAAATAAAGTGCACCAAAGAAGATTGAAGTAATAATTGCATATTTATTAATCTTTTTAACTCTATCCATTTTATTTACACCATAATTAGCTGATAAAATTGGTTGACTTGCTTGACCAACACCATATCCACTGCATTGAACGAAAGTAGATATATTAATTAATATTGAATAAACTGATAATGCATCAGTTGATAAATAATGCATTATTTGATTATTAAAGATAATTGTTAAAAATCCCATTGCAAAATCAACAACAAATGATGGGAATCCATTTTTAACAATTGGCCAATATAATTTAAAAACATCTTTTTCGAAAACAAGCTTAAGAGTATTTTTCTTCTTAAAGAAATGAATAAACATAATAATTAATGAAATAGTTGCGCCAATCATTGTAGCGATTCCTGCTCCAAGAATTCCTAAATCGCAAGTAAATACTAAAAGATAATCGCCAACTATATTAAAGATTCCAGCACCAATAACGGCTATTCCAGCAAGAATAGGATCATTATCATTTCTTAAATATGCTGAAATAATTTGAGTAAAAGCAAAAACTGGTAAACCAATTTTAATATAAGCTAAATATTCTTTACAAAGCGGTAATAAAGTATCATTAGCACCAAAGAAATATAATAAATTATCTTCAAAAACTAAAATTAAAATCCAAGCAATAGCAGAAATTATAATTCCATAGAAAATAGAAGCAGTAAAATATTTATTTGCAAGCCTTGTATCATTGGTTTTAGCTTTTATATAAGAATACATTATTGATCCACCAATACCAATTAATAAACCAAGAGCATAAATGATATTCCAAATTGGCGCAATAACCGCAAGAGCTGAAGCGCCATCTGGTCCATGATATTGTCCAACCATTGCCATATCTACAAAACTATAAATTGTAGTAATAAGAGCGCTGCCAAAAGCAGCAACGAGATATTTAAAATAAATTTTCTTTAAGTTTCCATTTAATAAATCCATAAAAATTAATCTCCTTTAACTTAAATAAAAACTGGATAATATGTGGTATCCATTCCACCATCTTATCCAGCATAATTTACTAAATGCCCTCCGATGAACCTTGATATTCTTACATATTGAAATTGATAAATCAATACTTTTATATTTGATATAAATATATTAATTTATGTGTTTAATTCATAGAAAATTCAAATTTGGTATTACTTATTTTTATCGATTCTATTTTGTTTATTCCACAATTCATAATAAACACCTTTATTTTTCATTAATGAATCATGGTCGCCAATTTCAGCTATTTTATTATTATCTACTACTACAATTTCATCGCTATCGCAAATTGAAGACAAACGATGAGCATTTTTTTCTTGTTCATCTTCTATTTCACATTCTTTTTCACATATTCTTTAAATGTTTTATTTTTTAAACACACTTCGTCATTATATGTGTCTTCATAATTTCTATTAGATAAACTTTCTATGAGTCGGATTACCGTTTGATTTTTAAATCTTTTAAAATGTTTATACTTTTTTGAAAAGAAATCAACAGTATCACATATTTTTTCTTCATCGTATTTATTATTTTCCGCGATAGATAATACCCATAAATAAAATAAAGAATTTAAAAATAATTGATCTTGAAATGGTCTATATTTTATGACTTTATGAAAATATTTTTTAGCTTCTTCGTTATCACTACTACAAAAATACCCTAATCCAGCAAAATAATTGAACCAATTACGATGAGTATAGATAAAACTTTTGTTAACTTTCTTTTCAAAATATAAAATACATTCCTTATATTCATCTTTTTTTAAAAAAACATTAAATGTTTTTACACATTTAATGGTACAAAAAACATCTAAAAGATCTAATATTACATAAAAAAGACCAAGCAAAAGAGAATAAAAAAATACAATTAAAATCACAATTCTTATTGTATTTTCCTCTCCGAATATATTTGCTTGATTGTCTATAAATAAAATAATTAAAGGTATAAAAAAACATAAACAAAAAATGAAAAATAAAATAAAAAGTGAAATATATATAAACTTTGCAATAATATCTTTTCTATCGTTAATTTTTC
>CAZSMV010000041.1:3988-5386 GCA_964608215.1 uncultured Staphylococcaceae bacterium
ATTTTTCATATTTGTATTATTGTTCCTCCTTATTTTTGTTCCTTTTATTTATTACGATAAAAAGATCAATTTTTTAAAATTTGATAAAAGCAAGATTGAAAACGCCAATTATTTTTATTTAATCTATTTTTTAAAACATAATCATCTGTCATTTCTACTAAAACATTGTTATTTTCACATTTTCTTTTCACAAACTAATCTATCCTTCTTTTAATTACTAACTGCATAATTATCTATTTTCTTATTTTAGATATTATAAAACGTGCAATCGTTATGAATAACAAACCTGAAAAAATTATAAAAATAGTATTTATTATTCCTGAAATGTTTTGAAAATAATATTTTCTTAAATAAATATAAACCAAGATGCCAATTATAAAAAATGCAAATCAAATTAAGCAATCTATAATTTTTTTACTCATATTCAAAATCTCCAATTTCAATTTTCATTTAATATGCGCCAAACTTCCAAAAGCCAAATATATAATAACAAATTTTGATAATGATGTATTACTAATTTTAAAGGCGATATGTATTTTGTTTTTTTAAATTGCTACAATTAACATTATCTTATACTAAAATTTAATTCCTTAGGTCTTCTTTATCTTTTCCCTCACTTCCAGTATCAAATGTTTTTTTATTTCTTTTTACAATTTCATCTTTAATAACAACTTTAATTCTTTCATCATTCTTATAAATTAAAAACCATACAACTATATTCGCAATTAGCATGAAAAAGAATACAATCCCATCTAAAGGCGTGAAAAGAAAAGTAATTTCGAAGTTACCATTTCCTATATCCTTTTTAGAAGTAAAAAAGCCTAGAATAAAACATGCTAAATATATAAAAGTAAAAAGTATTACTTCTGCAAGTAAAAGTTTCTTCTTTAGAAAATCTTTAGCATATTTAAAATATTTAATTATTCTAGAAATATATAAATAAAGAACTATTACTAAAAATAAAAAATTCATTAGAGCAACAGGAATATTATGATAACCACAAATCATAATGAAAACTGGGAAAGGTATTAAATAAATAATAAAATCTAATAAAAAAGTTTTCCTATTAATTATTAGATATAAGGCATTAAATTGTTCGTCGTTCATAAGATTTTATATGTATTTATGATATCTATAATTAACATAAATTGTTACAGCTATTTTGATTCATAAGTAGTTTGCGGAATAGTAAGCCCATTTATTAATGCAAATACCGTAAATTAAATTCTCCTTTCATCTAAGCAAAAATCTTCATATCTTTCATTCCCCAATATATGACCTTCTTTATAAAATAAATTTTACCAACTTTTAATAATCACAACAATAACTGATATAGAACATAAACTAGAACATTCATTAATTCTATTATTCAAAATTATTTATATGTAAAAAGTTACC
>CAZSMV010000041.1:5486-6975 GCA_964608215.1 uncultured Staphylococcaceae bacterium
CGCAAATATTGGAAATTAGTTAGAAATATGATAAAGAATATTTTTTTAAAAATCTTAAAAACAAAGATATTATCATATTTTTTGCTTATTTAGTTAATGCTCCATATACACTACTATCAGTAACTCATAATCTTGTTATTTATTTTAAATATCAAATATTTTTGTTCATTCTCTTTTTAAGTTCAATGAGATAAACATTATGCACTTTTTGTGTATTATAATAAATTAATGTAAATACAATAAAATCAATAACTATTAAAAATGCAATTATTGTCCCACTCATAGGATAATGATAAGAATACATAAAACCAGGTTCGGTGTTTTTTGAAACAAAAAAGCCAAGAATAAAGGATGACAAATAGGTAAAAATTAAAAGTATTACTTCTAAATTCAAATATTTTTTCTTTATAAAAGCCAATTCATATTTGTAAAATTTAATTGTTCTAGGAATATAACACAAAAGAAATAGCACTGACATCATTATTGCAACGAAAATTCCTGAAAAATCAACATAACCAAAAATTAGCGCTGTAAATGGCGCTATAATGCATAAACAATTACACAAAATAATCCTAAAAAATGTATTGTAAAAAGCATTAAATTGCTCATCTTTCATTAAATTTATACTAATTGAAAAATCTTTTTGTAATTGCTCTTTCTCTATTTGACTATCATTATTATCATCACTTGATTTTGGCGCTTCTACCAAATTTAAAGTTTCATTCTGATTTCTTTTTTTAATTTCATTTTTAAGAACAATAAAAATTTCTCTACTATTAAACCAAATTAATATCGTTACAATTAAATCCATAATCAACATAAGTATAGCCATAATTCCACCTATTTGATATTTCTGACTATATGAATGTCCTCCATCATATTTTTTTAATTCAATAAAAAACCCAAGAATAAAGCAAACTGAATAAACAATAATAAAAAGTATTACCTCTAATTTTAAAAGTTTCTTCTTTAAAAAAGTTATCCCATATTTATAAAATACAACTGTTCTACTAATATAACAAAATGCAACTATTAGAAAAATCAAAATATCAAAAGTAATCCAAAAAGATGTTGTATATCCAAAAACTATAGTAGTAAAAGGAAATACACCACATAATAGATTTAAAAGTAGTTTTCTTAAATCTAGTGAATTTAAAGCATTAAATTGATCATCATTCATAAAATTATATTTCGCTCCTAATTTATTATTTATTTAAATGGACCAGTATTTATTACCTTTCATTATTTCTTAATTTACTTTAATCAATTATTTTCATATTAGCTATTCATCAAGCTTTCATTGATTTCTTAAATTACATCAAAATTGTATATACTATTTCCTTGCACCAATATTATAACAAATTCTGCTAGCCATGCTTCTTTAAATTGCAGATAACACACATTTTTGTGAATTCTTTTAGTTACTTCCATTTCTTAAATAATTCTAGAATTTAGTCTAATAATTTAAAATGTAATTGTTTCCGTAGCA
>CAZSMV010000042.1:0-5977 GCA_964608215.1 uncultured Staphylococcaceae bacterium
ATTTATTAAAAACTATAATTTAATAAATAGGAGGAAAATTATATGTCAAAAAATCCATTTTCCATATCGTTTGGTACAGAACCATTAAATTATGTAGACAGAATTAATGAAAAAAGTGAAATCATTGAAGATATGAATGATGATTTTCCTTCTAATCATGCAACAATTATTGTTGGTCCAAAGGGATGTGGAAAAACTGTATTTATGACTTCAATATGTAATGATTTGTCTAAAGATGATAGATGGTTGGCGGTTGTTTAGTTGAACTATTTTTTTAATAAAGTGATTATTAAAAGAATAATTTGTGAAGAATTTAAGTTTTTAGTTGAAAAGAAGAATATGAAGATATAAGCGAATATGAGACTATTGTAATGTTGAATTGAATCTTATGCCCTTAAAACGCATAAATCTAAAGTTGATAATATTTACCATAATAGATAACTAAATGCCCCGTGAAGGCAATTTTCCTTCACGGGGCCTTGTTTTTTTTTTTTTTTTACGTTAAATTAAATCATACATAGGGGGATTTAAATATATTATGAAGAAAAGAACTAAATTAAGTTTAGTCTTATCGTCTCTTGCGGCTATTGCTATAGCTGGAGCTACTATGGCTGGAGGAACATATGCTTTATTTACAAGTGAAAGTAAAGTAAATATTGCTGTCTCATCAGGTAAAGTCGACGTAACAGCAACTGTAAGTGATTTAAAAACTTATTCAGGAGTTGATTTAATAGGGGATCCTTTAACCGATAGTATCGTTCAAACAGACGTTGTTGGAATATTTACTAATGGAGGAACAGCAAAGATTGAAGGTGATACCCTTAAATTAGCAAAGATGACTCCAGGAGATAAAGTCACTTTCAAGATCGACATTAAAAACAATAGCAATGTCGCTGCGAAATACCGTACCGTTGTTTCTGGTGATGAAAGCGAATTATTTGATGCATTAGAATACGATTTGGGTGGGACAAGTGGAGAAACTTATTCCGCTTGGTCTAGTGTCGAAGACAAAACGCTTGAATGTTCGGTCGAGCTTCCTAGCGATGCTTCTAATGATTTACAAGATTTAGAATGTAGCATTAAATTTGCTGTTGAAGCAATTCAAGGCAATGCTCAAACTGAAATTCATTATGCTTCTTTAGACGAAGCCTTTAAGTTAAATGGCAGATTAAAATTTGATTCAACAGAAGATACTCCATTAACTCTTGATGGTAAAGGAATGATTTACATCGATAATTGGGTTGATGCTTGGCTTAATAGCGACACTATTATTAAAGGAATTACCTTTGTTCATGGAGCAACATTAAACATCAAAAAAGATGATGCAACTGTAACAATTGATAATTGTACATTCAATCCTTGCTCACAAAATTTACTTACATATACAACAAGTAATTCCACTGCTAACTCAGGTGATGGTATGTGCTTAAATTTAGAGAAGACAACTTCTAAGAATGTTAAGTATGTTATTAAAAATTCTAAGTTTATTGGTGAAAATAATGACAGTCTTCCAATCTATGGAAATTCTTATAATGCGGATGGTTCTGTTAAAGACGCCTTTAAAAAACGTGCTCATGGAATCGCTTTTGATGCGATTGCAGGACTAGATACAAATAGTAGTTCAATTGCTACAGCGATGATCAAAAATTGTGAGATTTCAGGAGTCCGTGGAAATGCTATTCAACTTTATGGCGGTACCGGTGAATTCAACTTCAAAAAAGTTAAGATTAATTCATGGGGTATCAATAGTGGTAATTACGATAAGAATGGAACTACTAAAGATGGTAATGCTGCTGCAATTAGAGGTGATTATTTAGCTAATGGATCACGTAAAATTAACTTATCCAAAGTATACTTTGGTTTAGCAGAAGGCTCTCATGGCGCAACAGGTAAAGAAGTTAAATTAACTCATATTGAAGTCGGTTCTTACTTAGGTAACACTGATGGCACTAGAGCAGCTGGAACTTATTCCTATTCTGATAAATAAATAACAATATACTTAAAATCGGGACTGTTGAAAAACCTCGCGTATATGTGAGGAGCAATAGTCCTTTTGTTTTAGTAAATAATCAATCTACAACAAGCGTTGCTTGTTGAAAAACCTACTTGCATTCACTATTTCTTTTTTCAGTTATGAATCATTTATAATTGTGTATAGGTATTAAAAATATATTACTAGCAAAAAGACAATGATTTGGCGTCCTTCCTTCGCCTCTAGACTGAAGGAAAAGACGAAAAATTGTTTTTCATGATAAAAGATTTAATTAAATGCGACCTAGTCAATAAACCCCTAGCAAAAAAAGCGTGATGAGGTGTGCTTTTCTATTTTCTATATAGAAAAAGGGGCTTTTTAGAACCACATAGGTTTTTCAACAGATCCTTTTTGTATCTATATTTTATAAATGCTAAACTTGATAATATCTACTAATATAGATAGTTAAATGCCACGTGAAGGCAAATTTCCTTCACGGGGTCATTTTTTTATGAAAACTAAAAAATCCTTAGTATTAAACATCAATTTGATAATAGTGTATTTAGGAATTTAAATTCAATTAGAGCTGGTAAATTGTTATCTTTGTTTGGATTGTTTGAATTTAATTCTTTTAAGTGTAATACTGATTAAGTTAGAGTGTCTTTTTATGATATTGAGGTTGAAGATATTTTAATTTAAGAAACAAAACAATTCTTTAAAACATTAAAAGTAAGTGATTGTTTTGCTAATATTTTTATTGTTTTTTAACAATGCTAACATATAAAAGTGTTAGAATGTGTGAGAAAGTGTTAGAATGTGTTAGCATAAATTAAAAAAATATGATGATAAAAATCAGCAAACAATCTTGCTAGTATTCTTATTACTTTTGTTTATTATTTTGTGTATTTATTTACACAAAATTATGATAGAATATTTTTTGTTTTTAGAAGGCAATAAATTCTATGAGTACATTAGTTTATATTGGCGAGCAAATAAAAGAATTAAGAAAGAAAGCAAATCTCTCACAAGATGAACTTTCTGTTAATTGTAATATTGATAGAGCACAGATTTCTAGAATTGAAAGTGGAGAAGTTTTAGGCGTTTCTTTAGCAACTATTGAAAAGATATTAGAATCTTTAAATTATGAATTGACAATTAAGAAATTAACTAAAGAAGATAAAGAATATGAAATTCATCCAGTTGTTAAGTGGGCTGGAGGAAAAACACAAATTTTAAATGATTTAATTAAATATTTTCCTTGTTCATTTAATACTTACTATGAACCATTTTTTGGTGGGGGAGCTCTTTTCTTTAAGATTCAACCAAAGAAATTCGTAATAAACGACCTCAATACTGATTTAATGTCGATATATTCATGCTTTTTAAACGATGAATTATATATAAATTTAATTAAAGAACTTAAAATACATGAAAAGAATCATAGTGAAGAATATTATTATGCTATTCGTGATTTAGATAGAAATAAGGATCAATATAACTTACTTCCAATATATAAAAAAGCTGCTAGAACAATATATCTAAATAAAGCATGTTTTAATGGACTTTATAGAGTAAACTCCAAAGGATTTTTTAATGTTCCTAGTGGCAAAAAAGGCAAAGTTAAATGTTTTGATAAAGATAATTTTAAAAATATTAAAGAATTTTTTACAAAACGGAAAGGAAATAAAATCACATCTTTAGATTTTGAAAAAGCAGTAAAGAACGCTAAAAAAGGTGATTTTGTTTATTTTGATCCTCCTTATGATACTTTAGATAATAAAAAGAGTTTTACAGCATATAGTAAAGATTCATTTAATAAAGATGAACAAGCAAGACTTGCGAGAATTTTTAAAGAGCTCGATCAAAAGGGAGTTTATGTAATGCTTTCAAATCATAATACAGTATACATAAGAGAACTTTATGAAGGTTATAATTTTCATATTGTATTAGCAAGTAGAATGATAAATAGTAAGGGAGATGGAAGAGGAAAAGTAGAGGAGGTTATTATTACAAATTATGAAACAAAACAATAACTTAAAACCTTATTTTAGTGATTCAGGCTTTACTTTATATAATGAGGATTCTTTTCAATTACTTAAAGAAATGGAAGAAAAATCAATTGATATGATTTTTGCTGATCCTCCTTACTTTCTTTCAAGTGGTGGAATCAGTTGTCATTCAGGGAAACAAGTTTCTGTAAATAAAGGAAATTGGGATGCTATAAAAAGTGCTAAAGAAAAACTTGAATATAACCGCAAATGGATAAGACTTTGCAAAAGAGTTTTAAAAGATGATGGAACTATTTGGATTAGTGGAACTTTTCATAATATATATGAGGTAGGAGTAGCCTTAGAACTTGAAGGATTTTCAATTATTAATAACATAACTTGGATTAAACCAAATCCTGCTCCAAATCTTGCTTGTAGATGTTTTACAAATTCTACTGAAACTATTTTGTGGGCAAGAAAACAATTAACTAGTAAAAAGAAAGGCAAGCATTTCTTTAATTATTCATTAATGAAAGAAATGAATGACAATAAACAAATGAAAGATGCTTGGGTTATTTCTTTACCAACTAAAGAAGAAAAGAAGTGTGGACATCATCCTACTCAAAAGCCTTTAGCTTTACTTGAAAGAATAATTTTAGCGTCTACAAAAGAAGGAGCTACAATTTTAGATCCTTTTTCAGGCAGCGGAACAACTGGTATTGCAGCAAAAAAATTGAACAGAAAATATATTGGTATTGAAAATAATGAAGATTTTTTAAAAATTTCCAAAATTCGTTACATATTATTAGTAAATAAGGAGGAATAATACCTTTATGAAGAAAGACTTTAACAATTGGTTATCAACTATGAAAGATAGTATTGCTACATGGGACTACTATGTAGATTTTAAAAAAGTATATGAAAATATTGAAGATATTGAAGATGCTTTAAACCTTTTAAATGGATTAATTAATAAACAAGATATTGAAGGTAAATTTAAAGAACTTGTAAGAAATTATCCTGTAGTTTTAAAAGCAATTCCTATTTTACTAGCTGTAAGAGAACATGAAATAAAAATTAAAGATGGTAAAGAAAGTTATAATTTTGAATTTATCAAGATGAATTATTCTATTGATCAATATGTATTATTTATGAGAAATAGTGGTCTTTTTGATCTTTTACAAAATCATATAATCAATAACCTTAAAGATTATGTAACTGGTATTGAAGTAGGATTAGACTCTAATGCTAGAAAAAATAGAGGTGGTCACTTAATGGAAGATTTAGTTGAATCTTATTTAATTAAAGCAGGTCTAATAAAAGACAAAACTTACTTTAAAGAAATACCTTTAAAAGAAGTAGAAAAAAGATTCAAATTAGATTTATCTAAACTGAGTAATGAAGGAAAAACTCAAAAGAGATTTGATTTTGTTTTTCTAGGATCAGTTGGTGAAGTCTATGCTTGTGAATGTAATTTTTATACAACTAATGGTTCAAAATTGAATGAAACTGCTAGAAGTTATAAAACTTTAACTTTAGAATCTAAAGGAATCAAGAACTTTAATTTTGTATGGTTTACCGATGGGGTTGGTTGGAAAGAAGCAAAAAATAATTTAGAAGAAACTTATGAAGTATTGGATAACTTATATAACATCAATGATTTAGAAAATGGAATCGTTGATAAACTAATTAATTTAGAAGATTATATTTCTTTAAATATTAAAAAATAAAAACATTATCCATATAACTTGTAAATGCACATTGAATAACTTGGAGTAATGTTCAAATAAAAGAAGATAATTTTTGTTTTTCATTTATGGTTAAATCTAAATTTGATAATATCTACCATAATAGATAACTAAATGCCCCGTGAAGGAGATTTTCCTTCACGGGGCCTTGTTTTTTTTTTTTTTTTTACGTTAAATTAAATCATACATAGGGGGATTTAAATATATTATGAAGAAAAGAACTAAATTAAGTTTAGTCTTATCGTCTCTTGCGGCTATTATGGTAGCGG
>CAZSMV010000043.1:0-5815 GCA_964608215.1 uncultured Staphylococcaceae bacterium
ATAAGGATTCTCTTGAAATTGATGAATCTAAAATTGTAGTAGGATGCAGAGTATTACATAAAAATTTTGGCAGCGGAACTATTAGCAATATTGATAAGTTGAGCAAGTACATTACGGTAACTTTTGATGCTCAAGGAAGTAAAAAATTCACTTTTGATGCATTTAAAAATGGATTTTTATCTTTTATTGATTAATATGATTTGTAATTTGTAGTTTTTAATGATTGAAAGAATAAAGTGGAAAGATCACCCTATATTAGGAAACTTAGAATTAGTTTTTAGTAAAAACAATAAAAGTGATATTTATAATACAAGTTCAATAAATGGGTACATACCAATTTCGCTATAAGGAGGTTTATTCATGCCAAAATCTTTAATAGTAGTTTTATTTATTTCTGCTTTTTTAATAATTGCATCGTTTGTTTATGCAAAAATAAAAAAAGATAAGAAAACAGGTAAAACAGTAAAACATATAGATTTTCAAAAAGCCAACAAACTTGATGAAGAACATGAAAAAGTATATGGTAAATTAAATCTTCCGAGCCCTAGAGACGATTATGAGCAAATTAAATTTACCGAAATTTTCAATGAAACTGATGATCATTTTCTTTATGTAAGTGATCTTCATATTATTCATAAAATTAAATTAGATTTTCCAGAAGATAAGTTTCCATTAAAACAAAAAGAACTATGCGAGTATATAAATAAAATTGCTCAAAAATTTGTTAAAAGCATTAACTTTGATAACAATAGTTATAAATACAATGTTGTTTTTGATGGTGATATTACCTCTGATTTAGATATTTTTGAGATGTTTTTTGAGTTCTATTCAAAGAATCTAAAGGAAGTTGAAGAGTTTAATACTGAGAGAGTTAGAACATTTGTTATATTAGGCAATCATGAGTTTTGGGACCCACGTATCTCTAAATTTAAAGGTGTAAAAGAAGTTAAAAAAGAATATAAAAATATTTTGGATCAATTTAATATAACATTACTTCAAAATGATATTTATTTTCCTTATAAAGAAGGCAAAATCATTTCGCTTAGCAATTTAACAGAAGATAAAATGGGGAAAATAAAAAAATATTTTTTAGAATGCCCTTATGCAATTTTTGGCGCAGTTGGTTTCAGTGGCAAAAATAAAAAATTTAATACAAATAATGGTCTTTATTATTTATTTAAATTAACACGAGAAGGCGAAATAAAGGAATCAAAAATTGTAGAAAATATTCATAATTGGCTTGCGAAGATTGTTCCTACAAAAAAGAAAGTTGTATTCGTTACTCATATGCAAATTAGCGACTGGGGAGATATTAAAATTCAACCAAATTTTTATTATGTTACAGGACATAATCACAAAAACAAATTAATTCTTGAAGACGGGGTAAATATTTTTGGCGATAACCAATTAGGGTATAAATCAAAATCATATAGTTTTAAATACTTTATTTTAAATTGTGATGTAAATATTTTTGAATCTTTTGTTGATGGGATTCATGAAATAACTAATGATGAATATCGTAACTTTTATCAATATATTCATAAAATAATTGCTTTTAATTCAAAACCTGAAAAGTTGCTTTTGATTAAAAAAGGAGGATATTATATGTTTCTTTCTATTTCAAATAACAAATTATATTATTTGAGAGGAGGAACATTACTAAAAACAATACATCAAGATCCTAATTATTTTTATGAAAATATCGTTGAATATGGAGAAGCAGTTAAAAGATTTATGGCCGATTATTTGGCACTAGAAAATAAAATCTCAAATGAAATTAAAAAGGTAAATGGAGATGGAAAAGTTCATGGATGTATTATTGATATTAATTACTTTAATCATTTGTTTTTGAATCCATTTGATTTATCTCTTATCCCATATACTGCAACTTCTAAGACAAAGAAAGATGTTTATCAAAATGTTGCAAGCTTGCTTAAATATGAAGTTCCTGAAATCTATCAAAGTTACAAGAAATTAATTGAAAACAATAAAAAAAATCAAATTATAAATATAATCGAGAATTCAGGGGCTTTATCTGATAAAAAGACATATGATACATCAACTAAAATGTATGATATTTCTCAAAAGATAATGGATTTCCAAACTATATGTAGGTCCAATATAATTAAAATTTGGGATGATAATATTTTAAATTACAAATCAAAATCAATTGAGACAAAGGAAGATATTAAGCTATTAAAGTAATTTTATATAACGATGATAAATACTAAAGAGAAGTTACTATTAAATTACAATATTTTATATTTAAAGGAGTTGCGCATATGAAAGCTGAACCAGAACATTTAATAGATTTGATGTTTGATAATAAAAGGCAATATCAAATACCTGTATATCAAAGAAATTATGATTGGAAAAAAGATAATTGTTTAGAGCTTTTTAATGATGTTTTAAATGCATATGATATGAATAAATCACATTTTCTTGGCACAATTGTGCAAGTTCAACAAGATGAAGAAAATGGAATTAAGAGATACATTATTATTGATGGCCAACAAAGAATGACTTCCATCTATCTTTTATTAAAAGCTTTATACGATCTTTCAGAAGATGGGTCTTCTATAAAAGAATCGATATTGGATCTTCTTTTTAATAGATCATCTAGCAAGGAATTTGGAGATGATGAAAAAAATAAATTGAAATTAAAGCCAATTAAAAGTGATAATGAGCAGTTTTTGCTTTTAATGAATAATAAAGTCGATGAGATGGATAAATCTTCAAATATTTTTATTAATTATGATTATTTTAAGTCGCTTATTTCAAAAAGTATTGCTGACGGATATGAAATAAAGAGTATTAAAAAAGGCCTTGAGTATCTAGAAATTGTCATGATAAGTCTTAAAGAGCCAAATGATGAACCTCAAGTTATTTTTGAGCGTATTAATTCAACTGGTGAAGATTTGAAATTGGCGGATTTAATAAGAAATTATCTATTAATGACTGATGCTAATATGGAATCACTATTTGAAAATTATTGGCTTCCTGTAGAACAACTGATTGGAAGAGATAGAATAAACGATTATTTTATCAATTACTTAATCTTTAAATTACCTGTTGAGGTGAAAGAAAAAGATGCTTATCAACAATTTAAAAAATATGCAAATGAAAAGAAACTTAGTCATGAAGAAATATTGATTGAATTAAAGAGGTTTTCAAAGTTTTATAATGTCTTTATAAGAAATGATGCAAGTTATTCTAAAAAGATAAACACATTATTAAGTTATTATCGTTTATTAAAACAATCAACTATTTATCCATTCTTCTTTTCTGTTTTTGATGATTTTGAAAATGGAATTATAACTGAAAACACTCTTATAGATGTTCTTGCATTCTTTTTAAACTATACAATTCGAAGAATAGTTGTTGGTGTTCCATCAAATTCACTTCGTGGTTTATATAAAGGATTATATAAAAGAATTTTTGATAACGATGAATCAAAGAAGGATGAAAATTATTTAAACTCTATATATAAGTTTATGGCAACAATTCCTTCTACCAAGGATGTTGTTCCAAATGATACAACATTTAAAGATAAGCTTATGAGTGAGAATCTTTATAAAAATATGGGAGCCTGTAGATTAATTCTTTCTATTTTAGAAAATGGCCTTAATACGTTAAAAGAAAAAGTGAGCGTTGATGAGAATATTTCGATTGAGCACATTATGCCTCAAAATGAAAATAATGAGGAATGGCATAAAGATATTGGAGATACATTTGAATTTGTATATACCAAATATTTACATACTTTAGGTAACCTTACATTAACTGGTTATAATAGTGAGCTTTCTGATAAATCATTCAAAGAAAAAGTAAAGAAGATAAAGGAAAATTCAAAATTTACATATTTAAATGAAGATATTATTGATAAAGAATTTTGGAATGAAAATACAATTACTAAAAGGGCTGAAAGATTAAGTTCAAAGCTTGTTAAAGAATTATGTCTTCCTGAATTATTTGCCAAAGTTAAAGCATCTATACCAGAAACATCAGCAAAACATACGGTTTATGATGGATGTGATATGACCTCACAAAAACCAGAATATTTTATCTTTATGGGCGAGAGGAAAGAAGTTGATAATGCTTCTGACATGTTTGTCAAATTTTGTGAATATTTGTCAATTATTGATTTTGACAGATTTAAAGAAATGGGGAAATCTAATTTTATTTTTAAGGATTCATCAAAAGCTTTATTTTCATATGATAGCGAAATTTTAAGAGCACCTAAGGAAATAGGAAATACAGGTATTTATGTTGAAACAAATAAAAGTTTTAATGATATTGTAAAAACTATTAAAAAACTTTTGGATGAATTTGATATTTCGCCTGATGATTTCATTTTTTATGCTTCAAAAAATAAATGAGATTTTGTTAATTTCTTTTTAATTTTTTTGCACTTTAAATTCTGTGGTGGGATGAAAAAACTTTAATCACACCACAGAATTTATAGAGCCATTTTTTGTGGTTGTTATCAACCTTATTCCAATAGAGAAACTAATGGTTGTTAAGTAAATATTTCCAATTTGCACAAAAAATAGCGACCATAAATAACGTGATCGCTATTTTCAGGGAGGAGTACGGAAAATTACGAGTTATAAATAAGTTTATTTTTTATACTTTTCTAAATTCAGCATATTTATTTATTAAATCAAAACCGATATTTTTATAACCAGCATTTAACCAAGAACATGCAAATGAGTGAGATCTTGAATTAGACCAAAAAGCTTGGTGGTTAGTGGCGCTACTTGGAAGTTTAAATCCTAATATATTTTCTATTTCTTCAAACGATAATCTAATAAAGTTTTGATTAGAATTTTTTAAATAGTCTGTAAATTTAAAATATTTTTCTCCACTAGAAGAATTTATGTTGCTTAAAGAATCTTTATAGAATGTTACTGTTTCATTAAGCATATCTACTTCGGTAGTTTTATAACCTGCTTTTAGCCAAGAACATGGAAATGATAAAGTAGTAGTGTTAGACCAATTAGCTCTATGTTTTCTTATACTAGATGGAAGTTTAAAACGTAAGATATTTTCAATTTCATTAAAAGTCATTTCTATATGGCCTAAATTAGAATTCTTTAAATAATTAGTGAAACTATAATATTTTCCACCAGACGATATTTCTAATTCATCATTAGTGTTTTTATATCCGTTATTTATTTCTTCATCATATTTTTCATTAGATAAAGAAGTAGTATCTTGTTTATCAATGTTATTTATTTTATCTTCTAAGTTAGATACTTTATTTTCTAATGTTTTTATTCTATCTAATAATTCTAGGATAATATTGTTGTAATCCATTATTGGTACCTCACAATTATATTTAATACAATTAAACATTAAAAATCAATATAAACTTTAAATAATATTTCTATTATTTAAAACTATAAAACACGAACATATATGTAAAAACATGTTGCAAAATAAAATTTCTTTATTTATATTATCGATATAACAAAGGGGGATCAATTATGAACATTGATGAATTATGGACTAATGTTTTAAATCATTGTGGAGATGTTTTTTACACAAAAACTGGATTACCTTTTACTTATAAAAGAGTAGATAGTTTAAGGGTAAAAGTAAATCGTGATGGAAGATATGTTGGTTATATTAAGAGGCAAGATATGAAATTTATTTTAGAAAACCCATATGCACGAACAAGTGAATATGTAAAAGTTATGAGAGTATCTGCTTATGCAACAGCTCTTTATCGTGAATTTGTCGAGAACAATTAATTATTGCAGTTGTCAATCGAAAATTGAGCCACTTGCTTGTTGAAAATTGAGCCACCTAA
>CAZSMV010000044.1:0-5786 GCA_964608215.1 uncultured Staphylococcaceae bacterium
AAAAGTAGAGAAAATAGTGTACTTACCAAATTTTTAATAGTGCAGTGAGGTATGAACATGTTTCTATTTATGCTGATTTAATGAAAAAGATAAACGGAATTGAATGATATGAAAATTAAGACTATTAAAATAATAAATTTTAAGTCATTTGATGAACTTACAGTTGATATCGGTGATTTCAATATTTTAGTTGGTGATAATGGTACTGGTAAAAGCACTTTGCTAGAGGCTATTCATCTTGCATTAACTGGTCTATATCGTGGTAAAAACATCAATAATAATATTTCACAAGATTTATTTAATGTTAAATGTGTTGATAAATATAAAGAAGAATTAAGGAAAGGCAATAATCCAAAACTACCTGAAATCTCTATCGAAGTATATTTTGATGAGTGTCCAATTTTAATGGGGGACGATAATTCAAATAAATCATCAGATTGTGGCTTTACATTTAAAATTCTTTTTGATGAAAACAATTCTGATGCCTATTCTGAACTTATTAAAGATAAGGATTTGGATTCTTTGCCATTTGAATTTTATAAATGCGAATGGAATACCTTTGCTAGAAAAAACTACACAAGTTCTAAAAATATAGAATTCAAGAGCGCTTTTTTGGATAGTAAAATTTCTGGAAATTTTGAAACATTTTCAACTAAATTAATAAAAAATTATATTTCGGATGAATCAATAGTTGAATTAAACCAAAAAATTAGAGAATCAACAGATGGCCTTAAAAATGAAGAGATTTTTTCCAATATAAGTAAAACTTTTTTAAAGAATACTGACTTAAAAACGAAAAATATCAGCATTGGCGTTGCAAATAATAATAAAAGTACATGGGCAAATTTAATTACGATAAAAGAAAATGATATACCATATGAAAATATTGGGACTGGCAATCAATGTGTTTTGAGTACAATACTTTCTCTAGAAAACGATAGTTTCAAAGGCAAAGGGATTATTCTTATAGAAGAACCCGAAAATCACTTATCTGGCATGAGCATGAATATGCTTCTAAAAAATATAAAAGAACACGCAAAAGACCAGCAAGTTATTATAAGCACGCATAGTAGTTATGTTTTAAATAAGTTGGGACTCGATAATTTAATAATGTTAGGCAATAAAAAAATTGTTAAAATTTCAAACTTGCCAAGAGAAACAATACAATATTTTGAAAAAATATCTGGCTATGATACATTGCGCTTTATTTTATGCAAAAAGAGTATATTGGTTGAAGGTGATTCTGATGATTTAATTATACAAAGAGCGTACAAAGATAAATTTAATAAACTTCCAGTTGAAGATGGTATAGAAATAATAACTGTTGGATTGTCGTTCAAAAGATTTTTACAATTAGCAAGTGTATTAAATTTAAAAGTTTCTTTAGTAACTGATAATGATGGAAATATGAATAAAATAAAAGAATTAAAAGAAAACTTTAATTCTAGAAATATTCATATTTATTCTGGTAAAAAGGCGTTTACTCATGAAGAACTTGGTATATGTAAAGATAAAGTCCCAAATGTTAATACATTAGAACCTGAAATAGTTAGAGTCAATAAAATTAGTGATCTTAATAGTATTTTTGATACAAATTATGAATCGGAAGAATCAATGTGCCATTATATGATTAATAATAAAACTGAAGTTGCATGGAAAATCTTCTATAGCAATAAAAAAATTACTTATCCAGAATATATTAACAATGCAATAGAGGAATTAAAAGCGAATGAATAAAGTTATTGTTGCTTGTGCAGGCAGTGGTAAAACAACATATATTGTAAAAAAAGCAATTGAATGCAAAGATAAAAAGATACTTATTACAACATTTACTGATTCGAATGTTGAAGAAATAAAAAATAAAATTATAAATATAAATGGGTCGATACCTTCAAATATTTCTGTTTTGCCTTGGTTTACATTTCAGTTAGATCACTTAATTAAACCATATCAATTGCCTTTAATTGATGAGAGAATTAAAGGAATCACTTTGGTTAATGGTAAATCTGGAAAATTCATATCAAAAAATAAAAAAGAGTACTACCTTAAGGATGGTGTTATATTTTCAGATAAAATTTCTAATTTAGCATATCGAACAATTAGTAAAAATAAGCAAACTCTTGTTAGATTAAAATTACTATTTGACTATATTTTTATAGATGAATTTCAAGATTTTTCTGGTTTTGATTTAGATATTATTAAAGAATTTTCATATGAATCTTTTCCGATGATAATTGTATGTGATCCTAGACAACATACTTTTTCTACTCATTATGATTGCAAAAATAAAAAATATAATTGTGAACCACTTAAATTTGTTCAAGAGAAATGTAATGAAGCATTTCAAATAGATGATAAGACTTTAAATGGAAGTTATAGGTGCCCTAATAATACGATTATGTATGCATCAAAAATTTTTCCTGAATACAGTGAGTCACACTCCCTTAAAAAATATCAAAATGGAGATGGCATCATTTTTATTCCTAAATCGAAAATTGATGTATTTTTAATGGAAAATTTTGATTGTCTGCAATTAAGATACAACAAAAATGAAAAAGTAAGAGAAGATTATCCAGTTTTGACGTTTGGAAAATCTAAAGGGCTAACCGTTGAGAACGTTTTAATCTATCCAACAATTAATATGCTTCAAGCAATTCGTGAATCGAATTTTAAAATTTTAGAAGCTAAAACAAAATCTAATTTATATGTTGCTTTAACTAGAGCAAAGCATAAAACAGCCATCGTTGTTTCTGATGAAGAGTTACAAGATTTTGATGAAATTAAAAAACATATTGATTCTTACATAAATTAAACATTAATAAAGTAATCTAAAAAGTTATAGATATAAGATGTGCTACCAAATGGGCAATAATAAATCTTTTTTTTACTTGTATTGGAGACGATTTGGTGTTTCTACTAATATATAAAGCGCTATAAAAGTTGCATAAAGTAAGACCTTCGTTATTGCAGACAAGAGATCTACTTGTTCAGAAATATAGCCTCGTGCAAAACCACGAGGAAGATTAGAAATTATAATTATTAACGTAATTGTTAAGATAATGACATTTATAAAAACACTATAAAAAAATGAACTTCTAATTATGAATTTAATTTATTAAAAAAATATGAAGGCACAATGAGTGGGCACAATTTTTGCATTTTTTATCAAATTTAAACAAAATCAAGTAAAAGTAAATTTTTAAAAATCTCGATAA
Source organism: uncultured Staphylococcaceae bacterium (assembly GCA_964608215.1). Classification (GTDB taxonomy): domain Bacteria; phylum Bacillota_I; class Bacilli_A; order RFN20; family CAG-826; genus Onthovivens. Next base: position 3,216 of record CAZSMV010000044.1, read on the forward strand.
ACACGTATTTTTTAAATATAACACAACATATTGGTGAAGCGGCTCGGGGGCGCCAAATTACATTGGTTGTATCGATGTTTTTTTCATTTATGAACACAATTATTCATAAATGAACGCCCATTATTAATATTCAAAAGACAAAATCTTAAATGAATTTTACTTGAGTGAATCTTGCAAAATTCATAAATGGATTTTTTGAATTATGAATTAAATGAATAATTTATAAAGGCTAAATTCTATTGATTTTTACTTGCATTTTCGTTATATTATTTAAGCGTTGAAAAACGTTTGTGGGCCTTTAGCTCAGCTGGGAGAGCGCCTCCATGGCATGGAGGAGGTCACCGGTTCGATCCCGGCAAGGTCCACCAAATCGAAATTTATTCGATGGTTATCGAATTTCCAATTGTGCCCCCATTAAAAAGGGCACATTTTTTTATGTTATCTTTTTGCTCTTTTACTATACTTACTACATCATGTAAATATTCTTTTGCTTTTTCACGAGCTTCTGAATTTGCCACATAATTAACATCATTTACAGTCTCATTTTCTTGTCCTAAAAGTGTTGATCTTATTTTTGAATCGGCACCACTTTTAAATAGTTCAGTATTAATGTTTTTTCTTCCAAACCCATGAAGAGAGTTAGATGTAAAAATTGATTTTGCAATATTATTCTGATAATTTATTTAGTTCAATATTGTTTTTATAACCTATTTATTTTCTAAAAAAGCATAATAAAAGACATATTTTATTTTATTAACGCGAAACATTATGAAAATATCAAGGTTTCGCGGAGATATAATTGAAATTTATTTATATTTTCAATAAAATATTGATATAAAAGCGAAACAAAAGAAAAAAGTAAAGTTTTCGCGGAGGTATAATTATGATAGGTAGAAGTAAAGAAATTAAGGAATTAAATGATTTATACGAAAAAAATACAGCTGAATTAGTTGCAATCTATGGAAGGCGAAGAGTAGGCAAAACTTTTTTAATAAATGAAACCTTTAAAAATAAGTTTGCTTTTAAACATACAGCTTTATCTAAAGATGAAAATGAAGATTTAAATAATGATATCCAACTTGATTATTTTTATAAATCATTAATTTCTTATGGCTTAAAAACTGAAAACAAACCTAAAAATTGGTTTGACGCATTCTTTTTACTTCAAAAACTTTTAATGGAAAAAGATCAATCAGAAAGACTCGTAGTTTTTTTTGATGAATTTCCATGGCTAGATTCAAAAAAATCATTTTTTATTAAAGCTTTTGAAGGTTTTTGGAATGGATTTGGATGTGCTCAAAACAATTTAATGGTTATAGTATGTGGAAGTGCAAACTCATGGATCCAAAATAATTTAATTAACAATCATGGTGGCCTTTATGGAAGAGTTACATATGAAATTAAATTATCCCCATTTAAATTAAAAGAATGCGAAGAATTTTTAAGCGCTAATAAAATTGTTATGTCTAGATATGATATTACAACAACTTATATGATTCTTGGTGGTATTCCATATTATTTAGGTTATTTAAAAAAAGAATTAAGTTTACCTCAAAATGTTGATAATTTATTTTTTTCTCATAATGCTATTTTAAAATTAGAATTTGATAGGCTATTTCAATCTTGTTTTGATAAACCAGAATATATTAAAAAAATAGTTTTAGCATTAAACGATAAAAGAATTGGGTTAACTAGACAAGAAATTGCTGATAAATTAAAAATTAGTTCTGGAGGGGATCTTACTAATGCATTGAATGCTCTTATTTCTTCTGAATTTATTAGAAAATATACGCCATTTGGAAATAAACCAAAAACTAATTATTATCAATTAATCGACCCATTTTGTATATTTTATTTAAAATTCATTAACAATAAAAATATGGATGAAAATTTTTTTAGCAATAGCAACACCGATCAAACATTAAATGTTTGGAGAGGATTTGCATTTGAAAATTTATGCATAAATCATATTGATAAAATTAAAGATGCATTAGGGATTAAAGGAGTAATTACAACTACATCTTCCTGGTACTATAAAGATGAGGAAGAAAATGGGCAAATTGATTTACTTATTTCTAGAAAAGATAATGTAACAAATCTATGTGAAATTAAATTTTATCAAGATAATTTTAAAGTAGATAAAAACTATTTCTTAAAGATGAATAGAAGAGATAATGCTTTAAGGGAATTTATTCCTAAAAAAAGTTCGATCCATAACACTTTAATTACTACATATGGACTAGATAAGAATGAATATAGTTCTATATTTCAAAATGTTATAACAATAGATGATTTATTTTAAAAAACCTCATTTGCTAAAAGGAGATTATTATATCGATTTTATCGATAATGTTATGAAGATGATTAATAGAGTAAAGAAATATTATAAACGTGTTCTATTGATTCAATAATTAATGAACATGATTTTATTCTTCTTTTAGATTATGAAGGAGTATATAGAAGTATAGGATATTATGATGTCTATCAAGTCTATGAAGAAGTCAGTAAATCAATTGAAGAAATAAAATTAGATGTTTGTTGTATGCTAACGCCATAATGAAAATGTCTGCA
>CAZSMV010000045.1:0-5303 GCA_964608215.1 uncultured Staphylococcaceae bacterium
CTAAAGTTAAATTCCCATAATTAATAAAAACGGGAAATTAAATTAAAAATTAACACAATTAACACAATAAATAAACACTTGACATAATTTTGTCGGGGGGGGGTATACTAAAACTGATAAGGAGATGTTAGATGATGAAAAAGAAAATGATTTTATGCGCCTTAGTATCTTTTGGCATTATGTGTGGCTCATTAAAAACAACATCAAATGCTAAATATGTACGCGATGTTGTTGAAAACTATAAGGAGTGTGTAAGCGAAGCTTTTGAAGTTTATGAAGAGAAGTATAGTAATTCGTTAGAATATTATGACTACGAAATAAATGATTCAAAAGTTACAACAATGTTAAACGACGATGTTGATTATGATTTAGAAAATTGGGAAATTTCTGTTAATAATGTTTATGAAGATTTAACTGATGATGAAAAAGCAGAATTATTAAAAATAAATCAAGAGGAACCAGATTTCAGTGAAGCATATTCACTTTTGATAGGAGAAAACAATTCAGAATATAAGATAAATAGTACTAACAATAGGAACAAAATTGGTGGAATAAGTACGTATTCTGTAAATAAGCGCGGTTTTAATTTTAAAAATAATCTTTCTATAATGCTTGCAGGAACTTTAACATTGGGCGGAGTAGCTGTTAGTGAAGCTGTAATGGCTTTATATAACACCATTTCATCAATATTTGTTGGTGTGCAAGCTTCTAGTTACATTCCATTTATTGGGTGGGGTATTGCCTGTTCTTTAATTTTAGCTGTTGTTATAATTGTTGCTTATAATTGGACAACAATTAAAGAGACTTTCAAATATTTTGTAGAAGAAGTAAAATCTACATTTTCAAGGATTGCTAATTTAATCTCTGAAGTAGCTAAAAAGGGTGAAGATGAGGGGAAAAAGAACGATGAAAACCCAGACGTTGCGGAAGATGCTTCTAGACCTAGTAAGTTACAAGGAGAAATCACTAGAGAGCAAGCTCCAAAAGGGGTAACAGCAGCTCATGGGCCTCATGATAAATATGGAAAACCTCACGTTCATTTTGGAAAAGATGAATCTGGTCTTAATTGGGATGGAACATGGCACGATGAAGGTGGAAAAAAGAAGTTACCTAATGTTACTAGAAAGATATTAGATTGGCTTCAAGGACATGGGTGGTGTCAAAATGGGGTTAAAGAACCTTAATAGTAGACTTCGATAATTAGAAAATGTTTATAAAAGTTGCAGGTTTAAATTTGTTTAGTTAAATTAGAATTTGATTTTTGCATTTTGGAAATACATAACATCAAGTGTTCATAATTATGGGTAGAAGTATAGGAATTAACCTTTTCATTATTTTAGTATCCAAGAAATAAACAATCCTAATCTAGAAAAATTTTGTCTAAGTTTAAAAGTTTTTTGACTTATTTATTTGTTATAATGTAGTTAAATTAATTATTAAAAAATTAATTAATATGATTTGCTTTTAAAAATATTATTGGAGATAAACTAAAACAAGGATTTACTTAAATTAAAATGAATATAGTAAATAAAATTGATTTTGCAAATATAAAAGAAACAAATAAACTTATAAAATTATTTGAATCCTTAAATGGTTCTGTTTTTAAAATCGTAGGATTTGAAGATTCTAAAGTTTCTTTTGAGATTGGAGAAAATGAAAAAGAAAAATGTGTGCTTACTATTTCAACTTTCTATAAGGTAATCGAATCTTTTTTTATTTATTCATATCATTTTAATAAACATATAATAGAAGGATCATTTTTTACTCCTGATTATGAAGAAGATAAAGAAAAAGTTGATAGTTTATTTACTAAAAAATTTAGATTATCAAAAATTAAAGTTAATTCTTCAGAGCTAACATTATTTTTTGTTATCGAAAATAATTATTTATTTAATGTTGACAATAATGTGGTTTTTACCATTTTTGATACAAAATGTGTCGAACTAGGGAATTGCCAACAAACAAATGAAAATTAGTAAGAAGGTGAAAATGCGATGATTGCTAATAGGAAAATATATTTTAAAGATAGAGATAAGGTGATTGCACTTGTCGATTCATTTCATGACGATGATGTGTGGCTAATTGGATATAACAAAAACAAGTTATATTTTGATGTTTATAAATATAAAGAACCGCATAAAAAAATCATTTTTACATTTTCTAAAAATGCTTTTGATTCTTTCAATATTTGTGTATTTATTGTTCAAAAAGCGAAATTAAAAGGAAGAGTTATTGAGAGTAAAAAAAGAAAAACTTTTATTCATGAAAAATTAATGATTTCTGAATGTTATATAAATAAGGATGAATTTGACTTTTTTTGTAGACCATACAATAGTAGAAGATTTCGTACACGGGATGAGGTGATATTTAATTTTACTAACCTAGAATCAATTGAAATCACCGACATTGATGATAGTGAGATTGTTGAAAAACTTAAAGATAGTAAATAATTTTTATTAAAATTTTAGAAAAAATATAAACTTATTTTCTTCTTTTGTTTAAATGGTTTAAAAATAATAGAGGCATAAAAATGGAATCAAAAAATCTTAATGTTGAATTTAAAAATAAAAATGAATTAATTAATTTGATGGAATCATTAAATGGTTTTTATTTTAAATTTCTAGGCTTTGATGATAATAAAGTTTCATTTGGAATTGAAGATTTAGAAAATAAAATAGATAATCAAAAGTTTATTATTTCGTTTGCAGAAAATCAGTTTGATGAACCTTTTCCTGTAAGTTTTCATTTTAAGAACAAGAAAATTAAGGGATCATGCTATGATTTTGCTGATATAGCTCAAATCTTAAAAAAAGAAAAAATAAAGTTAGAGAAATTTTATATTAATTGGTTTGATTTAATTTTATATTTTGATATTGATAAAAAGAAGATTATAAAGAAAGATTCCACACTTGTATTGAAAATCTATGAACCAAAAAATATCGAAATAATTAATTGTTAACATTTCCTAAAGCGAGGTAAAATGATGGCTCTTTTAAATCAAAAAATAAATTTTACGCGTAGAGATAAGGTTATTGAGTTAATAGATTCACTGCATGACGCTGATACATGGATTATAGAACTTGATAAGAATAAGATTGTTTTTGATGTTCGGCAATATTCTGATGATATTCCTTATTATGAAGTGCCACATAAAAAAATGATATTAACGTTTAAAGGAAATGCTTTTGATAACATATTAATCTATACATATAGAATTCGCGGGAAAATGAAAGGCAAATTATTTGAGAAAAAGAGAATGAAAAGTTTTATTTATACATGGATTTCTCCATTTAAATGCTATATTAATAAAAATGAGTTACAACTTCATTTTAGTGGTGTAGGGAAACGATATGAAACATTATGTATTTGTTTTACTAATCTAGAATCTATTGAAATCACTAATATTGACGAAAATGAGATTGTTGAAAAGCCTAAAAGTGTGTAGATAGGTTTTTATAAATTTTTAGAATAAACATTAACTTATTTTCGTATTTTAGTTTAAATGGTTTAAAAGATGTAAGAAGTTATTTGAGTAACTTCAAAATTAATTCTCCATAAAGTTTTCAAATTTATCTTTTGGAGATATACCATCAAGAATTTTTCTTTTAATGGGGGTTTTCGAACACTTGGTCCAATTAATCTTGAGTAATTAGACCAAGTGTTTTCTTATAATGAAGACTAACTAAAATTTATTCGATGTAATTAGTTGTTTCTTTTTATTATAACCAATTTAATGTACACATAGAATTATTCATCAATCCTATCAAAAGAAATTTTCTTTCCAACATATGATTCATCTATTGTACACATTGTAATTGTCCAATACATAATTTTATCTTCTTCTTTAACACTAACATCAGCATATAAAAAATCATATATATGTTCGTAGTCAGGTTCTTCGCTATAAAAAGCCAATTCAATATTATAATGATCATTGCTTAGAGCAATTAAAAATCCTCTTTTAAGATTGTCAATTTCAATTTCTCCATCAACTTCTATTTCGTTACTTAAATATTCGTCATATACATATTGACCTTCTTTATAGATAGTTATTTTAAATTCGCTGCATTTCCATTTAGCTACGCGCCAAAAATTATATCCAATAAAAAGTTTTCTACAAGAAGTGCAACTTAATGAAAGTAAAGTCAAAAATAAAAATTTAGAAACCTTCTTTTTAATCATCTATTTATTATTCCTCAATCCTATTAAATGCTATTTTTTTGCCAACATATGATTCATCGATTGTACACATTGTAATTGTCCAATACATGATTTTATCTCCTTCTTTAACACTAACATCAGCATATAAAAAATCATATATATGTTCGTAGTCAGGTTCTTCGCTATAAAAGGCCAAATAAACATTATAATAAGTATTGCTCATAGAAAATATAAAGCCTCTTTTAACATCGTTAACTTCAACTTCACCATCTATTTCTATTTCTTTGCCTAGATATTCATCATATAAATTTTGCCTATCTTTATAAAGCACTATGTTAGGATCATCACATTCCCATCTAGCTTCATGCCAAAAATGATAGCCCATAAAAAGTTTTCTACAAGAAGTGCAACTTAATGAAAGTAAAGTCAAAAATAAAAATTTAGAAACCTTCTTTTTAATCATATATTAATTATTCATCAATTCTATCAAATGCTATTTTTTTGCCAATATAAGATTCATCTATTGTGCACATTGTAATTGTCCAATACATAATTTTATCTCCTTCTTTAACGCTAACATCAGCATATAAAAAATAATTCTTACGCTCATAATCAGGATCATCAGTATAATAAGTTAATTGAACTTCATAGTGAGTATTGCTTATGAAGAATATAAAACCCCTCTTAACATCATTAACTTCAACTTCGCCATCAGCTTCAATTTCTTTATTTAAATACTCATCATATAAATTCTGTCTATCTTTATAAAGTACTATTTTTAAATCGTTGCATTCCCATCTTGCTTGGTGCCAAAAGTAATATCCAATAAAAGGTTTTCTACAAGAAGTACAACTTATTGACATAAAAAATAAAAATAGAAGAGAAAATTTACGTATATTCTTTTTCATATTCTGCCAATTATTCATCAATCCTATCAAAAGCGATTTTCTTTCCAACATAAGATTCATCTATTGTACACATAGTAATTGTCCAATACATGATTTTATCGTTTTCTTTAACGCTAACATCAGCATATAAAAAGTGATATGTAACGTCAGAATTAGGATCATTGCTATAAAATGCTAAGTGAACATCATAAAAATTGTTGGCTATGAAAAATACAAAACCTCTTTTAATGTTGT
>CAZSMV010000046.1:0-5301 GCA_964608215.1 uncultured Staphylococcaceae bacterium
AGATTAAAAATATAAAGACAATTCGTTAATAAAACTGTTATTAATATAACTTTTTTATTTTTAACCATATTTATTTTCCTTAATAAATCAACTCTACATTTCGTTTAAAAATGTTTTATTTATTTTATATTTTTCATTAATTTATAGACATGACTAATATGTTTTTTATTTTTATTGTTTTTATTTTTATTTTAAAGCAATTTAATTTAAAAATAATTTATGATGTTGTCAAATATTTTTTTGTTTTTGAACAATTGTTTAAAAACAAAAAAATAAAAAAATCAAACCTATAAAAAAGAATAAATTTTGCAACAGGAAATTTTTAATTGAATTCTTTGCATACCAAAAGAGACTACATTGAATCTTTTTTTAATTTAATATGTTTTATACTTAAAGCAAGAATGCAAAAAGTTATTGCTTAGAGCATACCGAATATATGATTCTTGTAATTTTATTACATCCGATGATGATGGCAACTTTTGGAGTGATACAATTGTTATTCTTTTTATTTATAAAATTTCTTATTTAGTTATACTCAATCTTATTGTTAATGAACTCACACACTAAATAAACCAAACTTTTCAGTCTTTAATTGCTTTTATGGATAAAATTTAACTCTCTCTAGTTAACTTCCGAGGTTTACAAATTGTAGAATCAACAACAACAATATAAATAACAAATTTGCTAATAGATGAAAAAAAATTATTTTAGAAATTTCAGTAAATATTCTTCCAACTGCATTTTTTCTTAACCCAACAATAGTATTAAGGCATTTACATTCCTCAGTTTTTATTATTAAACCATTATTTCGTCAAGCAGATTAGATAAATGGTTGAAGTTAATTGGAAAAGTTGGACTACTATGTTTGATTCGACTTTTCAGATCACTTCAGTTTATGAATTTAAAGCGCCTTAAATATGAGCCTGATTTTTTTTATTTAAGTTTTTTGACATATGTTCATAAAATAAAAATATAATTGATACAATCGATATTATTTATTTTATAAAAAAAGTTAATAAGTAAACTAAAACTAAAAAAATAAAAATTTTTACAAGTGTATATTTTTTTTACAAATTAAATAAAATAAATATGTTGGGAGATTTATTAATGAAAAGGAAAATTATATTCGGATCTGCTTTGCTTATAAGTTTTCTTACTATTTCTACCATGTCTAGTAAATATGTTTTTATTAAAGATGCTCATATTGATTCAAATGGTACAGTTGATGTAAAGGAACGAACATTCTATGATATTCTACTTCAAGCTGGATATAATGATGCAAAGTGTGTAGTACAAGATGGTAGTGGGAACGAAATAAGTCTAGCTGATGTAAAAAAATTTTTTATTGAGGATGAAGATGTAACAGATTCATTTAATAATCATTTTGTAAAACTTAAAAAATATTATATTAGTATGTCACAAGATACCAGCGGTGGCGAAGATGATGGAGTAATAACGTATAAATTAGCTAGCGAACCAGTTGATGAAACTTTTTTTCTTTGTCCTTATTTTTATGATAAGAATGGCAACGAAATTAGCTATGCTTATTATGGAAAATATAAGGGAAGTATTTCAGATAACAAGCTTTGTTCTAAAAGTGGTGTAAGTGGTGCTTATTCAACGACTATAAGTGATTTTAGAACATATGCAAGAGCCAATGGAGATCAATATCATCAAACTGATTGGTGTGCTGTATTCACTGCTCAAATTATGTTTATGTGCGCATATAAAACAACGAATGCATCGAATGTATTTACTTACCGTTCTTACGGTAATACAGGAGCTGTAGCAAATGATGAATTAATTTTGGGAATTGAAGACATTGTTGGATTAAGGAAAGAATTTGTTGATGGAGTTGTATTTAGAGGTTCTGGTAGTTCATATGCTGGATCAACAATTTCGTGGGGTGATAATATTAGCAAGTATGAAAATAGTATTACAGATAATCAAATGACTTTAACAGACGTGTCTTGTTCAGAGGATGGTGGTTACATTTCAAAGATGAATTATGTAAGTGGTAAACCTATATTATCTTTTTTACCAAAAGAAGCGAGCGGAGAGGCCTCTACTTATTATTGTGATTACTTTACTTATGGAAAAACGCAAAATACTGAATATATTCTTACTTGGGGAGCAGCTGCTGTGGGTGAGAAATTTGGTATATTTACTATAAGTGCTGATAGCTCTTCTACTAAGAAATATTATGTCGTCGGTTCTCGTCTTCATTGCAAGGTCTTGGGATAATTGTTTTATATATGTTGCTACAAAGGTGGTTGCTGTTTATGTTGTATTAAGAAAAAAATATCGGAAAATAAAGCAAATTGGAAAAAAGTATAGAAATGTTTTCGATTGTTGCGTCTATAATAATTTTAATAAAAGACTAATATTTTAAACAATAAGGAGATAAAATCTAATATATGATAATATCTCTAAAAGATGAAACAATAAATTATGCTTTCCCATTCTAAAAGTAAAAATATTATACAATTAGTTTTTTAAACGAAAAAGAATGTTGGAAAAGATTTTAAAATATACGATATGATATTAAATTATGAGCGAATTAGTTGATATTAAATTTAAAATTACTTTGAAAATAAGATATACTTCATTGTTTTGCTTTCTATTTTTATATTGAATTAGTTTTAATATTTAGTGCCTAAATTTTTAAAGAGGATGATGAAATATGAATTTAAATGAGAAAAAAAGATTAACTTTAGCTAATTTTATATTTACCGCTACAATACTTATTCTTACAGTTGGTATTGTAGTTTATGAGTCTATAATTCTTATTGGTTCAAATAATAAATATTTAGAAAATAATGTTGTAGAAACTAGTGAAGACGCTTCTGCAGCTATTAGTAAAAAAGTTGAAAGTATTGATGTAGACATGACTGATAACAACAAAGTTTATAAAATGCCAAGTAAGAGCATTAATTTTGGTCACTCTAAATTATTAAATATTAATGAAGTTGATAATATTCAAATAATATCAACTCTAAAGTTCCCAGAGGGGAAAAAAATAGAAAGTGTTAAGTGGATGCTGTCGCCTATGGGAGATGCTTCATATGATTTTGAACAATCTTATCCTAATGGTTCTGAAAAAGAAGAAGATAAATTAACTATTAAGTTAAAAAGATTAAAAGCATCAAATACAATTTATACATTAAAAGTAATTATTACTGGTGGTGGTTTGTCTATTAGTGACTTTTGTGAAGTAAATTATTATAAAGAATATCAAGGATTTGATTTTAGACTGTTAGCCCCTGTTGAAGATAAAGTGTTAGGCAAAAGCGAAACGATTAAATATAAAATTACTGAAAATTATGGCAAAGGTACAATTGCACCCAAAGATGATAAAGATCCTGTAATTACATATACTTCTCTTTTAGATGAATACACAATTAAACCCGAAGTATTAAAACAATTTGAAGATATAGGTTTTGACTTTAACCTTTTATATAACTCAAATGACAATTTTATTGGCGATATTGATGTGTTAACCACTGTGGGAAGAGAACTTATGGATGAAAAATTAACTTCAAGTTCTGGCGATTTTAAAATCACTGTTACAAAAGGGGAATATAGTAAATCAGAAGTTTTAGATATTAAGTCTATGGTAGAGATTAAAAAAGAGGAAGAAGAATCATAAATTTTACTATATGAAAGGTAGAGGAATAAAAGCAATTTAAATTTTGTGGTGTGATGCACTTATTTTTATTGCACAATAGAATTTATAGAGTCAAAGTTTCTCCCTTTGTCAACATCGCCCAACATTTGCTTTTAAAAACCCAGTTTTAGTGCATAAAACTTATATAGATTCTTATGTTTCAAAATTTTTAAGCGATGAATTTAGTGATTTTTTAATTTTTAATTTTTTCGATAAATGGATAAATAGCCAAAATTAAAACGACGCAATCATGGTTTCTTATGACTCAACAAATATAAATTGTGAATCAAATGGTATCGAGTTAAATGAATACAGGAAAGCTAAAGATGATGAGGGAAAAAGAATTATTAAACTTTAATATATTTTTGATTAAGATAATGGAAGTCCATTATCTTATGAATTATATTTTGGGTCAATTACCAATATTGCTGAATGTAATAAAATGTTGAAATTGTCAAAAAAAATATGGACTCAATCATGCAATGTTCATTGTTGGCAGGGGTACTTTTCATCAAAAAAATTTCTGATATTACAAAAACTTTGATGGCCCATAATGATGGCAAAGATAAATAATAAGATTATCCTAAATGTATTAGATGAAAACAAAAATAAAATTTTTGCTGTTCCAAATTATATTGATATACAAGAAGTTTTTGGTTACAAAATCTGTCAAAATTATTTAAGGAAGATGCTGATGCAGAAAAAAGATATTTTTATTATTATTTCAGCCAAACAAAATACAATATTGAAAAGGAAAATTTAATACGAGTGGAAAACAAAAATCTCCTTGAAGCTAAGTTACGTATTGGAAAAACTATGGATGCTGACGCAAGTTTATACTCATATTGTAAATTTATTACTGATGAAAAAAACATTGTAGAAGAAATTGAATTTAATCAAGAATTATTCGATGAAAATTTAAAAACAAGCGGATATTTTGTTATTGTTTCAACACTGGGTGATGAATCATCAAGAATACTTGATATCTATAGAAATAGAGATTCAATTGGAAATAGTTTTAGAGCTTTAAAAACTGATTTAGGTTTCAGTAAACTTGGTGTTCAAAGTACGCAAAATTTGCGTTCTAAAATTTTTATTTCGTTTATTTCAAGCATAATAAGAAACCACATTTTGGAATCGTTTTATGAATTTGAAAATAAAAAATTACTGTAGTAAATGCTGCTCTAAATAATTTCTCAAGAATTGAGACAAGAAAATTTTCTACTACAGATTATGAAATTTTACATTCTTTAACTAAAGTTCAAAAAGAAATTATAAAGGGTGTAGAGTTAAGATTTCCAATATTAATAAAAATACCTTTTTTGGTATCGAGTAAGAAAATTATTTAAAGTTTAGGTAAAGTATAAAATAGACGACAAATTGTGTCAAGTAATAATGTCGTAAATGATTCTGTCATAAATGACGTAAATAATGTCACTGCAAATTCAATTATGATATTTATTACTATATTATTAGTTAATATGCACTTCAATACATACAAGCCCATTATTATTTATTGCGCCCATAGATTTATTAGGCGAAACTATGCAAATAGGTGCAAGTCCTAACATTTTCTTGCATTTTTCTGCAATTCAGAATAGTTTTTAATTACTTTTTTGTTAAATATTTCTGAT
>CAZSMV010000047.1:0-5172 GCA_964608215.1 uncultured Staphylococcaceae bacterium
GGGGCATTGTTTTTTTTTTTTTTTAGGTTAAATTAGTTGTAGTTTATATAGGGGGGAAGAATATATATTATGAAAAAAAGAACTAAATTAAGTTTAGTCTTATCGTCTCTTGCAGCTATTGCTATAGCTGGAGCTACAATGGCTGGAGGAACATATGCTTTATTTACTAGTGAAAGTAAAGTAAATATTTCAGTTACGTCTGGTACTGTTAAATTAGAAGCTACTGTTAGTGATTTAGTTAAATCACATAAAGAATGGAGTAATGAAGATAATGAATATAAAGAAGTTAGTGGTTCTTTATTTGGTGGAGATGCATCTTTAGATTCAGATAATCAAACACTTACTATTACTAAGATGGTTCCAATGGATAAGGTTAGTTTTAATATTAATCTTAAAAATGAAAGTAATGTATCTATTCAATATCGTACTATCTTAAAAGCCTTAGATGATTCAGATTTACTTGATGGTCTTAAAGTAACTATCGATAATGAATCATTTGATGGAGACACAATTAGAACAAATTATACAAAGTGGGATGATACAACAGTAAATAGTAAGACTATTGCTGTAACTCTTGAAATGCCAGAAGAAACTGATAACGATTATCAAGATTTATCTGGAAATATAAGTTTTGCTGTTGAAGCTATTCAAGGTAATGCTCAAACAGATCTTTATGTTACTCCTAGTACAGTTCAATCTTATTTAGATGGTGAACATGGTTCTATAAATGGAAAGAACATTATTCTTGCCGAAGGTGAATATGGAACATTACACTTTAGACAAAGCAAATATGAAAGTACTTTATTTGGTAGCAAAGCGGCATTAGAATCACAAAATTATGCTCCAGAAAGAGGATATTTTACAGCTTCTTCTGGATATATGATGTTTGCTGGAAGCGATGGACTAACTCATATTGATGCAACATATATGAGAACATTAAAAGATGTTACTATTATTGGTCAAAGTGGTGCAAAAGTTGATAATATAGAATTTATGGATGAAACTTATGAATATTCGGCTAATGATACTGATGGAGTTTCAGGAAATAATTTCTATGAAAAATATACAGAGACTACTATTGGCCCAAGTGTTGGAAAATATTGTCTTCGTAGTTATTTCACAATTAATAATTTGACTCTCAAGAATATAACTTTTACTGGTTCAAAAACAGCTTTATCATTGGCTCAACATAGTTCTGATGTATTTAAAGCAGGACACGATAGAATTTCAGTTGATGGTTTGCATTTTGTTAGTTGCACAATGGATGGAAATGGTGTAGAAAATGCTAATGAAACTGATGAAAAAGGTGCAGTTAAACAAAGGAAGTTACTTTATACATTTAAATCTAGTACTACTGGACTAGGCGAAAATGATGATCCATTTAAGAATATTTCAATTAAAAACTGTAAAGTTTCTAATGTAGAACGTGTTTTATTACTTGATGGAGTAGAAAACTTAAAAGTTTATGGTAATGAATTTAAAAATATAAGTGATAGAACATTTAATGGTGCTCAAAGTAATAATTATAAGCCTCTATCTGGTAAAGTAGTAATTAGTAATAATACACTTGATAATATTAGCGAACGTTTCATTCGTTTAGGTGCTGCATTTAGTACATCTTCATTACAAATTAAGAATAATAAGGTTACAACTTATAATTCAAGCGATAACGATTATATTAAAATTGAAGGTAGTGCAACTAAGGTAGTTTATAAAGGAAACACAATTGTTGATAATAACAATTCTAGTGAAGGTTATTATGCAATAATTTGTGGTACTAAATATAATAATTAATTTAAGCTTCGTCATTGTAATAGGTCCTAAACTGCTCGTTTAGTTTAGGACCTTTTTATATCTATCAATTAATATTTATACAATATTAGATAACATAATCTTATATAGATAAATTAATGCCCCGGGAAGGTGAGTTTCCTTCACGGGGCCTTGTTTTTTTTTTTTTTAGTGTAATTTAAAATTAGTTTATAGGGGGAATAGTTATGAAGAAAAAAACAAAATTAAGTTTAGTCTTATCGTCTCTTGCGATAATGGCAATTGCTGGAGCTACAATGGCTGGCGGAACATATGCTTTATTTACTAGTGAAAGTAAAGTAAATATTGCAGTTAATTCTGGTAAGGTAGATGTAACAGCAACTATAAGCGACTTAAAGACTTATTCGGGAAAAGCTAATTCTTTAACAGGGGATGTAATTGCTGATGAAGATAACATTGTTTTAACGGAAACAGAAGGCATTTTCACTAATGGTGGAACCGCTAAGATTGAAGGTAGTGCGCTCATTCTTGATAAGATGACACCTGGTGATAAAGTCACATTTAAAATCTCCGTCACTAATAATAGCACCGTCGCATCCAAGTATCGTACTTTGATTAAGGAAGAAGGTGGAACTGGACTATTTGACGGGTTGAAGTTCACTATTGCTGAGTCAAACGTCATAGGCCGTACAAAATGGAAAGAATTATCTAGTAATAGCGAACCTAATGGAATAAACATCGCCACCTTTGATTGTGTGGTTTCCTTGCCTAGCGATGCTGGCAATGAATATCAAGGCAAGAGTGCTAACATTCTTTTCTCTGTCGAAGCGGTCCAAGGTAATGTTCAAACATATGTTTATCCTGCGGGCGTAACTAAAGATAGCTTTGCTAGTGCAAGTAATGTTGTTACCACTGATTCTAGTGACACAAGTGCAAGATATGCATTTACGAAAGTTGGTGATAATACTGTTTATTATGCAGCGGATTTAAAAGCTGCGTTAAATGCAGATGCAAGTGCTATTTATGTAAATGAAGATGCAACTCTTAACGAGAAGGATTATTCTCACTATGCAGTCTCTAACGATTTAGTAATTTATGCTAATGATGTCGATTTTGGTGGAAAAGATCTTGCATTAGGCTCAAATGGAACTTCAATAAACAATACTGCTAGCAATTTGAAATTAGAGGTACACGATTCTTTTGGTTTAAATGTTTGGGGAGAGTCTCCAGCCGAGAACGTTACTCAAGAAGTATTGCTAGATAATTGCTATTATACTGGTGCTGGACGAACTAAAGGTAATGGCATATTCTATGTTACAAATATGAATGCTCCAGCTTATGGGACATTAAAACTCACGATTAATGATTGCTATACTAGCGATTGCTCGGTTGGTGTTTATATGAATGTTAATGGCAGCATTACTGTCAAGAATTCAATCTTTAGAAATTGTGCAACTGGTATTAAAGCGAGCCATAAAGAAAATGGCAATCTTATTATTGATGTAACAGATACTAAGTTTTCTTGCTGTGGTGCAGATGAAAACAAGTATCCAAATGTAGATAAATATCTTTACGAAGATAGTTCTGCAATCAAGTGTAAAACAAAGGGTTCAATTACTTTGAATCTCACAAATGTTTCGGTACTTAATCCAATTGGGGAAAAAGCATTTCATATCGATGATGATGAACATGATACAAAGTACACTGGGACCACAACTGTTAATGCAACAAACGTCACTGTCGATGATACTGCTTATAATTTTAACTAAAAAAGACTATATGCAAAATTTTTTGGTTCTTTGAAATCTAGAGTGGTCTAGGGTGGGACCTGCTATAGAAGTTCAAAAACTATGAAATTTAAGGTGGTGCTTTTAGAAAAAAGGCGCCATCTTTATTTTTTATATGCAAGTATTAGCATTATTTTTGCTCTAAATCTGTCAAAATTATTGAAACCATATGCAACATTAATAATTCTTTGAATATGTGAATTATTGCTTTCTGCTATAGCATTGGAGTATCTTCTTCCAGATTGATTTTTTGATAATCCATTAATAATTCCTGGTTCCCATTTTGTATATGAATCGGCAACTTTGCATAATAATTCATTTCCTGTTGATCTTAGTTTTTTAATTATCCGATCCATAAAATTTTTGGCTTCTTCGTAAGATTCATATTTATCATAATGTAGTAATTCTTGCATAACTTTGTAACCTTCCCAAAAATCAGGATTCTTTTTCAAACAACGCAAAATGATTTCGCCATAAGGAATGTAAACATTAAACTTTTTTGAGTGGTATTCATTCTTGTAAATTTTCATTTCGTCCATCAAAAAGAATTTCCAATTTGTTTTCATAAAATGTCTTTCAACAGTATCTTCATAAAAATATTGATTGTAAGTTCTTATCCTCAATTTATTGATTGCAGCAGTTAAAAGTTTAATTACGTGAAAAAGATCAACCACAAACAATGCATTTGGAAAGAATTTATTTTTAATTGTAGAATATCCATCATACATATCTGAAATAAAAACTTTGACATTTTCTCTTTCCTTCGATGGAATCGATGAAAAATATTCATATAAATATGGCATTTGTCTATTTTTAAGAACATCTATTACTTCATTAGAAAAGAAATCCGAAAGAACAACTGCATATTTACCATCTCGTGTTGCAAAGTATTTTTCATCGATACATAAATATTTTGGAAGTGCTCTTCTAGGCATTATTTTTGTGTATTCATCAAAAATATTGATAACTTGATTTGTAGAAACGCTATATCTTTTTGCTATAGTTGAGAAAGATTGATTTTCGTAAAATTCATTTTTAATAGCTGTTTTAACAAATTCACTTATTGTTTTCTTTTGTTTGATTCCAGCTAACTCAAATGTATGAGTTTTCTCACAATTCGGACATTTATATCTTATTCTTCTTATTCGTAAATATTCTTTGAGTTCGATAGTTGAATTTAACCTAATTTGTATCCATTTGTATGTATGGATATGGAGAACTTCGTTGTTACAAAATGGGCAAATTCTTGCTCTAAATTTTTCTTCAACTTCATAAGCAAATCCTCCTTCAATTTCAATTGGTTCTGATTCTTTATTTACGAAATTTGAACTATCAAAACCAAATCTAGTTAATAATGTGTTAAAATCCATATGAAAAAACCTCCTATTTTTAGATCTTGACAATCCTATTATAAGAGGTTTTTTTATTGTAAAAGTTCAATAACTATGAATTTTAGGGTGGTTCATTGTATTTTTCATCACACTCCAGATTTCATAGAGCCTTTATATCTATCAATTAATATTTATACAATATTAGATAACATAATCTTATATAGATAACTAAATGCCCCGTGAAGGGAAATTTCCTTCACGGGGACTTGTTTTTTTTTTTTTTT
>CAZSMV010000048.1:0-5116 GCA_964608215.1 uncultured Staphylococcaceae bacterium
TTGCTATTTTTGGAATAGTCTTATTATTTGCATTAGTGATATTTGTTATTGATTTATTTAAAGAAGTTAAAATAAAAAAATGGAGAGTTTTCTATGTCTCTTCCATTGTTTTTATATTGATAATGTTAACCGGGTATTTACTTGGTTGCTCTCGCACTTTGTAGAATTCTTAATTATTAAAAATGTATATGGTTTTCGCTTTAATTTAAGCGAAAACCATTATCTTTTAATTTCACCTCTACCTTTGCTGGCAATAAAATCTAATAATGTTGTTTCATTAAATTTTGCATAATCTCCAAATAATGATTGTTTTAAAATAGCGTTTGCAATACCAAGGCAAAGAGTTTTTTCTTCATCGTATTTCTTTAAAAAACCATGAATGACACCTGCTGCAAAAGCATCACCTGCACCTATTCGATCATATATTAAGCAATTCATTTCGCCACTTTGAAATTTACCTTTTTCACTATAGGAAATTCCATTAAGAATATGTTCGTTGCTTGCAATTATTTTTCTTTCTTTAGTGTATATTCTTTCAAGATTAAAATGTTTTAAAGCATCAAAGAATAATTTATCATCGTCTTTTTCGTTTGGTTCAAAGTTTAATAATGTTTTAAAATCAAATGATGAAGCAAAAACTATATCACAATAATCAATTACAAGAGGGTAAATCTTTTTTGCCTCATCTAAAGAAAGTAATCTTGATCGATAATTAAAATCAAAAATAACTTTAACATTATGTTCTTTAGCTTTTTTAAGAGCTAACAATGCAGTATTTCTTGCATCTTTAGAAATAGCAAGAGTAATTCCAGTCAAATAAAACACCTCAGCTTTAGAAAATATTTTATCGAAATCAAAGTCTGTAGGTTTCATATGTGAAGCACTACTATGTTTACGATTATATAAAGTATTTGAACTTCTACTACCTTCAGCAATATCTACAAAATACATTCCAAAACTATGATGATCATAAATAATGTTTGAACAATCAACTTCATGAGCTAATAACTTCTTTTTACAAGCATTGCCTAATTCATCAATTGGTAGTCTTGATAAATACACACTTTTATGTTTTAAATGCGATAAAGAAATTAAAACATTGGCTTCGCCACCTCCATAACTTGCTTGAAATTCTCCAGCATCAGGGATGAGTCTTCCTCTTGGAGCGGTTAAACGAAGCATCATTTCCCCTAAACCAACAATATCTTTTTCAGTTTTCATATTTAAAATCCTTTTCAATAATTTTATAACAGTAAAAATAATTTTTATATAAATAGCGCGGATATGATTTGGAATATTGATTTTATTTGTGTTTCTATCATAAATTTCTTTTTAAAACATTAAAAATAATGATGAATAAATTAATTATAAAAGAAACAATTAATATCTAATATTTTTAATAAAATGAGTCTAGAATATTAAAGTAAAAAATTGGAGAGAATTTATGGAAAAATATACTAAAATTTGCGAACAAAATTTGCCTGAAATAAATTGCAAGGCAACAATTTATAAACATAACAAAACTGGCGCAAGAGTTGTAACTTTTGATACAGAAGATACTAATAAAGTTTTTACTATTTGTTTTAAAACGCCTGCAATCAATTCAACTGGTGTTACACATATTATTGAACATAGTGTTCTTTGTGGCAGTAAAAAATATCCTTTAAAAGATCCATTTGTCGAACTTTTAAAAGGGAGCTTAAATACATTTTTAAATGCAATGACATATCCTGATAAAACTATATATCCATGTGCATCTAAAAATGACAAAGATTTTAAAAATTTAATGGATATATATCTTGATGCTGTATTTTTTCCAAAAATGTATACATGTAAGGATGTCTTTTTGCAAGAAGGATGGCATTATGAAATTTTTAAGGAAGATGATCCAATTAAATATAATGGTGTAGTTTATAATGAAATGAAAGGTGTTTATTCAAATCCAGATGATGTTTTGAGTGAAGCTATCACAAATGGTCTTTTTAGCGATACAACGTATCAATATGTTAGTGGTGGAAATCCTGACAATATTGTTGATTTAACTTATGAAGATTTTATTGAATTCCATAAAAAATATTATTCGCCATCGAATTCATATATTTATTTATATGGGAAAATGGATATGGAAGAAAGATTAGAATATTTAGATAAAGAATATCTTTCTAAATTCGATAAAATTGATATTAGCCCAATAATTGAAGATAGCAAAATAAATGGCGGACTTAAAGAAGAAACTATTTTATATCCAATATCTGAAGAAGAAGATTTGAAAAGCAAAACAAATTTAGCACTTTCTTTTGCTTTATGTAGTGCGCTTAATATTAAGGAAGATATTGCTTTTGATGTGCTTGATAAAATTTTAATTAATTCACCTGGAGGAATTTTAAAAGAAAGATTATTGAAAGCAGGAATTGGCGATGATGTTAGTGGGGGCAATCTAGGTGGAATTAAACAAAATTATTTTGCAATAGTTGTTAAGAATACTGAAGAAGATAAAAAGAAAGAATTGTTAAAAACTGCTAATAAAGTTTTTTTAGAATTAGCTAATGGAAAATTAGATCATGATAGTGTTTTAGCTTACCTAAATAATTTTGAATTTAAAGTAAGAGAAAATAATTTTTCTAGTTATCCTTTAGGTTTAAAAATTATAACAAAATCTTTAGATACTTGGCTTTATGATGATTCAAATCCTTTCGGTAAATTAAATGTACTTAAATATTATGAGGAACTAAAAAAGGATTTAGAAAGTGGGTATTTTGAAGAATTAATTAAAAAATATTTAATTAATAGTACACTTGAATATTTATTAATTCAAAAACCATCAAAAACAATTCAACAAGAAAATGAAAAGAAGCTTATTAAGAAGCTTGAAGATTTTAAAAATAGTTTATCTAAAGAAAAAATTAAAGAATTAATAAAAATGAATGAAGACTTAAGAGCTTATCAATCTGCTGCAGAAAGTGTAGAAGCAATAAACTCATTACCTCATTTGACTCTTGAGGATTTAAAAGAGAAACCAGATGATTATAAATGTGAAGTTTTGAATGAAAAATATAAGTTTTATTATAGTAAACAATTCACAAATGAAATTATTTATGGCGAGTTTTTATTTAAAGCAAATGGTGTATCGTATAAAAAAATAGAGGAATTAAAATTGCTTAGTGAGTTACTTTCAAGTTTACCTACATCAAAACATTCAAATGTGGAACTTGATAAAATTATAGGATTCAATTTTGGCGAATTTAATGTAAGTTTTGATAACTATAATTCAATTAAAAATGATGGTTATAATTTGCTAATTGGATTTTGTTTTTCGACATTAAAAGAGAATTTAGAGTTAGCAAAAAATTTATCGTTAGAGTTTATTAATGATGTTCTTTTTGATGAAAAGAAAATTTTAGAAATAATTGGTAGTGAAAAATCTAGACTTGATGATTTTTCTATTAATTATGGGCATGTTTTGGCTTTGACAAGATCAAGAAGAAATTTATCAATTCAAAATTATATTGATGATGAATGTAACGGAATTGGATATATTGATTTCATAAATGATTTGGCAAAGAATTTTGAAGAAAGGAAACATGAATTAATTAAAGATTTGAAAGAGTTGATACATAATATTTTTACAAAAGAAAATTTCTTAAGTTTTGCTACGTTAGAAGAAAAAAATGTATCTATTTTCAAGAAGTTCACAAATGAACTATTTGAAAATTTGCCATCAAATACCACCTCAATTGTTAAAAACAATGAAAAATTTGAATACGAAAATATTAATGAAGGAATTACATGTCAAGCTTCAATTAACTTTGTTGCTCGTACAATGGATTTTAAAAATATTGGAATTCCTTATAGCGGAAAAATGGATGTTTTGTCAAATGCTTTAGGTATTGATTATATGTGGCAAAATGTTCGTGTAAAAGGTGGCGCATATGGTGCAATGTTTGCTTTAAGTGCCAAAAATGGAATGTCTATAACTTCGTATAGAGACCCTCATGTTAAAGAAACTAATGAAGTTTATAAAGTAATCCCTGAGTTTATTGCTAATATGAATTATAACGACGAAGAGTTATTAAAATTAAAAATTGGTGCAATTTCAAATAATACAAGAGTTTTACACGCAAAAAATGCGGGCATTTTAGGATTTTCTAGATTATTAAGTGATATAAGTTATGAGGATATTTTAAAGTATCGAGAAGAACTTTTGTCAACAACTAATGAAGACTTAAGATCATTTGCCCCAGTAATTAAAAAATTAATCGAGAAATCAAATTTATGCGTTATTGGAAATGAAAAGGAAATAAAAAAGAATTCTAACTTGTTTGATAGTATTAGAAAATTAAGTTAATGTAAAAGTTGTTATAATTATTAATATAGAACGTTATAAATTTAGTTATTTTTAATTGTTAATTACTGATTTTTGATTTGATTTTGTTTATTTTATTAAACTTTAAAATCCTTGCTTTTGAGTACGCTTTATAATAAGATAATAAGGCGATGGCGAAATTGGAGAAGCGGTTAACTCACTTGGCTGTGAACCAAGCATTTCACGGGTTCGATCCCCGTATTTCGCCCCAGATAGTAAAATAGACATTTTGTGTTTTACCACAAAATGTCTTTTTTCATATCTAAAATTAAATATAATTTAAAAATAATATAGTTGATAAGAAAAATTAAGAGGTAAACGTATGAAAATTGGAATTCAACAACTACAAATTGGATCAATTTTAAAAAATGAAAAGGATACTTTAAACAATTTAAAACTATTAAAAGAAAAAGGATTTGATTATATGGAATTAAATGGATTTATGATAAGAAAGAATCCATTTATAGTAAAAATGCTTACTAGTTTATCAGGAATGCCAATTAAAAGTAGTGATAAATTTAATTGGGAAAAATTAATTAACGATTCTAAATTAGACGTTTTATCGATACATGAAGATATTAATGCTTTAGAATCTAATTTGGATTTAGTTATTAACGAATGTAGAATATTCAATTCTAAATATGTAGTTTTAACTGGAAATTACAAATTTGATTATAATAATGAAAAAAATTTATTGGATTTATGTCAAAGGTTAAATAAAATAGGGAAAAGTTTAAAAGAAAAAGGAATTAG
>CAZSMV010000049.1:0-4962 GCA_964608215.1 uncultured Staphylococcaceae bacterium
TTTTTTAGGCAAAAAGAAGCAAGACTATTTTATGAATTAAGAGATGGTCATAGAGAAGATCCTAGATATTTTGATATGAATGCTTTTTCTACACTTTTTTTGTATTGGTGTAATTAGTTTCCTTAAGTTTTTATTTATGCATTATAATAATAAAAAGGAATTAAAAGAATATGAAAAGACTATTGGAAATCTTACTTTTATCACAAATTACTTTACTTGTTAGTTGCGTTCATAATGAAACTCCACAAGAAGGTTATATTATCGGTACAACTTATAAATTTAATAATTTTTCAATAAAAGTAGAACTTGAAAAAGAAAACGAACGATTTATTTTTAATTTTACGGATGAAGGTATTAATTTTAACTATTATTATGATGTTTGGTTCAAATGCAATGATTACGATGTTGAAAATCGTTCAGATATAAATCAAGAATTTAAATATTTATATGAAAATAATGAACCAATTGTTTTCGATAAAAATGGTTTTTATTTAATACATAAAAGCATAAAATTATTTACCGATTATTCATCAGCAAATTCAAAAATAAAAGAAGCAATAAATAACGATGAATTTATTTCTATTCAATTTGGGTCGAAAATTTTTACGCCTTCTAAAGGAAATAATTATTAAAACTTTATTTATAAATAGTTCAATGAAGTTAACCGAGGTTTTAAAGCCTCGGTTTTTGTTAAGCCATGAAACTTCTCTAGCCAAATTTTTATAAATTTCTAATCTTCCTTAGTAATTAGTTATATTGGTAGAATCTAAAGGCCATCTAATAGTAATAGGCTTTATTTCATAAATAAATGTGTTATTTTTAGATTGAAAACTCATTAATTAAAAGAAAGAAAATAATTCTAAATAAATTGTAAAAGTATTGTTCCTATAAATACTAATTTTTTTAATTTAATATTTGCTATATCTATAGTATTCGATACTAATAATTCGAAAAATTAATATTAATTTAATAGTAAAAAATATTTCAAATTAAATTAATTTACGTCGACAGAATCATAATTATTTTATTTTTTAACTCACTTAATAAATTATATTTATCAAAAATTGATATATTGTTCAAAATGTGATAGAAATAATTAAGTAAAAATTTCATTTATTGGGGAATGAGATGCTTGCACAATTTTAAAAAAATTTAATTAAGTGGGAGGAATGATTATGAAAAAAAATAATTAAATTAAGATCATCATGTGGAGTTAGCATTCTTTTATTACTGCTTTCTATTATTGGTGGAGGAAATTCTGATATTAATGAAGATAATATTTCAGAATACTTGAAAGGTGATCCAGTTTCTGTTTCTAATTTTATTGAAGAAAATCTAGGTAAAGTTGTTAACAAGTATAATGAATCATCTGAGAGTAAAGATAAATGGGAAGCTAATTACATTGAAAAGAAATTCCCTATTCTTATCGAAGATAGTGGCGAAGAATATCAAGGAATATTTTTAGATTTCGATAACAATCATGGGTATGCTGTAGTTGGTAATGACTATACTTTCATGAATTTTGAAACTAATGGCGAATCGCCATATAAAAATAAGTTCGGTAAATCATATGCCTATTCTACTTCTACTGGTTACTTTTATGAAACAGATGAAGGAATGTTAAGTGTTAAAGATGAAAATAACAATAATGCCGATAATGAGTTTCCTACAAATAGCAAACATTATGAAGGGCAAGAATATGGTGAAGTTGGTTGCGGAAAAATTGAAGATACTGACATATATATAAAATCAAGACATGGGAGTGGTTGGACATTGGAGAAGTCAAATAGTTTAGATATGGAAGGTTTTCGTCAATATGATTTATCTGTTTATCTTGAAAACAAAATAAAAAAATATACCGTCAATAAAGTTGAAAGAGAATATTTCGTCCCATATTCTGAAGGTAATTGTTGGCTTGTTTCGGCCTATAATGTTTTGCAATATATGCAAAAAAAGGAATGGGCAAAAATGCCTTCATCTTCAGAAGAAGGGCAATATGTTCCTTCAGAAGATGAACCTGATTTCTATGGATGGTATTACGATAGTGACGGTAATAATATATCAGAACTTTTAACTTGTAATAATGGTAAATCAAAAGTACATAAATATGAGTTGCAATATAAAAGCCCAACAGATTTTCCAAAACTTTATATAGATGTTAGAAAATGTATTTATGACAACTATCATAAATATGAAGATGGCAATATAGGAGAATCTTGTGGCGTAATAGAATATGTTGCTAATAAATATGGATATTACGTTAATGCTGTGGAAAACGCTCTTTGGGGTTTGTTTGCAAGTATAGAAACACGTCAAATCGATAATGGTTATCCAATGTTATGGTCTGTTTGGCATGATGCCAGTTATAATGACCACACAATGGCTGTTTGTGGTTATAAATATTACTCAAGATATGTTGGATGGTGGATTTTTAGGCATAAGCAGTCTAAATTGTTCTATGAATTGAGAGATGGGCATTCTAGAGATCCTAGGTACTTTGATATTACAGATAAAGTTGGAATTTGCTCTATTGTTACGCTTAATTTTTAATTATTATTTATGATATTATAAAAGGAGATTTAAGAATATGAAAAAGATATTAAAATTTTTACTTTTATCGCAAAGCGTATTACTGATTGGTTGCGTTCATAATGAAAGCAAACAAAGGCTTTACTATATTGGCGAAACATATGATATTACTCAAGCTTTAATTAATGTGGAGCTTGATAAAGAAAATGAAAGATTTGTTTTTAATCTTACCGAAAAAACTGATAATTCAGGATATCGTTATTATGTTGAGTTTCATTGTAATGGTTATGGTGTTAATTATTTCAAAAAAAATTGTTCAGAATTTAAATATTTATATGAAAATAATGTGCCAATCGTTTTTGATAATAATGGTTATTTAGAAATATATGAAAATACAAAATTATATACCGATTATTCATCGGCAAATTCAAAAATCAAAGAAGCAATAAATAGTGATGAATTTGGGATCTCGTTTGGCGGAAAAACCTTTATACCGAAAAAACATGAAGATTAAATTTTTATTGAATATATCATAACGAAGTGAGAAAAGGACTAAAAAATATGAAAAAGATATTAAAATTTTTACTTTTATCACAAAGCGTATTACTGATTGGCTGCGGTAACGACTACAAAAGCAAGCAAATGGTTTACTATATTGGTGAAACATATTATTTTGATCAAGATTCAATAAAAGTTGAACTTGATAAAGAAAATGAGAGATTCATTTTTAATTATGATACCAAAGATGAAAAGTCTGATTGTTTGTATGAAGTTGTTTTTAACTGCAACTGCTACGTCCACGACTCTAACTGTAATGATAATGACTGTGATGTTACAAGTAGTTCATCTAATAGTTCAGAATTTAAGTATTTATATGAAAATGGCGAACCAATTGTATTTAATGAACTTGGTTATATAACGATATATAAAAGCACAAAACTATATACTGATTATTCATCTGCAAATTCAACTATCAAAGAAGTAATAAGCAATGGTAATTTTATGATTTCATTTGGTTCGACTTATTTTGTTGTCAAAAAATAAAAGTGTTTTAAATTTTATTTGTTGAAATACAGCGTTTAAAATAGTGAATAAAACCATTTAAGATTAAGCACACTTTTTAGATTTTGTGGTGCTGTCCGTTTAAGGATGACACCATTTTTTTAGATGTCATTAGTAACATAATTCTTACTCTAAATCTTTTGAATTTTAAATCTTAAACAATGTCTATTGGCTCTAGATACGAGCTTCATAAAACGCCAATCTCAAAATGCATGTTTGATGACATTTCACTAAAATAGTAATGATATTTGTGTAAAGAGAATAAATTCAAATAAGAATTTATGAGTAGGTTTATATTACCAAAAGAGGAATTGAAAATATTCAGGATAAGAACACAATCTATTCTAAACTAACTATTTTCTTCTTTCCCTTTTTCCTCTTCATCATTTTTAATTTCTGTTTTCTTAAAATTCTTCTTATGTGGATAACATTCTAAAAATACTTCTCGAATTTTTTCTTTATTAAATTGTTCAGGGTCTTTCTTCCTATTTCTTTTTATAAATATGGTAGGTAGGATACCATAAAGTAAAATGTAGATTACAAAAACAATAATCGCAGCATACAACAAAGAGAAATCAAAACTTAAATGTAAAACGAGATGAAAAATTAATTGAAGCGATGTAAAACTTAATATTACTGTAGAACGAATAATCCTAAGAACAATTAGTTGATTCTTTGTATATAATGTTTCATTTATTTTATTTAGTCGATTATAAAATTTAGTCATTCTACTTATCCTCTATATTTTTATCATCTTTATTCTGTTTATCATCTTTGTTTTGATTGTTTTTATTCAAATCTTCTTTAATACTTGTTTTAATGTAAATACAAAGAATTGTGATAAAATTAAAACCAACTAAATAAAGACATATAACATTAAGGACTTTTGACACTGGAGAAAAATCTTCCCATCCAAGCCATAGCGAAATAGAAATACAAC
Organism: uncultured Staphylococcaceae bacterium; assembly: GCA_964608215.1. Lineage (GTDB taxonomy): Bacteria > Bacillota_I > Bacilli_A > RFN20 > CAG-826 > Onthovivens. The sequence continues at coordinate 4,532 of CAZSMV010000049.1, forward strand.
AAAAACAAGCGACCACTAAAATTAAGCAAATTAAGAAACGTCTTGAACTAAGTGCCTTCTTTTTCATATTAAATTGTATTGCATTAAATTAAGCATCTGCAGATGTAGCCAAATTCCATCCAAACGAAAAACATAAAACTCCATTTCATTACTTTTCGCTTCTACATAAACAATGGCGTACATATGCACTTTGCTATAATTTAAACCTCCTTTTATATAATTTTAAACCCATCAGTTTAATTATCTTTAAAAAAACGAGTATCTATCGTAATTTTTTTATTTTTGTTTTAAAATTTACTTAAAATAAACTTAGGAAAATCAGTTAGATGCCAAACTAATAGCAAATATAACATATGCATTAATCCGCCACACTTTAGTTTAAATTTTTCTGCATAATTACTTCTATTGACAAAGTTGAAATTATATTGGAA
>CAZSMV010000050.1:0-4901 GCA_964608215.1 uncultured Staphylococcaceae bacterium
TATTATTTATTTGCATAATATCCAACAAATAATGGAATATTTTTTTGATCATAGATTACATAAGCAAATGGTTGGTCAAGTTTTACAAAAAATGTATTATCATCGCCACCTGGCGCAGCACTTCCACTTTTCATTCCAGACATTGTTATTGAAGTAGCAATTGTACCAGTTTCATCAAATTCAATTGTATTTGATTGTTTAATAAACGATATATATTGGCTATCTTTTGTGTTTTCAAATAAATCTGGGAAATTATCTTCATCTTTATTGAAAACAGTATTTATTCCTAAACTTTTAATATTAGACATAATATTTTTCTTATAAGAATATTTCATTTTTGGAACATCTAAATTTATTACACATGGTTTGTAGTCATCTACATTTGTAGCAACAAAATTTGTATTTTTTAGAGCATCAAGAGTTGATATATCATAAGAATTTGAAATTATATATTTAATTTTGTATCCGTTTTGATAATAGTCAAAGAATGAAAAATAATCTTCAGTTTGTTTATAAACAGAGCCATATTCATGATGCATATAGCGAACTTTTGTTTTCTCTTCACCATTTATAAAGTTACTATCAAAGGAACTATTTTCAGAAAAAGAATAAGACCACTTATTGTTAAAATATAAAGTAGACAAAATATAAGCAATGCTAGATTCATCAAATTCAAAATCATCTTTACTAAATGAATTTTGATTGCTAGTTCTTACTTTCATCCAATTAATAATTTTATCTAAATTATCATAAGTGAAATCCATTGAATAAGCTTCCGTATAGTTTTTAGAAAGAATATCAACATATTGATTATTTAATTCATATTGATTATTAAAGAAAACACTATTATAAATTTGAGTCGTTCCATAATCATTTTTATAAAAATTATTTTCTAATATTTTCTTTAATTCAGTACTTCTAGTTTCTTTATTTGCTTGAAGTGCAAAATCAAATTCTTCGTTAACATTATTTGATGATGATAATAAAGAAATTATATTTAAATTAAAATAGGCACTTAACGTAGAAATAAGATAATTAGAATTATTTAAATCGCTTTTAACTAAGTTATAAGAAAAAGTTGATAATCCATTAATCAACGATGAATCAATTTCGTTATCACCTCTATCTTGAGGATATGTAATTGAATTTAAAGCTTTAAATGATTGGTCTTTATACATCTTTTCATCGTTTAAAGTGTATTGAACTTTTTTAGCAACATATTTATATTCTTTACTAAAAGAGTGTGATAAATATACTAAGCCAATTCCTGAAACGCAAACAATTGGTACACAAAGTAAACAAATTAATGAAGCCATAACAATTTTAAGTGGTTTTGACATACATTTTTTCCTAATATTAAAATTTTGCTCTAAATTAACTTTGCCTTCTATTTTAGAAAAATCCTTATTTTCAAAATTTCCTTTAGATTCTAAATATTTTTGGAATTCTTTTTCTTCTTTCTTCATAAATAATCGTCTCCTTTAGTTCGAATAAATTTTTTTAAAGCTCTAAAATAAATTGAAGAAATTTTCTTTTCTTTTGAATTATTTAGCTTGGCTAATTCTTTAAACGTATAACCTTCTAAAACATGTTTAATAATTAAATCAACTTCAAAGGAAGATAAAACACTTTTTAAATCTTCTAATAATTCAAGATAATTCAAATATGATTCATATTTAGGTTCATCTGATTCAAGGATGATTTTTTCATCAGTAAGTCCACTATTTTTCTTTTTTAAATAATCCTTTGCAGTGTTATTTGCTGTAACTACCAAATAATATTTAATAGAATCATTTAAGGAATCTAAATTATTAAAAACTTTAATGAACGAATCATTAGCAAGATCTTCAATGGTTTCTTTATTGTTTATATATTTAGAAATACAAAAACAAACCAACTTATAATATTTAGAATAAATTAACCCTAAATATTCTTTTAAAACCTTTGGATCTTTAGTTTCAAAAATTTTCTTAGTTTCTCTATCCTCATTCATTTTGAAAGCTTTCATATAATAAGACGATTAATTTAAATTATTTCTTCTATATTTTATAAAATATTTTACTTTAAGAACATAAACTTATTTTTTATTTTAATAGTTGTTAAAAACTTATTTATTAAGGTATCACTAGTTGAAATTCAATTTTAGTTTTTTAATAACTAGATTATCAAAATATGTTATATAATATTCACAAATAGATAATGTTGAAGAAAATTAATTCATTAATCTTCAGCATAGTTTATTTATGAAGTTGTTGAAGGAGTTGAGATGATGAAAGGCGAAAAATATGTTCTAGTTTATAAATATAAAAATAAAGTAGAAACTTTAACATTTTATGATCGGGATTATTTCGAAGAATACAAAAAATTTGTTGAAAGCAACCCAGTTTGTACATTACTTTCCACCGAAGGCGATTAAATAAAAAAATAGTTTTATGCCATACAATTATCATTATTATTTTTTATAGTTGTTGCACCTTTGTCACTTACTATTTTTTTATTTATCATTAACAAAGCTAGAATATAATAACTTGAATAGCAACAAATAACTTTTACTGATATATTTCAGAGATTCAAAACTTTTACTTTAAAAGTAATAAATGAGGAAAATGGTCAAATTACAATAATCTATATAAAGTAATTGAATATATTAGAAATAAATCATGATTCAATTATGAAAATTGTTTATAAAATAGTTTTAAGAATTATCTTTAACAATAAATTAGCATTAATTTAAGCAAAACTTATAAAAATTCATGTTCAATATAATAGTTTTCTGATTGACGTCGAAATGAAGTAAAAACTTAACTGATATTGATAATTTTCTAATTGTAAGTTGCAAAAAATGTGATTTTGCACACTTTTTGCAACTAACAACCCCAAAAATTGATTATTTTTATATTATATGTTACAATTTCTGTGCAAAAATGAGATAATAAAATGGAAATCAAAAGAACATTTTACCTAAACAAATTAATTCGTAGTATGCACAATGGAATGATTAAGGTTATAACTGGTATAAGACGTTGTGGCAAATCTTTTTTATTAGATCCATTATTTAAAGATTATCTCCTTTCAATAGGAGTATCAGAAGAAAATATAATAAAAATTGATTTATCCACTTCCTCAAATTTAGATATAAAAAATCCAATCATTCTTAGAGATTATATAGTTAGTAAGTTAAACAAAACTGACACTTTTTATCTCTTTATAGATGAAATTCAACTTTGTGAAAGCATCAATAATCCAGCTTTTGATGGATATAAAACAAGCGATGGTCATACACCACAAATTAATTTCTATCAAATATTAAATGGTCTTCTATCAGAATATAAGAACGTCGATGTATATGTTACTGGTAGCAACTCACATCTCCTTTCATCTGATGTCCTTACTGAATTTAGAGGTAGAGGATGGCAAATTGATCTTGCTCCACTTTCTTTTGAAGAATATATAGAAGCTTTCCCTTCTAAAGATAGAAGGAAAGCATTTGATGAATATCTAACTTTTGGAGGAATGCCTGCAATGGTTTCATATGGCAACAATCAAGACAAAATAAAGTATCTTACAAATCTTTTTGAACTTACTTATTTTAAAGATATAGTAGAACATAACAATATAAAAGAAGATTGTCAAATTAAAGAACTAACAATGGTCCTGGCATCAGGTGAAGGTTCACTTATTTCTATAAATAAAATATCCGAACTTTTTAAACAGAAAGAAGATAAAACCATAAGTCGTCAAACAATAAAAAAATATATAGAAGTACTCAAAGATTCATTTTTAATAAGTGAAGTTAATCGCTTCGATATAAAAGGTAATAAGCTTATTGCAAGTAGCAAAAAATATTATTTTGTTGATTGCGGACTAAGAAATGCATTGCTTTCTTTTAGTCAATATGACAGGGGTCATCTAATGGAATCTGTTATATATAGAGATTTAAAAAGACGAGGATACACTGTTTATGTTGGAGTTGTTCCTGTCTTTGAAACCATTAAAAACAACTCAAGAATTAGAAAACAATATGAAATTGATTTCATTGCTACTCAAGGAAATAAAAAAATGTACATACAATCTGCATATAATATCTACGATGATGAAAAATTAAAACAAGAAACAAATTCTTTTCTTCGAATTGATGATTCATTTAGAAAAATCATAATTGAAGGAGATTTATATATGCCTTATATAGATAAAAATGGAATTGAACACGTTGGTGTCATCGACTTTCTTTTAGATAAAAAATACGATTAGTAATTTTCTACATGCCCTCTATATTATTCATAAACTTCACCTAATTTTGAAAACAATATATCCTTTCAAAATATATAAATTCACGTACTGATTTTTTATATTTTACTATTACACTTAAGATCTTTGTTTATGTATGCATTAACACATAATTTTCATTTCTTTCATTAAAGAGTTAATTTTAATTATCAAGTAATGAAAACGCTTTCTAATATTCCTGAAAACGCTTTCATGTTTTATTTAACTCAATTTTGTATTATTACATTATTGCTTAACAATTTTAAGCAGCGAAATGAATAGGAGGTATGAAGATTATGTTGTTAGAAAAATTATTTGAAGAACAAGAAAACAATGAAAGTGAAAATAAAGAAAATAATTTAGAATCTGATAATTCTAAAGAAACAGTAATTTCAATTTTCAATTATTTAAATACTAGTGATATTTTCTAATTTCTAAAAGTTAGTTAAATATACGAATTAAAGTATAAATAAAATTCTTATGTTTGGTGGCTAATGCCACCTTTTCTTTTGTGATTATTTTTCATATCAAAGCATCATTAATACCATTATAATATGTGGAACTTTTTATTAAGTTTGTTCCACATTTATAAGTTAATCATTCAAACAATAAAAATATTAAAAAATAAAAATTAC
>CAZSMV010000051.1:0-4707 GCA_964608215.1 uncultured Staphylococcaceae bacterium
ATTTTTTTACATATTGAGAAACCATTTTACTATATCTACTATTTTTATTCCTTCGTATAAGTATTCATCGTGATGTGTTCTTGCAATAATCATCTTAGGGTAGGCATCCTTAATTGATAGCAATGATGAATATTCTCTTTCAAATGTTTTAGGATTATCGATATAATCGCTCACTTGAATATAAAGCTTTTCATTATTGCTTGAAGACACTACCACTAAAACTAACAATACTTATGATTGTATCATTGATTTTCTTATATACTCTAGAGTATAATACTCATGAGTATATAGGAGATATTTTATGTTTTATGGTAGAAATGAAGAACTAAAAAAATTAGAAAAAGAATTCTTAAAAGATAATTCTTTAGTTTCTATATATGGATCTAGAAGAATTGGGAAAACCTCTTTAATAAATGAATTTATTAAAGATAAAAAAAGCATCATGTTCCAAGCAAAAGAAGTTTCTAATAACGATAATTTAAAATCATTTTCAATTAGAATAAGAGAAACGTTTAATCAAAATGATGAATACGTCTATTCTTCTTGGGAAAAAGCTTTTGATGCTGCAATTTCACTTTTTAGTAATGAAAAAGGCATTATTGTAATTGATGAATATCCTTACCTTGTTAAATCATTTAGTGGTATTAGTTCTATAATTCAAGAAATATATGATAATAAACTTAAAAATAGCAAAATTATGCTCATTCTTGCTGGTTCAAATTTATCTTTTATGGAACAAGAACTTAATAATAAACAATCTCCACTATATAAAAGAATTACTTTAAAAATGAAAGTAAATAAATTGCCATTTAATGAAGCAGCATTATTTTTAAAAGATTATTCAAGTGAAGATAAAGTTAAATTTTTATGTGTTTTTGGAGAATACCCATACTATTTATCAAAGATAGATACAAAATTATCATTCAAAGAAAATATAATTGATTTATTATTTAACGAAAATTCTATCCTTTTAGAAGTGCCTAAAATGGTGTTATCAAATTCATCAAGAGAACAATCTTTTTATAATTCTATTCTTCTTGCTTTAGCTGGTAAAAAGAAAGGCGTTACTGAAATTAGTAAAATAATGAATGAAGAAGTCACTAAAGTAAATAAATATCTTAAAACACTAGTAGATGCTGAAATCATTGTAAAAAAAGATATGTATAATTCAAAAAGAGAAACTTATTACTATATATTAGATCCAGTTTTAAGATTCTATTATAAATTCTTATTAAGAAATATAGATAAAATAGAAGCAGGTTATGGTCCTGCTCTTTATGAAAAAATGTCAGATGAAATCGATCAATTTATTTCTTATTCTTTTGAAGATGTCTCTATTTCTTATATGGAATACTTAGGTAAAAAAGGAAAACTAAATGGTATTTTCTATCCAATACAAAATTTAATTATTGATAAATCAGAACTTAATCGTTCTATTGAAATAGATGGAATCGCTAGAGATGGCAATAATCTTTTAGTTATGGAATCTAAATTTAAAAATTCTAAGATATCTATTAGTGAATTTACAAAAATGAAAGAAAATACATCAATAAAAATGTTTTCATCAATTAAAAGAATTGATTATTATATTATTTCAAAAAGTGGCTTTGATGATTCCTTATTAAATTTAAAGGAGTCTAACTTACATCTAATTACATTAGAAGAAATGTTTAATTCATAATATAGTAAAGTTGATAAAATAACTTCCATATCATTATAACTACCATTTATCAATTTTGGATTATACCCCATTTTTGGAGGTGCGGACATTTTTCTAGATATTTCTATTTTACTTTATCTCTCCACCACTTCCTTATTCCCTATAATAATCATAAATGGTTCTAATAAATCCATCTTTAACAAATATATTGTCGCATTCTTTAAACCATATTTTAATTATTGATTTTTTTACTTATTGAGGAGCCATTTTACTATATCTACTATTTTTATTCCTTCGTATAAGTATTCATCATGATGTGTTCTTGCAATAATCATCTTAGGGTAGGCATCCTTAATTGATAGCAATGATGAATATTCTCTTTCAAATGTTTTAGGATTATCGATATAATCGCTCACTTGAATATAAATCTTTTCATTATTTTTGATAGCCACAAAATCTATTTCCTTTTTATATAGTTTGCCAATATAAACCTCATATCCTCTTCTCAAAAGTTCTAAAAAAACTATATTTTCAATGCAACAGCCATAATCGATATTTTTCGTGCCATTAATTGCATATTTAAAACCAATATCAGCTAAATAATATTTATCGTTGTTTATTAGACATTTCTTACCATTAAAATCATACCTTTTTACTTTATAAAACATAAAAGAATTTTCAAAATATGAAATATATTTTGAAATAGTTTTTCTAGTAATTAGACTTTTATCGTTATTTAAAGCTTTACAGATGTTGTTTGGAGATAATAATCTTCCAACATTATCAATCATATATGATGAAGTTTTAGTTAATTCATTTACATTTCTAATTTTGTATTTTTCAACTAAATCTCGTAACAAAATTGTGTTATACACTTCTTTTAAATAATTATTTTTATCAATATCTTCAGAATAGTTTAATGCTCCAGGCATTCCGCCATATTTTAAGTATTCATCAAACAATTCATCTATATTATTACGATTGCTGTATTCTACATACTCACTAAAAGAAAATGGAAAGACTTCTATAGTCATAACTCTACCGGTAAAAAGGGTGGCCAAATCAGAACTTAATAAGAATGCATTTGAACCAGTTAAATATATATCAAATAAATTTTTCGAATGCAGACTATTTATCGCAAGTTCAAATTTTTTACATAATTGAACTTCATCAATTAATAAAACATTATATTTATTAGTTTCATATTTGTTTAAAACATATTGGTGCAATTCATGATAATCTAAAAGACTATCATTAGCGATGTCTTGTAAATTGATGAAAATAATATTAGCAGTTTGATCATTATCTTTTAAATATTCAATAAATTGCTGAAGTAATATTGATTTGCCACTTCTTCTTATACCAGTAACAACCTTTATATCTGTAGTATGCTGTAATCTAATCAAACGATTCAAATATTCACTTCTTTTAATAAGTTTCATATTCTATTCCCACTTTCTTAAAAATTTTAATTTTTTGGTAATAGAATAATATCATATCTTACAAAATAAATCTATTTGAACACGTTCCTATTGTCGTTACTTGATAACTTCCAATAGCCTTTTTCTTGCAAAGCTTTAAAACATCTTTCAGCGGTTCGTTTTGTCTTTTCTATTTCGAGTGATATTTTTTCTGCTGTTAAAGAAGGTAATTTAAAACCAATTTTATTACTCGTCTTTCTGCATTAATACTCTTTACAACGACATTTTATTTAATTGTCTCTATTATATTGTTAAAGATGCAACTGATGCAGGTAAAATAAAAATATTCAAACAAAGAGTATCACATTTTACTAGATATTTTCTTTTCTTGTCTCTCCTCCACTACCTTATTCCCTATAATAATCATAAGCAGTTCTTATAGAACCATTTTTAACAAATATATTGCCACATTCTTTAAAGCCATATTTTAATATTGCTTTCTTCATAGATATATTATTTTTATGAGTATCTATTCTTAAATAATTAATTTTAGAAGAACAATAATCAAAACAAACTTTAGAGATACCTTTTCTTTTATTATTGGATGCTAATCTATGAATAGTTCCATATATTATGTTTTCTTTATGCCAATTACCATTAATTATTCTTTTATACGTCTCATCTATTCCAATAATAAAAGAAAATGTTCCTACTATTTCATTATTATCTATTATGAGATAACTATTCTTGTTATTTATATCTTCTTCTATTATTTCTTTACTAGGATATCCATTTATCCATTGATCTTTATTGCCATTAGCTATCATATACTCTCTAGCTTTACTAAATATATTAAGTATCTCTTTAATATCTTCTTTATTACTTCTTCTAACTTCCATAAATAGTTTTACCTTATTAACTAACAAGAGTAAGTATAGCATAAGTAGGTGAATGGTGCTTGGCGAATTGTGAGCCACTTTTAGTGAATATGGGCGAATTAGGCGGGGGGTGAAATAATATACATGGTTTATGAATATCTCATATTTATATGTTTTATAATCCCCATCTCTTTTTTCTTATTAAAACAAAATAATTTTGACCAAAAAGTAATGAATAATTTCCTCTATCAAGTCTTATACCAATAACCTCGCGCTTTCCATGATCAAATTTTCCTTTTGCTTTTTCAAAAACTGCTGATGGTTCTGGATCTCTGCATCTCATCATTTCAATATCATATTTATAAAGTGCTAAATTAGGATCATCTTTCACTTTTTCAAGATAAATTGCGCGACACCTTGGGCAACAAAAATAACCTGGTTTTGTTGCGGGAGCCAAATCAACATCTTCACATATAGGACACTTCATATTAATACCTCATCACTTTTTAATGGCATGTGCCAAATTTTTAAATACAAACTTATTATACCATAAATGATAGACCACTCTTAACAAAAATAGACAGTTTTTAGTATTGTTAATTTTTATAAAATTCCCATTTTAAATGCGGTTTTACCCAAACGTAAAACCGCATTAACTCAACAAAATTCAACTAAACAATTAAATCTACTCTACTACTCCATCCTTTCCCTAAACTCCCCTCTAACTACAATATCTTCATCAATCATA
>CAZSMV010000052.1:0-1343 GCA_964608215.1 uncultured Staphylococcaceae bacterium
TTAGATTCTTTTATTATCTATGTCGACTTAAAAAAAGAAAATCTTAAATTATTTACCATATATCATTAACTTGTTTATAAATAGAAGGATTTATGATATAAATAAGAAATGTGTGTAGGAGAAATATTGTGATTGAAAGTTTAATAAAATTTACTAATTATTTTTCAATAGCTTCAATGAATCGTGGAATAGATTTATATGAGCATGGAGCTGTTAGTAACATCAAAAAAATAAATAATTCATATTTTTTTGATGTAAAAGGTTTAACTGGAAATTATAAAGTTTCCATTTCTTTTGATGAAAATAATGAAGTAGAATCATGTTATTGTTCTTGCCCTCACTTTGGATCAGGATATCTTTGTAAACACATCTATGCTTGTGTTTTGGAATTGAATGATATTCTTGATGCTGATGAAGATTTTTCAGATTTGGATTCTGACGAAATAATAGCTATTAATGATAAACCTCATCAATTTAAAAATATTGAAGAAACAAATAAAGATATTAAAGAAAAAAAGACAAAAATAGAAGGTGAAGATTTAGATTTGTTTAAATATTATTGTAATTCCGTAGAGTTTACTTCTAATTCTATGTTACATTTTTTGGATAGATTTAATCTAAAAACCCAAGATCTTATCAAACTTTTTCAAATGATTAAAAGATCAAAACCAATGGAAATATTTTTAAAATATTATGAAAAAGAATTAAATGAAAATTTCTTTAAAAATATAAATCTTGCATCATTTCCAAAAATCACTCAATTTAATGCTTTAGTACGTTTTTTATTTAAACATTCAAATATGATTGAATATTTGAATGATAATTCATTTAATGAACTATTTACAAAGGTTAGAGTTTCGCAAATTTCCGATAGAGTGACATTGCTTTTCCTTTGTTTAAATATAAATCAAACGCGTGCTATTAAAAGTTTTCTTTTAGAACCAACAAATAATTTTACTTTCTTTCAAGAAGTTGCTTTTCTTAATTATTTAAAAACAAATATGACCGAAACTGAATGGCTTTCAGTTTTTGAAACAAGAATTAAGAATATAACATTAACTAATATGCAAGCAGGTTTTGTTTATCCTTACTTATCTGAAGAGACGATAAAAAGATACAATTCTTTCTTTGCAAATAATTATAATGCTTTAGATGATGGTTTTTCTTATTATTCAAGTTATGAATATGAGGGAGAACATCCAACTGGGCAACCACTAAATCGCCATTTTTATAATTTAATGATCAAACAGTTAGCACTTTATCCAACAGATTATGACCTAAAATTTCTATATTTTTTAAGAAAATTATTATTTACTAGTGAAAATCAGCAATTCTTTGTAAAA
>CAZSMV010000052.1:1443-4686 GCA_964608215.1 uncultured Staphylococcaceae bacterium
ACTAAAAATTGAAAACTTTAAAACTGAAAATTCTGATATTCTTATTAAACTTCGTGACGCTTTAGAAACAAGCAAAATAAAAGTACGTTATTGCGTTAATCTTTCCGAACATTCAATAAGATATTTCTTTTCGGACCCAATATTTGGATCTTGTTCTTTTAAGATTTATGCTAATGGCTCGATAAATTATGAAAATGATTCTTCATTACTTCCTTCTATTCCACTTATTAATACGCTTATTACATATTTATATGAACATGAAATTAATGCAAGCGAAGAAACTTTAAAAAGACTTTATCCAGATTTATATGATGAAGAATTCATTAAAAAAGACATGACTGAAAAAGAAAAAGAAGAATATGATGAAACTAAAAATAATTTCAACGAACTATTAACTTTAATTAATAAGAACTCTAATAACGATATATTTGGCGAACCTGAAAAATTACTTATTAAATTAAGTATTAATTCTAATGGTTATTATAATGATACAACCGAATATAATATCAATGTACGCAGTTTAAATTTAAAACATTCTTATTCATTAGAAGTTGCATTTGAACGTTTTATATTAAAAAGTTATCCAATCGAAAAAGAATCGAAAGAAATTTTATCAGTCTTTGCTCCACTATATAATAAAAGTCGTTATTTTTATAAATCTGAACATGATTCTTTTACTAAAATGACGCTTGGACAAGGAATTAAAGCATTAATTAATCAAACATCTTCTAATGGAGATTCAAAACCATTAATATTTGATAATATTAATTATGCTTTAGATAAAGAAATTAAGCATCTACAAGTTTCAATTGATAAAGATGGAAATATTGACTCACCTTATATAGAAGATGTTAATTCATTTTTCTATGATTTTGATATCCCAAAAGAAATTGTTTATTTTGATAAAAAGAAACATCTAGTAACATATATTATTTTAAATTCAGATGCTGAAAAGAAATTACTACTTTTTAAAGCAAGAAATCCACTATTTAATGCAAAATATTTCAAAAAAGAAATCTCACAATCTTTGGTTCCAACAATTAAAGATGTCATAGAAGTCGAATCCACTTTTTTATCTGAATCCATGAAAAAGATTGATCATATCGAATATTATATAGATCTAGATAAAGAAAAATTAGAATTAATTTGTAAATCAAACTATATAGTAGGTGGTAAAGACGTTACTCTAGATGAATTTAAAACAAAATATCCAAAAAATATAGACGATTTTCAACTTCAACTTCAACTTTTAAATATGGTAGATAATGGAGCAATTAAAGATGATGCAATTATTGCTAATTTCATTAGTGCTTCTTTACTTAATTTGAAAAAAACATGTCAGGTATTTGTTTCTGAAGACGTTAAAAAATTAAAAAAGAAACCAATTTCAAAAATTAATATTGTTATAGAATCAAAACAAGATTGGTTCTCACTTCATTTTGAATCTGATGAATATACCGAAGATGAAATCAATGATATTTTGTCTGCCTACAAAAAGAAAAAGAAATATTACCGTTTGAGAGACAATATTCTTGTTTTAGATGAAGGAAATGGAAAAGACATGATTTCCTTAATGAATGATTTTGATTTAAAACAAGAAAAAATTCCTGTTTATCAAGCTTTAAAGTTAAAAGCAAGGCAAGACGTTACATTGTCTAAAGAATTAAAAGAACTATTCAATAAAGTTCAAAATTATGATGATCAAAAAATATCTTTAGATAAAAATATAAGTAAAAGTTTAAGACCATATCAAATTAAAGGGGTAAAATGGTTAACTGTTTTAAAAGAAAATCATCTTTCAGGAATATTAGCTGATGATATGGGACTTGGTAAAAGTCTTGAAATAATCGCATTTTTAAGTCAATTCAATGATAATAAACCAAACCTTATTGTTTGTCCTAAATCATTAACTTACAATTGGGAAAATGAATTTAATCAATGGAATCCAAATGCAAAAGTTGTAGTTCTTTCGTCAAATAAAGGAGATAGACATACAAAATTATTAGAAATGAAAAACGATGATACAACCTATATAATTTCGTATGATTCACTCCGTATTGATTTAGATTTATTTAAAGACAAAGAATTTGGATTTTTAATTTTAGATGAAGGCCAATATATTGCAAATGCTCTTGCTCAAAAATCACGAGCAGTTAAAACAATTAATGCAAGTTATAAATTTGCTTTAACAGGAACACCAATTCAAAATTCATTAATGGATTTATGGTCCATTTTTGACTTTCTAATGCCTGGATACCTTAAAAACTTTAATGATTTCAAAAAAATATATGGAAAATTTGATTTAAGCAAAGAAGAAAGGAAACATTTGGAAAATATTGTTTCACCATTTTTGTTAAAAAGAAAGAAAGACGATGTTTTAAAAGAACTTCCAGGAAAAACAATAACAACTCAAAGTTTAGTTATGGATGATAAGGAACAAGTTCTTTATGATGCTTATCTTTCAAAAGCGAGAAATGCAATGGCTATGAAACAAAATAAAACGAAGAATGGCGGGTTTGAGGTTCTATCAGCTTTAACTAGACTTAGACAATTATGTGTGGATCCATCAACCTTTTTAGAATATAATCAAGTTTCTTCTAAACTTGATTATACTTTATCGCTGATAAAAGAAGCGATAAGTAAAGGACATAAAATTTTGCTATTTTCTTCTTTCACCACTGTTTTAGACCATTTAGGTGATTTACTTGATAAAGAAAAAATAACTCACGAAACAATCCAAGGAGATACATCCGCAGCAAAAAGAATAAAATTAGCTAATGATTTTAATACAAAAGATGATATTAAAGTCATGTTAATTTCTTTAAAAGCAGGTGGTACTGGATTAAATCTTATAGGCGGCGACATTGTTATTCATCTTGATCCATGGTGGAATGTTGCTGCCGAAGATCAAGCTAGCGATAGAGCTTATAGAATTGGACAGACAAGAAAAGTTATCATCTATAAACTTGTTATGAAAAATACAATCGAAGAAAAAGTGTTAAAATTGCAAGAAATGAAAAAAGATTTATCTGATATATTTGACAACATCAATTCAAAGACTGGTTTAAGTGATGAAGATATTAATTACTTATTAAGCTAATTATTAAAAAGTTCCTAAACTTTTATATTAAACATATTCATTAATTAAATATAATAAGAATAAAAGTTTTGGAACAAAAATTTATTTATAGATTTCACGGCGATGTTCAATTTTTAAAATGGTCAATATACCTAAAAATTTCG
>CAZSMV010000053.1:0-4498 GCA_964608215.1 uncultured Staphylococcaceae bacterium
GATTATCATTGGTTTTATTAGATAATTTTCAAATGGTATAACAAAAATTAACGTAAGCGTAAAATAAGACTACTAAATAAATACTCATTTCGCCATAAAAACTAAGACCGTTAATTACTACACTATCATTATAAAATTATTTTTGCCTATAATATTGTTAGACACACCAATAATGCTTGTTCCAAGTAATGCTATAGTACAAAATACTATTTATTCTTTCATAATTAAATTTTCTTAATCTAATTTAAGAATTTAGAATCTTGTAAAAAAATTAATGAAGACATCTTTTTCACAACTCTTTTTTCACATCGCGTCATTCTTTTTTTCTTAATTCACTAACAACAGAAGAAACAATTTGTTCTCCTAAAAACTCGTCGTTCTTTTTAAAAGCCTCTTCTGTTTTATAAGACCATATACCAGTTGTTACTTCAAAAGAAATGGCGCTAACTCTAAACCCTAAAAAATTAATATTATCAGTACTAAAAAAACCTTTCTCTTTAAAAGTTTCTAATTTTGAACCCTCTGTACCACCTATATATATAAATGTCACACCGCTAGAAATCAATTCTTTTATTTCTGTATAATCCTCATCATCTAATGTGGTATTTGATGATCTATCATTTATAACTAAATATTCATTCCCGTTAAAAGATGGTTTGCTAATTTCATTGATAGTTTTATATTTTACACCATCCCTAAAAGTAATTTCATCACCATAAATAACTAGTGAAACATTATGCTCATTCATTATTTTTATATTTGAAGAATAAGTATCTTCGAAAGTTCCACTTCCAGAAAACATCAACTTGAAAACTATTGCAAATACTAGTGCTATCGATACAATAAGCGACACTAACAATATAATCTTCTTTTTCTTTTTACTCATTTCTATTCCTCCCTAATAATTATCATTGGTTTTTTATTTGATAATTTTTTAACTGGTATAATTGAAGTTAACATGAAAGCAAATAGTATAACTAATGACACAATTATGACACTAATATAATCAAAATAAAACATATCAAATGGCATTTCAAATGTAATTTCAATAATCTTTGTATTAGCAAAATTAAAAGTTGCTGCATATATAGCGATAGCTGCAAGAATTGTAATCATTGCTATAAATATTATTTCACAAATAAATAATTTGATAATATCCTTATTACGAACCCCTAACGCTTTCATAATCCCTATTTGCTTTTTAGATTTATCAATTTGTGTAATTACATGATTTAAAATCATAAATAACGAAATAATAATCAATATAATTAATAAAACTACAAAATAAATACTCATTTGATTTAATCCTGTTGATGAACTATAAATAAAGCTTATATTAACTTCATCAAAATAAATATCTTCACTTAATAGTTTACTAACATTTTTGGTTTTAAAATCACTAACAACAAAATAATCAGCAAATAATGAATCCTTATAATCTTCAATTATTTTATTATAAATTTCATTATTTACATAAATATCAGAATCATTATTTTCTACGATTCCAACAATTTTTACACCATTATTAAAGTATTTATATAAATTAATAACATCCGAATAATATCCATTATAACTACTAAGACTTAAATCTTTATATGAATATGTCTTGCCAATTAAAGAATCTATATTTCCTGAATAGATATATACACTATTTGCATAATTAGAAGATACTACAATTTCATTATTATTTTGAGGCATTCCACCATATAAAAGTTTTGTGCTATCTATTTTTTCTATTGAATTATAAATTAATGAACTTTTATAGTACCAATAATCTGAGTCACTATCCTGAAAATCAGATGCACTCAACCTTATTCCAAAATCAGCATCAATAACCTTATCTTTTAATTTGCTTGAAATATAACATAAATTATATTCGTATTTTTTCTTATTATATGCATAACTTCTATGATCATCACTTTCCAATTTTGAGTTCAAATCATAAGAGCTGTAATCGGTTTTTATGATATCTTTAATTGTGAATGTTGTGCTATATAATTCAATCGCATCATTCTCTTTAACACCATAAGTAGACGAAATATAATCAGTTAAAATAACTTCATTTTCCTTTAAATCGTACACACTATTATCTACAAAATAACAATTAATATCACTTTTTTTATCATCTATTTTTACTTTTGTTTCACGTACATCATAAATATCATTAAATTCTTCCAACAATTCTTCCTTTAATACATAACCGTTAAGAATACTTTTCTGATGCGTATCATAAAAACTATCTGTATAATCTACATTTTTATAAAGACAAAACGTGTCCAAATTATACTTATCTATGTAATTATTAATTACCACATCTACTTTAAAATTTGCTAAATAAACAAATGTAATTAATAAAAAGAATGTTAACGAGTAAAATATACTAGAAAAAATATATTTTAATCTACTACTAGAAATAGACTTCCTTAAATACTTAAATATCACTCTATTAGGTAGTCTATCTCTTCTGCCAACTTTTGGTACTTCAATATCTTTTGATTCTTGCTTTTGTTCTTTTTTCTTTTCTATTGATAAAGAACAAAAATCATTCCCATTTTCTATTAAATTTAATAAATCATACTTATTTAAATTAGAAGCTAAAAGTACGTCATTTAAATTATCTTTTACACTATACACTGTTACATAATTAATTTTATCATCTATTATTCGACCATTATCAATTTTAATAATTCTATCAGCATACTTTTCAGCAGCTATTAAATCATGCGATACAATGATCACTAAATATTTTTTTGATAATTTTTTTAATAACTCATAAATGCCTTTTTTAGATGCATCATCTAAATTTCCTGTTGGTTCATCAGCTAAAATAACACTTGGATTTTTAACTAATGCTCTTGCAATTGCAACTCTTTGTCGTTGACCACCAGAAAGCTCAGTTATTTCTCTATTCTTTAGTTCATAAATATCAAGTTCTTTCATTATTTCATAAACTTTATCATAATTTTTATCATGTTGAAGGTTTAATGAAAACTCAATATTCTCTAAAACATTCATATTTTCAACTAATAAAAAATCTTGGAATACGAATCCAAAATAGTAATTTCGTATTTTATCTAATTCTTCTAAAGAATAATCGGTTATATCTTTATTTAAAAAATAATATTTTCCAACTTCAAAATTGTCTAAGCACCCTATTACATTTAATAGGGTGCTTTTACCACTTCCACTTTTGCCAACAATAAAATTGAGTCCTACTTCATCAAATTTTAAATATACATCTTTTAAAGCATGAACATTATTGTCATATATTTTATTTATTTTTTTTAACTCAATCATTTTCCTTTTCCATAAATTACAAAATAAATAATTCAAACTTTGATTCTTAATTAAATTGATAAATCAAAAAAACAATATCCATATTGTCTATTTCTTGAGGCCCAAAAACTTGCATTTCCATCTAAAGTACCATATCCAGTTTTTACTTTCATTGTTTGTTTTACATTGATATTATCAGTCAACACTGAAAACGTAAATAATTGAATTTTCTTCTTTTGTTGAGCATATCTATAACGTTTCCAATTCCAAAGAAGAAGGGACGACCAAGGTTCATTTAGATTTATCCTAATATCAATTTTTCTATCATTATCTGAGGAATAGTTTATAATATCTAAAGCATCATCTTCATATTCCACATGGCCACCTATAGAAACTTCGCCACCATCAGATCCAACTCCAATATCCACACCAACATCATATGAGGTACCTGTAGCACCGTAAAATGGTGAAGATGAAAATAACGTGCTTCCCTCAGCTAAAGTTCCACTCAATTCACATATACGATAGTATCCATATGCTTTACAATAATTTGTCCACCAAAAGAAAGGATAAGAGTATACAAAATCGCATGGCTCATTTTGTACCGCAACTAAATATGTAATAAAATAATGATCAAAAAACTTTTCTCTTGCAATAGCCTTACCTAGGTAAACATTTGTCTCGCCAATTTTATACTCACCAGAACTACCACTCCAACATGCAACATCATTCGCAATGTCCTTATTCCAAGTTACCTCGAATTCCTCCGTATCAATATAAAAACCAAGTCTCTCACCAGTAGAATCATAGGTTGAAGTTGACTCTGTATCTTCTTTTAATAAACTTTTATTCTCTACAATATATTTTGCATTACCATGTGCACCACTCATTGATTCAGAATCTTCAACTGAATTAGTCCCAATTTCAATTGTTGCATTCTCACCAACATTATTATTGCTCTTATTTGATGAACAAATTCCAATAATACTAGTTCCTAATAACGCTAAAGCGCAAAATACCCTTTTAATTTTTTTCATAATCTAAAATCTCCTCTACTATAAATCAATTTATGTTAGGTATCAATCATAAATTGATAATGTATTTTATATCCCCCCCCCCCAGAAAATTTTCAACAGAAATTACGCATTTATCGTATTTTTTTTATTTTGTTAATTTTTAATTTAATTTCCCGTTTTTATTAATTATGGGAATTTAACTTTAG
>CAZSMV010000054.1:0-4475 GCA_964608215.1 uncultured Staphylococcaceae bacterium
TTAGCATTTATACTCCTAAAAATAAAGAGATGCATATATGCGCTCTTTTAAAATTAAAGCATATATAATGGCTTCTTTTTTTAAAAATACTACCATTTAACATCTTCATTTTGAGTTATATAAATTATTTTATTAATTGTTTTAATTTTTTTAACTAGCACCAAAAATAACGGATAGCCAATAATTGTCACAACTATTAACTCCCCCAAGCCAACAAACATAAAAGATGCCCAATAAAAAGTATAAAGCGGAACGGATGTATCATATAAAAAGATGACAAAAGGAACGATTAACGCATTTATAATTACAGGAATTAAAGAAGCTATTAATAATTTTCGAATTGTTTTTGAAACCAAAATTATCAATAATCCACTTATTATAGTCGCTAAAGTTCCTAATATTAAATCTGGCAATCCATATAAAGAAAGTATATTTGTTAGTAAGCATCCTAAAGAGACTCCAAAAATATAAGATGGGTTGAAAAAAATCAACAAGTTTAATATTTCACTAAGTCTAAATTGAAGTGATCCTCCAACAAACGCCAAAGGACCGCTTATTAAAGATAAAACAACATATAAAGCAGCAATTATTGCATTCATTGCTATGCTTTTAATAACAAAATTCTTTTTCATCAAAGAAACCCCCTGTTTAATTTAACGAGTGGTTAGTCATGGGAAGACACTCGAGCAATTTAGTATTATACAGTTTTAACAACAATTATTTCAATTTTCTAAAATTCACAGCGGAATTACTAATATGAACTTTGAAATATCTATCATTTGAATAATGTTTTTTTAAATAATCATCAAAATCATTAACAAAATTATCCTTAACAAATGCTAAACAAGTACCTCTAAATCCACCGCCATGTATACGAATTGCGCCATTTTTACCAAGGAATTTAGTCGCATCATCAACTATATTTTGCATTGAATCTTCATACTCGCCTTTAATAAATGTATTTTCTAAGTTTACCTTACTACTATATTGAGAATTTCTTATCGCGCCCAAGAAATCTTCAATATTATTTCTTTCAATCGCTTCTTTTGCATATTTGACATTATTGTTTTCAATAAAGAAATGTTTTGCTTTTCTTTTAACTTCATCAGAACAATCTAACTTATCAATTTTGTCATAAATATCTATGGAATTTACATCCCTTAAAAAATGTTTTCTTTCAAGTTTTTCTGCAACCTCATACATTGAATTAGGAATTGCAGCATAAAGAGCTGTTAAATTGCTGTGGTTCCCAGCTGATTTAATTAAATATAAAGTTAATGGCAATTTGAAATCTAATGTTTCAACGAAAGGATTATTTATATCTTTAAAATCAATAAAATTGCAATTACCAAAGCTCGTCCCAATTTGATCTAATAGACCGCATGGCTTCCCAAAATAATGATTCTCACTAAATTGGCCATCTTTTGCAATGACCATTGCAGGTATTTTCCCATCGTTATATAAATAAGAAATAATATATCCAAACAATGATTCAACCGCCGCAGAACTTGAAACTCCTGCTCCAAAAGGAATATCACTATCGATAACCGCATCGAATCCACCAATTTGATATCCTTGTTCTTTTAATTTATACAATATTCCTTTACATAATCCTAAGGTTGTATTGTAGTCTTTTGGTTTTGCTTCTAAATCATTTAATTCAAAAGTAATAAAAGGATAGCCTTGAGATTTAATTCGAACTGCCTCTAAGTTCTTATTTAAAACAGCTCTAATTCTTAATGAACAATTAGCTACTAAACATAACCCATGATTGTGGTCTGTATGATTTCCAACTATTTCAAAACGACCACCTGTATCAACATAATAACTTGGATCTTCTTTATAAAATTCATGAAACTTTTCGATTAAATTATATTCACTAATCATAAATGCATTCCTCCAATAAACTTATCAAGCCCTAAATTTCCATTAAAATCATTTTTGAATACACCAGTATTTTCAAGGATACCTTTACAAACGTTATTAATATATTCTTTTATTTTTTCTTTAATTAATTGCTTACTATAATTCCTTTTTAAAGCGTCTATCATTGGTAAGAAATTGTCTAAATCAGGATAAGCTTTTAGAATTTCTTCATTATTATAATTCTTTAAAAGGACATCTTGTATTTCACCACTTTGTCTAACAAGTCTTGCGGGCAAAATAAATAATCCCATAGCTTCAATAATGCCAATTCCTTCTTTTTTAATCATGTGGTATTCAGGATGGGCATGAAAAATACCATCAGGGTATTTTTCATTACATCTATTATTTCTTAAAATCAAATAAAAGAAATAAGTGTCACCCATTTTTCTAACAGAAGGAGTAATTGTATTGTGTTTACCTTGCTCATCATATGAAACTATTTCATTATCAGAATCATTATAATCGCGCCATGTTGATAAAATCTCTGTCGCTAGATCAATCATCTCTTTTCTATTTTTGCTTTCAATCATTAGACAAGTATTATACCAATTCAATTTATATAATTTACAATCTTTAAATCTAGAAAGTTTATATTCTTTAGAAGGTGATTGCTTCATAAGTGGCAAAAGATGTTCGCCACCTTGGAAATGTTCATGATTCAAAATTGAACCACCAACAATTGGCAAATCAGCATTACTTCCAATGAAGAATGATGGAAATCTATCAACAAAATCACATAATGCAATAAATGTATTTCTATCAATAATCATATTAGAATGTGTTTCTTTTAATACAATGCAATGCATATTGAAATATCCATATGGAGAATATTGTAAATACCAATTTTCATTATTGAGTTTTAAAGGTATTAATCTTATATTTTCTCTTGCAGGATGTTTATCATTTCCATAAAATCCAAGATTTTCATAACAAAGTAAACATTTTGGATATTTTTCTTCATTAACGTTAGTCTTTGCAATTAATTTTGCGATATCTTTATTATTTTTTTCTGGTTTAGATAAATTAACACTTACTTCAATATTTTTATCATCAAAATTAGATTCCCAAAGAAGATTCTTCTCAATTTTAGTTTTAGCAACATAATTATTTTTAATTGATAAATCATATAAATAATCTAAAGCCTTTTTGTCACTATCTTTTTCTAAATCTTCAAATTTTTTTGTCACAATAGATGGATTTGGCGTTAAAAAACCCATTAATTTAGTGGCAAACAATTCAGCATCATGTTCAGAATATTTTAATTCATTAACTAAATAATATTGTATTTCTTCAACAAACTCATCTGGAACTTTCATCTCAGAAATTTTCTTAACATCGACTTCCTCATTACTAGGTTTAGCAACTTTTAATTCGCCTAATAAAATATTTTTAAAATATAAACAATCTTCTTCATTCATTCCCAAATGAAGTTTTGCATAAACAATCAATTGATTAATGGTTTCGCTAATCATAATTATTTTCTAAGGTCTTTAATCTTTAAAAGAATAAAGTGTTTATACTTATCTCCTTTCCTGATTTTTAAAGAGTCTATATCTAAATTATAAAGCTGTGGCTCAAGAGCTAATGCTCTCCTACTAGTATCAACTTCATTAAATTGAGTAAATTTAATAGGTGTTTTGAAATTATCGCAAAAAATATTTATGGCTGGATAATCAGTATATAAACTTATTTTACATTCATTATTTTTTAAAATAACTTGTGGTTTATTTAAAATAACTTCATCAAAAATAAATGTATGATCTATCGTGTTAGGGTAAACGCCTTTTTCAATATAACTCAATTTTGGATTTAATTTGGATGCATGTCTAAAATCAAGATAAGATGGAACATCATCAGTCCCAGTTATAAATGTTGTATCATCAATAACACCATATTTAGATGCATTAATTTTAAGAGTATAATCGCTTACATCTTTTGAATTAAATAAATTGTAATAATTGTGGTTAGATAGATTTAATAAAGTCTTTGTTGATGTTGAACCTTTATAAACTATTTTGAAATTATCATTTGCAAATAATTGATAAATAACCTTTAATTTAGCATTCCCAGGAAAACCATTTTCATTAACTCTGCTATTAATAGAAAAAATAACTTCTATTCTATTTTTAAATTCTTTTACTTCATATTTCCAAGGTTTAAAAGATAAAGAATTGATTTCTCCTCCATGCAAGCAATATCCTGCCATTGTTTCTTTTAAACTATATGTTTCCCCATCAATTTCACCATTACACCTGATTCTTCCGGCAACTCTTGCAAGTGTTTTGCCATAAAATTGTGGGCAATATAACCATTTCTCTTTATCCTCAATTTCTAAAATTAAAGGCATTTCTTTATATTTTAATTTATAAACACCAGCGCCAAAATTTGAAAATGTTGCTTTTAAATTATTGCCATTAGAAACTTCAATAAAAACTATATCATTTTTATATGCAGAAACTTGATAATCCATACGATAATTCCTTTCTTCACATTATTATAATATTTTTAATCAACTATTCAGTTAAAAAGTACTTTTTTTGCTAAATTTT
>CAZSMV010000055.1:0-4402 GCA_964608215.1 uncultured Staphylococcaceae bacterium
CATTGCTTGATATTTTACTAATTAAATAATATGTTTTCAAATGAAAAAATATTTTTAGCATTTTAACAAAGATTGCCAAGATATCTGACATTTTCAATTAATTCATAAAATTCTCTTGGTGACAAAATAAATGGATTTATAGGAAAATGCTTTTTATTCCCGGTCACAAGAAAAACTAAATTCTCAGACTTTTTCTTTTTTAAAAATGCTTTATAAAAAGGAACGTCACCTTTATCTATCAATTCGACTTCAATATCATTTGTATCTATTTTTTCACCAACTAGACTTGATGCTTTCATAAAATCATCGATATCGCATTTTTTAAAATTGAATTTGGTTCTATTTAATACTTCTTGATACTCTCGATAGATATCATTTGTATAAATGAGTTTAATGCTTTTTGAAAAAATAAGCTTCACAACTTTATGTGTAATTGATTCAAATTTAAGAAATGCAGAAACAATTACATTGGTATCGTATATAACATAAATCATTATTTGCGTTCCTTTATTTCTTTTCTAGTTATAGCGATTTCTTGATTTATTTCTTCATCAGTCAAATTACAAGTGCCATTTCTTTTTGCTTCTTCTTGAATATTGCGCAAAGCTATATAACCTGGATTATTTTCATCTATAGCGAATAAATCAAACGGAACGCCATTATATTTGATTAATTTAGTTATAGACATTCTTAAATAAGTTTGTAAATCGAACCCAAGTTTTTTGCAAATTTCAGAAGCTTTATCTCTCGCTTCTTTATCGATTCTAAATTGAACTAAACTTTTACTCATATCTTTACCTCCTTTCGAGTAATATTATAATTCAAATACATTCATTTGCAAACAAAGCAATGCAATTGAATAATATATTGAAGAAGAAAATTCCCCTTCAATATAGTATTAGGAGGGGAATTTCTAAAAATTTAATTAATTTGCATCTAATAAAAAATCGAATTGATTATTTACATTTTACATTATCAATTTTCTATGCATTTTTCGTTTCATCTAAATTGATAATTAAATCAAACATATCTTTATCATAGTTATTATGTGCAACTTCAATAATTGTTATTGGTAGCTTTAATAATTTGTTTTTAATTGAAATAGATGTTTCACCATCTAATGCTGAAAACGATTCATCTAAAAACAAAATTTTAGGCTTTCTAATTAAAGCTCTTGCTAAACCAATACGTTGGCGTTCACCACCAGAAATATTTTTCCCATTATCTCTTATAATTGAATTAATCCCATTTTTACTATTTTTTACAAAACTTTTAAGTTCAACAAATTCTATAATTCTATTTAATTCTTCTTCATTAAAATCATATCCTAATAAAATATTATTCTTAATAGAATCATGAAAAATCATATTTTCTTGAGGCACTAAAAGACAATAATTATACAAACTGGAATTAATTTCTTTTAAATCTATTCCACCATATTTAATATTCCCTCTATATTGATTATTCATTCCTAACAATGTTTTAACTAATGTTGACTTCCCTGATCCAGATTCCCCCAAAATAAGTACTTTTGCGCCATATTTAATATTCAAATTTATATTATTAAAAACTTCTTTGTTTTCATATTTAAAACCTAAATTAGAAGCCTCAATTTCATATGTCTTAATTGCCCTATTATTATTTTCGTTATTTTGAATAACAAAAAAATTATTCATTTTTTCTTTTAAAGGTTTGGAAGATATTATCATTCCAAGCGACGTAATTATTGTTGTAATTGTGGATACAACATATCCTGAAACTTGAACCGATGCCACAAGACTTGCAGCATCTAATTTATTATTAGTGGATAAAATAGCGCCAACAACAAAAACAGAAATTTGCGCCAAATAAGATAGCACAACTGTAATTGTTTGAACAAAACTAGAACTTATATTAAATTTAGATTCCTTAGCATTCATGTCAATTGTATTCCTCATTAAATTGTTTTTTTCATATTCATTTATTTTATAAATTTTCACAATTGGGAAAAAACTAAAAAATTCGCTAACTTTATCTGTGAATATTTCTTCGGCATCAATACATTGCTTTTGTTTAAATTGTAACTTTTTAGAACAAAATAAAGGAAATAGTGAAATTATCACAGAAGCAGTAAATATTAAGAGAGCGATAATTGGCGAAATATAGATAAGATAAGCAATTGACAAAACAAATTTAAAAAAAGCACTTAATAAATTTAGCATAGATTCAAAATAACTCTTAACGATTGACGGAATATCATTTACAGTTAAAGAAACATAAAAAGCATTATCATGTTCATTAAAAGTATTAAAACTTGTCTTTAAAACATGATTATAAATCTTGTTATAAAGATCATTTTTATAATTACGAATAAGTTTGACTTGTGCGATACTTGTTAAAAACGAAGACAAAAAGAATATCATTATTGTTCCTAAAACCAATATAATAATAGATATCAATTCATTAAAAGAATAATAGCCAACTAACTTAATTACCCTTTCTAAAACATAGGCTATTGCAACTTGTGATGCTTCAAGAACTAATGCTAATACACAATATAAAAATAAAAGAAATTTTCTTTTTATTATACATTCTTTTACCACACTCATTTTCATAAACATCCTCCAAATTTTAAATTTGTCTTTTCTAATCTATCACACAAGATATTTGTATCATCCAAAGATAAATTGATCAACCACTTGCAAATAGTTATAGTCATTGCATTTTGTACAATACATCTTGTTTTAGAAACATGATTTTTATTACCAAATTCTCTAGCCCCTCCTTCACACCAAAAAAGGCAAACATTTTTTGATATACAACCTTTACATTCCTTTAATTCGGGTTTGTATTTAATTTTTGGTTTTAAATCACTTAATCTAATTTGTTCTCCATTCTTATAATACATTTGACATTTATAAAAGAGACCATCCGTTCCACAAAAAACCGTATTTCTACCAGCTCCACATAAAACACTCTTTTCACCAGTTGTTAATAAACGAATAAGATTAACAATAATAAATGGCATTTTGTCATAAATTTTTGATTCTATTTTTGTTAGTTCACTTAACCAAAATCGAACAAAATCTTCGTAAAACTTTGACATTTTCATCATTATTTCATCTGTATAATGCAACAATTCGCCTTCGGCAACAAATGGGAAAAAACCATCAAATCCTAAATCCAAAAAATTTTTTATATATGAATTAATATCTCCGTTGTATTTATCAAAAAAAGTTGGCGTGAGCGTTGCTTCACAAAAAACAAAAAGATTATTTTTCTTATTTTTTAGCATCAAACTACTAACTTTATCATAGACACTATCATTAGCGTTTTTGTATATTCTCATGCTATCATTCGTCGCTTTATCCCCATCTAAGCTAATTGTTAATACAAAATTATTATTAACAAAAAAATCCCAATCCTCATCCTTTATCAAAGTTCCGTTTGTAATCATTGAAAACTTAGTTTTTGTTAATTTGTGTTTCAAATTATATTTTTTAACATAAATCACGAATTTTTTAACCGTATTAAAACCAAGCATAGGTTCTCCGCCAAAAAAACAGATGTTTTCAACACCGAATTTATATTCTTTGCAAATATCATGGTACATGGCAATCATTTGTTCAATGGATGTAAATTTGACTTTTTTCCCATAAGTTCCTTCAAGTGCATAACAATATTTGCATTTCAAATTACAACTATCTACAACATCTATCGTTAATTGCTTTAATGAATTTTTATCGCATTTAGTTTCTTTATTTTCATCAAGATATTCCATTTTTTCAATTAACTTTTCCGCTTCATCCATTTTATTTTTTTCAACTTTAAAAAACTTTATAAGTTCAGGACAAAAAAATATACATTCATCTGAATTTTCGTCTAGTAATACCAAATTTTTTTTCATAATTCACATTCATTCAATTGTAATTATTAATTGAATAATTGCCTTCCTCTCTAAATCATAATCTATAATAGCAACGAATCATTTTTTAAAAATATTATCAGTTTAGAATTGTGAATGTATTGTCCCTATAATCCGTGAAAAATTGAAATCCTTTGATTTAAACACCCCTAGTTCCTTAAAGAACAAAATTTGTCATCACCTATTTAAACGTTTTATTATCGTAAATAAATTAATAGTAAAATCGAAAATGTTCTAGCTATTATATAAACTCTTTTTTATAAAAATTTTTAACATTTTGTTTTAAAAACGAAAAGACTTATGAGCAAAAACTCACAAGTCTTTTATTGTTGCTACCTAACAACAGCAAACAACGAGACCAAGTGGACTAGCCACTCTAACAGGGCCTTGTCTATTTTTTAAACAAACAGCAATTTTCTTAAATTTAATTACAGTCATACTACATCGTAAGCGTAAAATAATTCGTCATATCAAAATTAAAAGGTTGGAATGTTGTTT
>CAZSMV010000056.1:0-4319 GCA_964608215.1 uncultured Staphylococcaceae bacterium
GTCCTAAAATTTAAACGAGACAACAAAAAAACATCGATTTAATCGATGTTATCTTTAAATGGTGCCCAGTACAGGACTCGAACCTGCACGGTTTCCCAATGGATTCTAAGTCCATCGCGTATACCAATTCCGCCAACTGGGCAAATCTTTATTACCTTAAGTATTATAAATAAAACAAGGAAAATTTCATTAATAAAAATCAAATTGAAAATAAAAATTTTTTAATCAATTCAAAAGCTTTTTTACTGCTGTTAGAAACATTTTCCAAATAATCTTCTCCATTTCCATAAAGAGTATCACTAATGCACTTTATAGCAAGACATGGCACTTTATTTTTAAAACACGTTCTAACAATTCCGGCCGATTCCATATCGCAAATTGAAGCATCATAATCTTTGACAAGTTGTTTTTTAAAAACTATATCATCAACGAACTTATCACCACTTGCACAAATCACAGGTGAAATACTAGGCATTAGTTCAATTATTTTTTTATTCAAGAATGAATTAGTACTCATATATACATCTTTAAATTCAGAATATTGTCCTACTTTAGTTCCATCTATTTTTGAAATATCAAAATCATAATGAACAACACTTTCAACTAAAAACAAATCTTCAACTTTTAATTCAGGTTTTAAAGCACCAACAACACCATAATTTAAAATATAATCAACATTAAAAACAGAAATTAAAAATTGTGTTGCAGCACTAGCATCAATCTCACCACAACCACTCATTAATACATAAATTTCATTATTATTTATGGTTGTTTTTTCTACATCAAAAGAACCAACTTTAAACTCTTCAATCTTAAAAGAATTATCTTCTAAAAACGAAGCAAATTCTTTTTTAACCGCTACAATAATTCCTATTTTTTTCATCACTATTTCCTTTATAAATCTATGTATTTAGTAGATTTACCTTTACATTTTTCAATTGGATATTTTTTTGCTGTCGCTTCAAGTTTTCTTTCAACAATTTCTTTAATATCTACATTTAAAACATGAGCCATTTGAATACAATAATTTATAACATCAGCTAACTCATCTTCAACATGTTTTTTATCTTTTATTTCATCACTCCATTGAAAGCATTCTAAAAGTTCATTTGCTTCAATACTAATTGATTTAGCAAGATTACTAGGAGAATGAAATTGATCCCAATCTCGATCGCTTACAAATTTAGTTATTTTTTCTTCTAATTCTTTCAATGAATCCATAGTCATTATTTTACACTTTTCTATATTTCATTTCAGTAGAAACTATTTTAATAAAGGTTTAGTTTCTTCTCTTAAATATTCGAGTAAATCTTTATCGTCTTTAAAGAATGGACTTAATGATTCATAAACCCATTTATGATAATTATTTAACCAATTAATTTCTTCACTAGTCATGATAGATAAGTCAAGTGCCCTTGTATCAATTGGAACGCATGTGATAGTTTCAAATTTATAAAATACACCCATATCAGTTTCAAATGCTGGAACACAAAGAAGATTGTTTTCAATTCTTATACCATATTTATTTTCTTTATATACACCAGGCTCAACTGTTGTAACCATTCCTGGTTTTAATTCATATGAATCATCTCTTTCAGGAACAATTCTATATCTAAAACCATTTGGTCCTTCATGAACATTAGAAATATATCCAACACCATGACCAGTACCACACTTATAATCTAATCCTTCTTTCCACATTATCTCTCTAGATTTAATATCTAAAGTAACTCCACAGGAGTGTTCAATAAATATTGATGTTGTTAAAGCTATGACAGATTTTAATGTCAAAGTATAATCATGAATATATTCTTCACTTAGTATTTCTTTTAATGGATATGTTCTTGTTGTATCAGTTGTCCCACCATAATATTGACCACCACTATCAACAAGTAATTCCATATCATTTTCGCTTACAATAGAACTTTTTTCTTTAGTTGGACCATAATGCATTTCTGCTGCATTTGGTCCAACCGCCGCAATTGTTGCAAAACTAAGTTCAAAAAGACGTTTATTTTCTCTTCTAAACTTTTCTAACTGCTCGCTATATTCAAATTCTGAAAGATGTTTATGAAGATTATTTTTAAGAAAATAACCAAATTTAACCATTGCTACACCATCCAAAATTTGAATTTCCTTTGTATTTTTAATTTCAACAGGCCCCTTAACGCATTTCAGTAAATAACTTGGATTTTTCTTATTAACTATATGCTTTAATTCATTAAATAATTTTGCACTAATTCTAGTCTTATCAGCTAAAGTAATAACGTTTTCATGATCTTTTAAGAATTTGATAATTTCATCATATTCATGAATTTCAACATTATCGATTTTAAAATCGATTTTCTTTTTATTAATGAATAAATGATTACCATATTTTCTTGATAAATATAAATACGAATAGAAAACTGGGTTACATTCAATATCATTTCCTCTTAAATTTAAGGTCCAAGCAATATCATCTAAAGTTGTAATTAAATTCGCTTCAGCGCCAACTTTTTCAACTTCATTTAAAATATTTTCAATCTTTTCTTTATAACTTAAAGTATATAAACCTTCATCTAATTTAAAGACTTTTGAGTCTGATAAAGATGGCCTATTTTCAACTAAATATGAATAATCTTTATTAATAATTTTATCTTCTTTTTTATTAATTAAGGATTCATATAAACCTTCACTAGCAATTAAAGTATTTAATCCTAAAGGATATAAATTATTTTCCTTAATGAATTTATTTAATGGCAAAACTCCTTTTTCGCCAATCTTCATCAAAGTAATATCGCTGCCTTTCAATTCCTTTTCAGCTTGAATAAAAAATCTTCCATCAGTAAAAAGATAAGCATTATTTTGGGTAACTAAAAGATCGCCTGTATCCCCACTAAATGGGCAAAAATATAATCTTTCAGATATATAATAATTTGCAGCATATTCGTCATCATGAGGATCACTTGTTAAAATTAAATATGCTTTAATACCATCATCTTTTAATTTATTTTGTAATTTTACTAAATTTTCTTTTTTGAACATAAAATTCTCCTTAAATCCTTATATATTATATTCTTTAAATAACTTTGTAGTATTAATAAACAAAAGAAAAACCTGACAATTGGGATTGCCAGGTTTTTCAATATCATAAGTAATAACGAGAGGAGTAAATTACTTAATCTCAATATATTTAGTATTATCAACTTTTGCTGCTTTTGGAACAACAATATTTAAAATACCATTCTCTAAGGATGCATTGACACTATTGTTATCAACATCGCCTAAATAATATGATCTTTCACCTTCTGAAATAAATCTTTCTTTCTTGATAAAATGATGATCGTTTGAAACATTATTTGTTTCATCTTGTTTATATGAGACTCTTAATGTTCCATCATTTAAGCTAACTTTAACATTTTCTTTTTTAATTCCAGGCATTTCAATAGAAACTACAAAACTATCATCTTTTTCTTCAATATCAGTTCTCATTAATCTATTTCCTTTTTTAGTTTCAATTGGCATGCCAATAAATGCATCAAATAATGGGTCAAATAATGATTCTCCTACAGCATTATGATTTTTCTTAAATTCTTCGTTCATATTTTATACCTCCATATTTTAGCACTCTTATTTCCTAAGTGCTAACTATATATTATCACTATTTTTAGCACTGTCAACAGTTAAGTGCTAATATTTCTAAAAATTTATCTAACAAAAAAAGTAAGGATTAATCCTTACTTTTTAAGTTCTTAATTAAATTTAAAAAAATAATTTTACTTTTTTCTTAAAATTATGCTTCAACTGGTTTTCTTCTGAATGATGAAAAACCATTAATTAATGATGCTAAACAAGCAACAATTAGCAAACTACCATCAACCATACTACCAGCATGAACACTAATTACCCAACTTGATAATGAAATCTCAAGACCAGCATTAATTAACTTAACAATACAGAACATTAAAACCGCAGTTCCACATTCAAGAATAAAGTTTAAAAAACTTAATGCTCTAAATTTATATGCTAATAAATTTAAAACAATAGCTCCGCAAATAAAACAGAACATACATAATACTGGAATTGACATACCGCTAAATCCACTACCACCAAAAATAGCTTGGAAACCAGTAATATATTTAATACTAGTTGTAGTAATGCTTCCTTTTAATTGAACAAATGGTGCAAAAAATACAAATATACAAGCGATATCTAATATTAAACTATATGAATTTGCTCTAGATAAGAATTTTTTCATACATCTCTCTCCTCGACTAAAATATTATATATAAATGAAGATAAAAAATACACAATTTTTTATTAATCATTTATGGTTT
>CAZSMV010000057.1:0-4268 GCA_964608215.1 uncultured Staphylococcaceae bacterium
GATTATCAAAGATAAACATCATTTTATAAAACTTCTTTGTGACATTTGGTACTAAGAAGTTAAAAAATTGTTAACGCCATAATAAAATGTTTGATCCACCCCAAATAGCATTTCAGGTTGACTTTTACATTGTTATTTAAATTAATGAATTTCTATATTAAATGCCTTTACAAAATCAATGTTTGTAAAGGCACTAAAAAAGGAAAATCTCCAAATATCAAACTTATATAGCGATTTAAATTTTTTGCGTTGTCATTATCTTTTCGCTTTCAAACATCTTCTTACAAATATAAACAAGAATAATAATATAAACAACATTAGAACCTACCATAATTAACAAATTAGGTACAGATATGGTTAATGAAAATATGTCTTTTATAATAAGTATCGAATTAAAAAATGGAATTAAATAAAAAGCTGAATCAAATGTTCCTGTTCCATAAGAAATTATCATTGATAAAACAGTAAATACCATTGTAATAATACCTGAATATGTACTTGCTTCTTTTACTGTTTTGGAAACAGTCGAAATGCAAGAAAGGGCTGCAGTAACTAGTAAAATTGTTACAATTGTTGCAATAAGCATATAAACATAAGAAGAAAAATTATATAAAGAAAAATCTATAGAAATCGCTTCTCCTGTATCCGATACACCATTAATTTTAAATAATGATGATACTGCAAAAGAGGCAACAGAAATTAAAGACATAAAAATAGATATTAAACTTAAAGCAACCATTTTTCCAAAACAGATAGTGCTTCTCTTAACAGGAGTTAATAAAAGAGTAGACATAGTTCCTCTTTCTTTTTCGCCAACAATTACACTAGTTGTATAACTTGTTCCACCCACGATTAAAAGAGAAGTAAATAACAAAGGAATAATAATACCCATTAATTGTAAAGAAACACCTTTTCCTTCAGAAATGTCAGAATTTACATCCTTATTTATTGTATATTTTGTTTCATAAGTAATGCTTAGACCTGTACTAATTTGATAAACAGAATTATAAATATAAATTGATTTTTTTGATAATGAATTATACAAAATTGTTACATTTGGCACATTACCTTCATCAATTTTGGCCTTAAAATTTTCATCATAATTAATGATTAATGAGATTTTCTCATCGCTTAAATCATTTTTTGCAGCATCAATATTATCATATTCAATTATTTTCGTCTCAACTCCATTTAACAATAATTTAGAATAATATTCATCATTATTGAATATCGCAACATTAAATGTTTCTTTGGTATAATCAGTTTTATCAGTCATATCAAAATTTGAAAAAGCAAAATAAAAAAAGAATAAGAACAAGGCAGGAACAAAGCAAGAAAGCACTAATCTTTTGTTACTAAAGAACATTTTGAGTTCTTTTTTCATAATTGTTAAAAATTTCTTCATAATTATTCACCATCTTCTTTATAAACTTTAAAAAATTCATCTTCGATTGATGATGTCTCTTTAATTTTTGCTACTTCAAAACTTTCTTTCATTTGTCCTTTTAAAATAATTCCCACTCGATCACAAAGTTGATCAACAACAGAAAAAATATGGGTAGAAATAATAATGGTTTTACCTTGCTGTTTCATATCTCTAATAAAATCAACAACATTTTTTGCTGCTACAAGGTCAAGACCATTTGTTGGTTCATCAAAAATCACAATATCCGGATTATGCATGACTGATACAGCTAAAGATACCTTTTGCTTCATACCAGTTGATAGCGTTCCATACTTTTTATCTTTAAAACTATTTATATCCAATATTTTAAAAACTTCTTCTTTTCTTCTTTTTATTTCTTCATCGCTCATATCGTAAAGTTTGCCAAAATAGTCGAAATAATAATCAGCACTGAAGCAATCCTCTAACTTTAATTCGTTTGTTAAAAAACCAATTCTTTTTCTTATCTCATCTTTTTTTGTAATGTTTTTATAAATTGTTATTGTTCCACTATCTTGGTTAATTAATGTTGCTAACATTCTTAACATTGTAGTTTTACCAGCACCATTTGGCCCTAGTAACCCATAAACTTCACCTTTATAAACATCAAAAGATAAGTTATCAACAGCCTTAACATCTTTCTTCTTTTTTAATAAAGATGAAAAAAATCCAGCTTTAAATGTTTTACTTATATTTTTACATTCAATTATTTTTTCCATTAAATTTTTCCCGATAAATATATGGTTATTCTACTTTATATTTTTCTTCCTATTTACTAATATCCCAAAAATTCCTAATATCAATATGCAAATTGCACCAAGAATTGACCAAACAAGAAGAAATGTTGTTTTATCATCATTATCACAAAAATAAACCGTCAAACTATTAATAAGTATAACTACTCCAATAATTAAAGATATAATGCAAATATAAATTTTATCTTTTCTCTTTTTTTCATCATTTTCCATTTTCTTTAGCCTTCTTTCTTATTGTTTAAAATTTTGATTTAAACCATATAACTAAATCTTGTTCAAATTTATAAATACTAAAAAACCAATCATTTTATTATTCTTATTATTTCTTAGTTTAATCAACACATAACTTAAGAAAACTCTATTAGTTAAAAAAAATTAATGTATCTATAATAGAAATTAATTTACTTATAAATATGAAAATGAGATATATAAAAACTAATCATCAAAACAAAAACACATCTTTTTTTAAAAAATCTCCTTATAAATTAATTTTAAAAGTTTAATTTTTTTTGTAAACAATTTTAAAAAGATGTGTAAAATCTTAATACTATCATAATATAACATACCGCAAATCCTAATTTAAATTCAGTATTTGTTGCGTCAATTACTTTAATTAATAATAAATTAGTATATTTAAAAGAATGCCAATCTACTAAAAATGCAAGTACTTGCAAAAAAAGTAGGTAAATACATTGCTGTTATTTCGTTTTATGGTAAAATGTAATTACTAAAAATGCAAGTACTTGCAAAAAAAGTAGGTAAATTATGGAAATAAAAAGAGAAGAATATTTAAACCAATTAATTAACAAAAAAAATAATGGATTAATAAAAGTAATTACAGGATTAAGAAGATGCGGTAAATCATATTTATTAAATGAATTATTTAAGAAACATTTATTAGATAATAATGTTATGAAAACTCAAATTATATTTTTTGCTTTTGATAAAATGGAAGATGTAATGAAATTGGATAAATATTTACCAGAAGAAAATACACTATTTGTTGATTCTAGAGGAAATTATTTAGTCAACTCAAAAAAATTCATCTTATATATAAAAGAACAAACAAGAAAAAATAAAGATTATTACTTATTACTTGATGAAATCCAATTACTTGACAAATTTGTAATGACATTAAATAGTTTTTTGTCGCATCCCAATTTTGATGTTTATGTAACTGGTTCTAATTCTAAAATGTTATCTAAAGATGTAATAACAGAATTTAGAGGAAGAGGAGATCAAATACATGTCTATCCATTATCCTTTAAAGAATATTATGAAGCAATCAATAAATCTATAGATGATGCTTTTTTTGATTATCAATTTTATGGCGGAATGCCTTATCTCTTAAATATTAATAACGAAAAAGAAAAAGAACAATACCTCAAAAACTTATATAACGAAATATATATTAAAGATCTAACCGAAAGAAATGGTATTAAAGACACAAATTCTTTTGAACAATTAATGGAAATTTTAGCTAGTTCAATTGGTTCTTACACAAATCCAACAAACCTTGAAAATACATTCATAACTAAAGAAAAAATAGTTTATGGACATATTACAATAAAGAATCATATTGAATATTTAAAAGATTCTTTCTTAGTATCAGAAGCAAAAAGATATGATATCAAAGGCAAAAAATATATCGGTTCAAATTCAAAATATTATTTTACTGATATAGGTTTAAGAAATGCGTTAATAAATTTTAGACAATCTGAACCATCGCATATTATGGAAAATATTATTTATAATGAATTAGTTAAAAGAGGATATAGCGTTGATGTTGGCATTGTTGAAATCAATGAACAAAACAAAAATGGTAATTATGCTAGAAAACAATTAGAAACTGATTTTATATGCAATAAAATGGGCGAAAAAATATATATACAATCTGCATATTCAATGGATAATTATGAAAAATTACTCCAAGAGAAAAAACCATTAATTAATATCAAGGACAATTTTAAAAAGGTAATAATTGTAAAAGATTCTATTCATAAATATACAACAGAAGAAGGAATAGAGGTTATAAATTTATTTGATTGGTTGCTTGAAAAAGCATAAAT
>CAZSMV010000058.1:0-4266 GCA_964608215.1 uncultured Staphylococcaceae bacterium
AATATTTATTCATTTACTACAGATAATTTTATTTCATAAAGAAATTACTTAAACTTTAAGTTTATTTCGCGACATATGAAAAACTAACGAGTTCAAAAATGATTTTCCTAAGCCAATTGCAGGCTTTTATTACAGATAGACTTACATTCTTGATACATATTAAAAATTAGAAGAGTATAATATGTTTCGTGTTTCAAAGGGAGGCACAAAATCATGAATCTTTTAAATATATTAAGTTCAACTACAAGTAATGAACCTTATACATTACTTTTACCACTAGGATTAATTTTAATTGTTGCTAAATTATTTGCTATTTTTAGTGCAAAATTTAAATTACCTCAAGTTGTTGGATATTTAATTGCTGGTTTATTACTTGGACTTATAAAGTTAATTCCAGGACAAGAAGTATTTACTACTTATACCGAAGAAAATATTAATGGACTTGCTAAGATTGGAGTTGTTTTAATCTTATTCAATGCAGGTCTTGAAACTGATTTAAAACAAATTAAGTCAGTTGGTGGTCCTGCAATCTTAATTACTTGCTTAGGTGTTTTATTTCCTTTAGGTCTTGGTGCAGGACTTGCATATTTATTATTACCAAAAGATAATTCTATTATCACTAATGTATTTTATGGAGTTATTTTAACTGCAACATCAGTTAGTGTTACGGTTGCAACCTTAAAAGAATTAGGGAAACTTAATTCTAAAGCTGGTACTTGTGTTGTAAGTGCTGCAATCTTAGATGATATTATTGGTATTATCCTTTTATCTTTAGTTATTTCTTTAGATGGTCAATCAAGTTCAACACAATATGTTGATAATCAAGCTTTAAATATTTTAATAATGATTAGTTTAATGGCTGCTTTCTTTGTTCTTGCTTTAATACTTTCATTCCCAATTAAAAAATTATTTATGTGGTTAGATTCTAAATGGCCTCACCATAGAAGAATTCCTATTTTTTCATTAGGTATTTGTTTCCTTTTTGCTTATTGTGCACAAAAATTCTTTGGTGTCGCAGATATTACTGGTGCCTATATTGCTGGTTTAATATTATCCACCACTAAACCAAAAGACTATTTGGATCACAAAACAGAATCAGAAATTGGTGTCTTATTTGCTCCTATATTCTTTGCTTCTGTTGCTCTTTCTTTATATAACTTAGAGCTTTCATCAATTAGCGGAACATTTATTGTTTTTGGTTTACTTTATGTAGTTGTTGCATTGCTTGGAAAATATTTAGGCGCAACTCTAGGTGGATTAATGACTAAATTTAATTTTAAAGAATCATCTGTAATTGGTGTAGGAATGATGGCTAGAGCTGAAGTTGTAATTGTTACAGCCAAAACTGGAATTGATGCTGGAATAATTCCTCAAGATCAACCAGTCATGCCATTTATTTTATTATTAATTATTTTAAGTTCATTAATAACTCCAATATTATTAAAACTTATCTATAAGAATGATAAACCAGATAATGATCTTCCAACAAAAGAACCAATAGCTCAAAAAGAATAGATTCTATCAAGTAAAAACCATATTTGATTATTAAAATTCAAAAATGAATTAGTAAAAATGTGTGAATCTACACACATTTTTTATTTTTTTATAAATTTAACTGGCGTCTAAAATAAAGCAACCCATGTTAAATTTATAGTTTTAGGACTCCTCACTTAACAATTCTAAATCTTTATATAAAGAAAAGGCATCCAGATTGGATGCCTTTATGTTTATTAAGCAAATGTAATAAGAGATTAACGTTTTGAGAATTGTGGAGCACGTCTTGCTTTTTTGAGACCGTACTTCTTTCTTTCTTTAGCTCTACTATCTCTAGTGAGCATTCCATTAGCTTTTAATACTGCACGGTCCTCACCAGCTTCAAGTAAAGCACGGGCGATACCTAAACGAACAGCACCAGCTTGACCTTGGAATCCACCACCTTTAACAGTAACAGTAACGTCATATTTTTCAGTTGCTCCAACCATAGCAAGTGGTTGTTTTAAATCGAGAACTAAAACTTTGAATGGGAAATATTCATCAACTGGTTTTTCATTAACAACGATATTTCCTTTGCCAGCTTTTAAATAAACTCTAGCAACACTTGATTTTCTTCTACCAGTTCCGTAGAAAACATCACTTTTCTTAGCCATTATTTGTTACCTCCTAAACTTTTGAATTCAAGAACTTCTGGTTTTTGAGCTTCATGTTTGTGCTCAGCACCTTTATAAACAAATAATTTCTTAAAAATTTGTCTACCAAGTCTGCCTTTTGGAAGCATTCCCCAAACGACTCTTTGAACTAATTCATCAGAATATTGCTTTTGCATAACTTCTAATGATCTTTCTCTCATACCACCATTGTATCCGCTAACGTTATAATATTTCTTATCAATAGCTTTGTGTGGAGTTCCTTTACATGAAACCTTATCACTATTAATAACAATAATATAATCGCCACAATCAACATTTGGAGTATAAGATGGCTTTTCTTTACCCATTAAATAAACTGCGATTTCACTTGCAAGTCTACCAAGTGGTTTGTCAGTTGCATCAACTACATACCATTTACGGGTAACTTCTTCTTTCTTAACATTTGTTGTTTGTCTAAACATTTACACATTCCTCCATAAAAAATTAAATCTTACCGGGACATAATTTTTAGATTAGTGCCGATTAATATTCTATACTTATAAAGTATAGATTACAAACAAAAAACGAGATTTATAACAAAAACTCGCTTTTTTTAAACCAATTTTAGTTCAATTTTGTAATTCAAAATTGAACAACTATCTAATTTACACTAATTGATTTTTTATATAAACGTAATATTCTCCGTATGGAAATGATTCAAGGCTTAAACATTTATATCCAAGTTTTGCGTATAATCTTTGTGCATGTTTATTGGTTTTATCAACTAAAAATATAATGATATATCCTTCAAATTTCTTTTCTAAAATTTCAAATAGTTTAGTAGCAATCCCTTGATGTTGATAATTTGGATCAATCATTAATCTAGAAAAACCAACAAATCTATCTTCATAACCATCTAATCCAAATTTATGGAGATATTCTTTTGGAAAACCATCGAAACAATCTTTAAAGAATGATTCTCCTTTTTCAGAAGCAATATATCCCACAACTTCATCATTATCTAAAACAACTAAAGTAGAATCTTTTTTACGTA
Organism: uncultured Staphylococcaceae bacterium; assembly: GCA_964608215.1. GTDB lineage: Bacteria > Bacillota_I > Bacilli_A > RFN20 > CAG-826 > Onthovivens. The sequence continues at coordinate 3,181 of CAZSMV010000058.1, forward strand.
AATCTTCAAGAATAATATCCATATTAGGATACGTTTCATTTTGATAGATATTTAAGCCTTCTTCTTTAAATTGTTCTCTAATCTTTTTTAGTAAATTCATTACGCCATAAAGATAATCTGGATTGCCTTTTACATATTTGATCATAAAACTCTATCCCTCTTTATAAATTTTATCTAAATGTTTTTTAACTCCATCTTTAATATCGTCTCTTGATAAACTTACATCTATAACGGCTTCAATGAAACCAACTTTGTCGCCACAATCGTATCTTTTTCCAACAAAATCATAGAAATAAACTGCTTCTTCTTTCATTAAATTGGAAATTGCATCAGTCAATTGAACCTCTCCGCCTTTACCTTTTGGTGTTGTTTCAATCTTATTAAAAATCTTATAGTTAAAAATCCATTTACCAAGCGAAGCTAAATCACTTGTGGCTTCTTCAACTTTTGGTTTTTCCACAATGCCTTTAAGTTTATAAGTTCTTTCATCACTCTTTTCTAAAACATCCATACAGCCATATTTTGAAATTTGAGAATGCTCAACTAATTGCCCACCAACAATTGTATGACAACCAAACTTTATAAAGGCATCAACCATTTGTTTAACTGGTGGTTTATCTTTATAAGTACAAATATCGTCGCCACAACAAACAACAAAATTGTTTTTTCCAACAACTTCTTTTGCTTGAAGAACAGCATGTCCAAGTCCGAGCAATTCTTTTTGTTCAACATAATAAAATTTGGCTTTACTAGAAAGTTCACTTATGGTTTTAGCATATTCAGCTTTTCCATTATTTATAAGATCTTTTTCGTATTCTTCATCTCTATCATAATATTTTTTAATTGCATCTTTATCTTTAGACACAATAAAAACAATATTTTCAATTCCACTATCAACCAATTCTTGAACTATATAATCAAGTGTTGGTCTATCTACAATTGGCAACATTTCCTTTGGAATTCCTTTTGTAATAGGTAAAAATCTTGTTCCTTTACCTGCGCAAGGAATTACCGCCCATTTAACAGTATCCATAATAATTTTAAATACTCCTTCTAAAATTATTATATAAAAAATTCCATGCATAT
>CAZSMV010000059.1:0-1842 GCA_964608215.1 uncultured Staphylococcaceae bacterium
GCGCCTCAAACAGCGCCGAAAACCAACTCTTGAATGTCTCCCCGCTCTCCCTGTCCACTACCGTGTGAAAGTAGTCTCTCATGTCTTTTTTGAACTCTTTCAGTGATGTCATTTTTGTACTTCCTTTTCTTTTATATATTTTCTTTTCCTTGTCTTCGAGAGTGAGGATAAACCCCACCCCCGAGCAAGTCCCTTTATTCTTCCGACTCTTCAGTCTTTCTGTCCTCGAGTCCGAGAATCCACGATGTCGCTTTCTGCGCCTCTTTGAAGGCCCAAACTATCGAGTCCGCGTTTTCCTTCACGGCCTTGAGCCACGACTTGAGGTACGCAATGCTGTTTTCGTACGTACTCAAGAGCCCGACACTTGCGCAACACATAAGCGCCGTTGTCTCCGCTACCAACTCTTCTTTTGCATAACTTGAGCTACCAAAACGGCCGTTTGCTTTTCTGTCAAGTCTGCTAGCGTGTCCTGTGCTGTGCCCTAGCTCATGAGCTAGTGTGCTGAAAAATTCGTCCGCTGTCGAAAACGCCTCATGATGACAAGTGACAACTGTATCGATTGATGGGCTGTAGTAGTTGACTGTAGTATCACTTTCGACGACTTTTGGAGCTCCGCCCTTATACTTCTTTGTGAGGAAAGAGAGAGCGCTGTCCATACTTGCAAGTACGACTTCGTCACGCGGTACAAGAGTCTGTTTCTTGAGCTTTGCGCTGTAGTCGTACCCGTCCCAGTCTACCTGTTCGACATTGAAAACATAGTAGGACTTGAGGACCCATTTTGTAAGAAAAACGGACTTGTCTTTCTTCTCTTCTTCTGTAGTCTCTTCTGTCTCTTCCTCTTCTTCCTCTTCCGTGTCCTCTTCTTCCGTAAGACGGACGACTTTGAGCCACTTCTTCCAAAAGACGACTTCTGACGCTTTTTCGCCTTTTTTGACTCTGATGTTGAGCCCTGTCTTTTCCGCTATAGCTTTGACTTGATTGAAAGTGAGCCATGCACCGTCACTGTATCCGTTAATGACCTGTCTCAAGTTGAGCATGAGAACATTAACACCGTCGTATGCCTTGCCTGTTGCATAGTTGTAAGGCCCCTGTTCCTGTCCCTGTACAAACGGACACGGATTTTTCCACGACTCTTTCGAAAGAGAAATAGCCTGTTCGATAGCCTTTACCATAGACTCGCTGAAGGCCTTTTCGATGTTGCGCTTTGACGTTTTGTAAGTTTTCTTTGTTGCCATGTTAAAACCTCTTGTTTCTTAATTGATACACTGTTTATAACACTCTCTTTAAAACCGTGTCAATACATTTTTTTCAAATTGTTTTAAATTTTCAACTTTTTTAAAACATGCTAGACTAGACTCATGTTAGACAAAGAGACACGGGAAAACATACTAGTAGCACTTGCGAAAGGACAAGGGATTAGTCATATAGCGCGGGATAATAAAGTCAGTAACGGGATAGTGTCGTTATATCGCGATAAGTACAAAGACAGGATACAAGCATACAAAGACAGGATTAACGATACTTTCATTGATGACAAAGCAACAAAAATCATCCGCGAGTTGGAACAACAGATTGAAACATTAAAAGCTGAAAACATGCAACTCAAACAACAGTTAATCATGTATCAAAACACGTGATTTTATTCTGACACTTTTCGCAAAAACGTCGAAACGCTCAAAAAAGGCCCGTAAACGCGTCGTTTCAGAATTGAATACATAAGATATCACTTTGTATCAATCGACGCGCTGACGGCCGTTTTTCGAGGCAACCGCGCACGCATGCACGCACATGCACTCGCACACATACATACACGTACGCACATGTACACGTATACACGCGTTT
>CAZSMV010000059.1:1942-3914 GCA_964608215.1 uncultured Staphylococcaceae bacterium
TCACAAAATACTTAACAAACATTAAGTAGTTTTCATTCTATATCGGTTATTCACTACTCTCTTTTATGTTTCTCGTTATCCGTTCATCGGTTTTTCAAAAACCGCTAGTAAGGTTGTTAAAAACTCATAAAATAGGTAGGTGCGACAGGGTCCACATGTTGTAAAGACGCGGGTTACGACTCTTTCCTGTCAGTCAACAGGCGACTCAAACAGGGCTAGCAAGTGAGACACGCAACAGGGAAGACAGGGAAGACAGGGAAGACAGAACAACAGAGGACAATCTATCGATAATCATTACCAATAAGGTGACATCATGGTGACAATATGATAGCTATTTCCTTATGTGGTAACGAGATTATGTGCCTGTCGTCGGTAAATGCTACAATAGTTGTACAAAAGTTGTATAACTATGCTCCCGATTAGTCCGGTCCGGTCCCGACGTGGTCCGAGGGAGCAACCCCCTAGCAGATAGGGTATAGGACAGGCGGTGTCCTAGTGGGCATGTTAACCGGTTTACGAACGTGGGTCCCCTTTTCGCCCGACCCCCACCGACCCAATTTGAAATCTGTCGGCGCCGTTGTCACCCCGCCATATTTCCGTCCCAAATTTTTTCCCTTGAAGCCATATTTCAACGTTGTATTTTTTCCCTTAACCCCTTCTCTTTTGTATCTTTGCATGAAACATTGGTATTGAAAACTTGAACAAAGTGTTGCTAGAATTGAAACATGGCAAGAGAAGACGTTATAGGAAGTGCAATCGTACGTTTGTGGAACAGCTTGAAGGCGGAGCGTACGGCTTCCAACTGGGAGCGTAAGCTGAAGGGTGCTGGATATGTGAAGCACAGGATAGGTTACAGAGGTACGAGTGTTCCGGAGACGAAGGTATATGATTCGACGGCCATTTCATGTTTTCAGACTTATTGTGACGGGTTCATCGGGTACACGATTCCGGAAGATGACAACTGGTTCTACATGTTGCCGTGGGCGAGAGTGGGACAGAGCAAGAAGGAATACGGCGGGTATGGCGACTTGGTCGAGGACGACGAGATTATGTCGTTCATGGAGAGGTTGTCGGATGTTGCGCTTAGAGAGATGTCGAGGTGTGGAGCTTATACGGCCCTCAAGAAGCAGTACACGGATTCACAGGCGCTTGGTATCGGATATGCGTGTGTGTATGAGAAGGGAGACAAACTTCTCTTCAAGGAGCTGGACCCACAGGAAGTGTGCATTTCGGAGAACGAGTGGGGAGAGGTAGAGGTATTTGTCAGGCACTACTGGACGAATGCAGTCGACCTTACTAGGAGATTCCCGAAGGCGGGCCTGAAGCATTGCTGGGAGCGTGTGAAGAGAACGCAGAACGGAGAAGAGAACGACGTCGAGGTGTACGAGGCGGTTGTGCCGTGGGACTATCTGTATGAGCCGTCCACAGGAGAGCAAATCAAGATAGGGGACGGGAAGGACTTCGGGCACTTGGTGTATGTGCCGATGGAGCGGGAGATAGTTGAAGAGGATTCGTTCTATGAAATGCCCGTGGTTGCGTACAGTCCGTTCAGGGATACGGAGAAGAGTCCGTACGGCGACGGCATGGTGAGTAAGTATCTGGAGGAGATAGTCAGACTCAACGACATGCAGAACAAGAAGTCGGTGCTCTTCAACAAGACGGTCAATCCGCCGATGTTGGTGCACCAGAGCTTGGAAGGCAACTACTCGGGAAAGAGCGGGGCCATTGTGTACAGTGGTGACTTGAGTACGCAGACGGCGACTCCGCTGTATTCCCCTACTTCGAACTCGTACACAGCTATAGTTACAGACATCAACGAAGCGAAGCAGAACCTACGGACGCTCATGAATGCGGACCTGTTCAGAACTCTCATGTCGAGTACGGACTCGAGGAAGACGGCATACGAGGTCAGCGAGTTGAAGAACGAAGCGGTCACACTCCTCTCCATGCAAGTCGGGGACTACGCAAAGCG
>CAZSMV010000060.1:0-3910 GCA_964608215.1 uncultured Staphylococcaceae bacterium
ATTTTGCTCTTCCTAGATTTGATAAATTCTTAAAAGTGATGGAATTTTTTGAATAATTTTTTATTCTTTAACTTCTTTTTCAAAAACCACAATATACTTATTAAATAATTTTTATTGTGCTTTATTTTCACAAGTTATTTTTTATTCTCTTGATTGCAATGAGTCGGCCATATTTATATTTTTCATTTTCTTTATCATCATCAAGAAAACGATAAAGATGAAAGACAAGGAAAGAACAAATGTAAAAATGTAGGAATACCAATTAACACTTGCTATTCCTCCAAAAGATAGCAATTTAAAGATAAACACTAAGAAAACAATGCCTAATGGTAGACCACATAAAATGCCAAAAATAGCCATTATAACTACATCTTTGAAAATATATGAATAAACTTCTGAATTTTTATATCCCAACACTTTTAATGTAGCAATTTCTTTTTTTCTTTCATCAATATTCATATTGATAATGTTATAAAGAACTAATATTGATAAAAGCATTGCAAACAATAGGATAACAATAGAAACATAAAGAATTGTATTGCTTGATTTTAAAACAAAACCTGACGAAATAGAAATACCATTTTTAGAGACATCGAGTAAACCAAATCCAGCCATTACTAATGCAGACGATAATGCAGTTGAAAATACCATCATAATAAGTCTTAATTTATACCTAAAAATATTTCTAAAACATGATTTAGTTTTAAATTTAAGTTTGTTCCAAAGCGTTTGATTTTTTTCAAGTAAGATTTTTTTACCAGCTTTTGGAGCTTTATCAATCATTAACATGGAAGGCGTATTTTTTAAATTCTTATTTGCTATACAAATAGTTAATGCTTGAGTCAATAAAATAACAGCCAGAGAAGATAATAATCCTATTAAATAATTAACTGATGATGAAATAGTATTAATAAATATCATTGTTTTAAATGCTGGCAAGAAAATAATTGGCAAAGTATACATACCAACCAACAAACCTGCTATGCAACCAATGATTATAGAAAAGAAGGCAAAAACCGAATATTTAGCAATTATTTGTCTATTGTTATAACCAAGTGATTTCATTGTTCCAATACTTTTTCTATCATCCGAGATCATCTTAGTTAAATTATTTCCAGTAACAAGCAAAACAACTAATAAAAATAAAACAGGGAAAATATTTGTAATAATATCAACCTTATCTGTGATTTGATAAGCAATCATATATGATTTCATCTTACTATAATCAATGTATGTAACTTTATCTTCAGATAATTTGGTTTTTAATTTCATAGTAGCAATATGCGAATCGATTTTTTTACGATATTCACTAGAAAAAGGTTTTAATGTATCACAATCTTTGAAAGTAATAAAACAATCAGTAGAAGGAATTAAACCTCCTAAAAAATTACTAATAAAATTAAAATCATAAGTTGATGTTATTGGTATACTTGTTTTAGTGGTCATTGAAAAACAACAAGGGAATGGATTATCATTGCTTCTTGCATACATTATGCATTCTAAATTTATGCCGGTAGATGTAGTTGAATTAGCGTCGTCTGGTAACTTTTCTTCGCCATCGTTGGTAAAAAATAAAGGATTTTTAACTATACCAACTATTTTATATTCACGTGTTTTATATGTATTATCCATTGAATTTTTTACTTTATTATTAATTGACAATTCTTGTGATAAGAGAGTTCCTTTTAGTTCATAATTCAAGCTGATTGTATCATTGATATGGTACTCATGTATGGTTAAAGAAGCTTGTTCAACAACACATTCATTATCATTTTTAGGATAAGCTCCTTCAATTAATTCTAATTTATTAATTTCTTTTTCAAATGGATAAGCGTAATACCTTGTGATAACTTCCTTTTCTTCATTAGAGGATTTAATATTGAAGGCTATGTCATAATTTACAAGGTCAGCATAAACGCCAGGACTAATAGTATACGCAAAATTTTCTAATTTTTTATGTGTTGTTTCAAATGATGTAAAAAATGCGTAATCCATAATGGCATCATCTTTTTCTATTTCTTCTTTTGTTTCATCATCAAAACCTAAATCATTAAAACTAGTTGCATTATTTTTTAATATCAAATCCGCAGAATTAAAATTATTCATTTCAAGAGATAGAGATTCCCTAACTTTTTCTGAAACTCCGGTTACCCCTGAAATAAAAGTTATTCCTACAAAAGTAATTGCTATTAATAAAATAAAACGATATAGATTATTTTTAATTGTTTTAAATATATATTTTGTGTATGCCATATTACCACTCTATCTCCGTTACCATTTTTGGATGTTCATTTATTATATGTTCGCTAATTTGCCCATTTTTTAATTTAATAACAGAATCAGCGATTTCTGCAAGTTGAGCATTATGAGTTACAATAATCACCGTCATGTTTTCCTTTTTAGATAAGTCAATCAATAATTGCATAATGTTTTTGCCGGTTTCTGAATCTAAAGCTCCAGTAGGCTCATCACATAATAATAATTGTGGATTTTTAGATAATGCTCTTGCTATTGCAACTCGCTGTTGTTGACCTCCAGATAATTGCGATGGAAAATTATTCATTTTATCTTCAAGACCTACAGCTTTTAAAACTTCCTTTGGGTTTAAATGATTTGGTGTCACCTCTACTGCAAGTTCAACGTTCTCTAAAGCTGTTAAATTAGGCATTAAATTATAAAATTGAAATACAAAACCAATTTCATTTCTCCTATATATAGTTAGTTCTTTGTTATTAAATGCGGCGATGTTTTCTTTATTTACTAATAATTCACCACTAGTTGGACTATCCATTCCACCTAATAAATTCAATATTGTTGTTTTTCCAGCACCAGATGGACCAAGTATTACAACAAATTCGCCTTTTTTAATGCTAAATGATACATCATTAATAGCAATAGTTTTTAAGCCGCTATTTTCAAATGTCTTATTTAACTTTTTAGCAATTATTAATTCATCACTCATATTTACATTCTCCATAATTGATAATTAAAACTATTTACATTAAAATCTTATGTGTATTTTTAATTTTAAAGAACCATTAATTTTATGGAAAATGGTTAATAAACCAACATATTTTAAAAAAATGTTGTTTACTTAAGGAGATTAGATGAATAACGAAAGTAATAGAAGAATAACGCTTACAAAAAAGATGCTAAAAGATGCATTAGTTGAGTTACTAAATGAAAAAGAAATATCTCAAATAACAGTTAGAGAACTATGCGAAGTAGCAGATATTAATAGATCAACCTTTTATGCTCATTATAAAGATCAATTTGATCTATTGGATTCGATAGAAGAAGATATACTTGATAATTCAAAAAAATTCTTGAAAAATATTTCGTTTAATGAAATTCCAACAAAAATTATAGAATATTTTTTAATATACATAAAAGAAAATGGTCAATTATTTAAAGTCCTTCTTTGCAAACAAGAGTCATCATTATTTAAGGAAAAAATAATTAAAATTATTATTTCACAGCTTCAAAATTTTATGAAAATAGATGTAAATGAAAATTTGATTCCCTATGTTTATGCTTTCCTTTTAAATGGATGTATAGCAATTATTGTTAACTGGATTAATTTTTCATTTGATTTAACTCCAAAACAAATAACCGATTTATTTGTTTCATTAGGAGAAAAAACTAAACAGATAAAAATTAACTAAATTAAATAATTTTAAGATTAGATTGTTTGTCTTTCAAAAGCTAAGAATTACATATAATCGCATATTAAATTTAAAATTTTGTAATAGTATATTTTTATTAATAATCAAAGCACATGTTCATTTTCTTGGTTGCACGAAAATGAACAAATAAAATTGTCTCATTTTTCATAATTATATTTATTTCTAATATTATAGGCGATGAAAGTATCATCGCCCTTATTAAAAAATTAAGACTTTTTATTGTA
>CAZSMV010000061.1:0-3867 GCA_964608215.1 uncultured Staphylococcaceae bacterium
AAAGTGAATCTGAAGTATTATTCCTCCAAACCCACTTGCTTCTTCTAGTGTTAAATAATAGTTCAACACTAGAAGAATAATTAACTTCATTTTAGTTATTATTATTATTATTAATTTTTGAATTCATCTTTTTAATTTTATTTTTCATATAGAAATAATAACTTAGCCAAATAATCACAAATATTAAAATGAAAATTCCGACATAAATTAATATGCCTATTGCTGTGTGCGACATCCAATTTAATAAATAAGCAGCAGGAAACATTAATAAGCAAGATGAACCAAAGAAAATTGCGCTTTGCTTAAATAAACTCCAAGAATTAATTTCCCAAATAATACTAAGCATTGAAAATCCTGCACCCATTAAAGCACTAATAATAGTTTGTAAAATAAGAGCATCTAATTCGTTACCCATTAAGCTTATTAATTCATCAGTGACCGGATAATAGATCCCTTTACCAATACAAATAGATATAATTATCGTAATTAAATAAGAAATTGTTATTCCAATAGGAACACCTATTAATCCTCTTAAAATCATTTTTTTAATCATTTTTATTACCTCCTAATCCTAATAATTGTTTTATTTTTGCAACAGTTCGTCTTGAAACATATGTAACAGTGTTATTTAAAAGTGTAATACGAATTGTACCAGATAAACTTAAATCAAAATGTTTAACTTTTTTAAGATTAATAATGTCTGAGTTAGATATTCTCACAAATTCATTACTGTCTAGTTTTTGTTCAACCTCATAAAGTCTGAACTTTAATGTATATTCTCCATTAATAGTTTCTGCAATAACCTTATTGCCTTCACTATAAATTCGATAAATATTAAATGTGTTTAATATTTCAACCATATTATTTTTAAATCCAACTATTATTTTAGATTGACTATCTGATAATTTATTGATTATGTCATCAATTTCAGTTGTTTTTTTATTAGTTACAATAATTACTTTTGGTTCTTTACATCTTTCATCTATCTGCACTTCAATCTTCATCTAAACGACTCCTGTTACGACTATATTTAAAATAAAAATTAAAATTATTACAATCAATTCAAGATGATTGGTTATTTTTAAAATATAAGTGGTTAAAATTAAGACAAAATCAAATATTCGATAGAGTTATTTTTTGGCATATAGAGAAAAATCGACAATCATTGATTTTTTTATTATATTGTTTTAATAATTATATTGCGTTTTTAATTGAATTCCTTTTTATAAAAAACTTTTAGATAAATCCTTTTAAAATGCCGTTTATCTGCGAAATTGATTTCGGAGTTTGTTAGATTATTTGCTATAACTTTTGTTTCATATAACTTAACAGTTGAAAAGAAATCAGCAACTTGAAATAATCTATAAGATTCGGCTTTAACGTCTTCTTTAAATGTGTAATTTAGATAAGAATGAGTAAAACAAATATTAAGTAACCTCGTTATAGGATTTTGACCTTTATCATAATAAATAATGTTAGAAAAATAATTGAAATAAGAAGAATTTTCAACAAAAAATAAATTAATATCTCTACTCATTCTCGACTCTAATTTAAAAATATCCTTTTCAAATTCTTTTTTTGACCAAATAAAAGTTTTTACTTTTATAGGGAGAGAAGAAACAAATCCTGTAAAAACCATAAATATCTTTTGCCGTTCTTTTAAACTAATATTCTTATCTTGCTGTTCTCTTCGTATTAATGGCCCTCCGTGAAAATAAGGAAGATTTTTAATTTTGTTTAATTGTTTACTTATATCTTTATCTTGTTCATGAAACACAAATGTCAATAAATAATATTCTGATGAACCTTTTTTAAAGCCAAAATCTCCAGATTCATCAATAAATATGCTTAATATTCTTTCCATAAAACAAAAAAATGGCGAGACTTCTTCCCGCCGTTGGTGGACCTACTTTGTAAGCCCAAAATCATTATAAAAAAACTTTCTTTTTTATTCAATATTACTTTTAAAATTTGCATAAAATTCCCCTTTTCACTAAATAATTGTATGGGAATTCTAATTTTTTTGCACAAATTAAAATATTTTAGAAAATTATTGTTAAATTAATTAGCATAAAAAAACAATAAGAAGAAAAATTAAGATAACATGTGCATTCCACGACAAGGTTATAATAAAAACGAGAAATATCCACTTGCTTTACCAATGAAAGAAAAAAACAGTAAAAATAAAACCACAAAAATTACATGAACTTGCAAAAAAGTAGATAACCTTATTAATTAGTTATTATAAGATTCACTAAATTGGTTAATTACTTTTTTCATTATTTTAATTTCGGATTTTTTAGCTTTATATTTACGCGCTAATTTCTCAAAATTATTATTTATTATGGTAGAAATTGTTCTTATTTGATTATCAATATAATCTGAACTATATTCTAAATATTTTCCAACATCATAAATATTTGAAATATCACTTGTATCATCACTTACAAATTTTAATGTGTGAATACTTTTATCAATTGAAATATTTACATCAAATGCTGGAGCAAGAGACCAAGAATTGTTTTTATATATAAAGCCATGATTTCTTAAATGGTCATCACAATTATTAATTAAAATATTAAAGATAATTCTTCTAAACAATTCCTCTTTATCTTTTTTAGGTTCTTTAGATAAACGATTTATAATATCAAATATTTCAAGATATGAATGCTTTTCTTTATCATCATCTGAAGCTCCAATAAGTGTCATTAAAGACGCATAATGTATTCTTTCTTTATTTTCTCTATCAAATCTTTTTGAAAGATAAATAGAACCATATTTATTCTTTTTTTCTTCTAAAAAAGAATCTGGAACATTTATATTACATAGCCTAGCAAGATTATTTACTACTTTTTCAAATAAACCAACATCATATTCATCTTTCTTTGATGGAAATTTTGCAATATACAATTCTCCTTTTGCATCATAAATATTTGCTTTAGGTCTTGCGCCGCCTAAAGAAGAACCAGGTGCCAAAAGAATTTCTATTAATTTATCATTATAAATGTCATCTTCATATTCTAATGAAGCTTGTTCTAGTTTTCTTAATGAAATATAAGGGGGGATATTTTGCGAATTAGCTGCTAAAAATTCATTGCCATTTTCTTCTTTTATTCTTATTGCACCCATTCTTGAAATATCTAATGTATTTACTAGATAATCAATTTCATGCAATGATTTTATCTTTCCATTTACTTTTTTTGATTTAATTCTTTCGCTTCTTTCGATTAATGCTCTCCCCCATCTATCAGGCATTAAATCAGAAACAAACCCAAAAAGTAATTTTTCATTAGAATATTGTCTACCTAAATAAGAAAAAACATCTGGACCAAGATAAAAATCTTTATATTTATTAATGAAATTTTTATCATATTCAAATGAATAAACTTCTCTTGTTCCATCAATATTTGAAAATAATTTTCCTATAAGAGTATTCTCATCATTTAAATATAAAAGATAAATCTTCTCCATTATCTTTTACCTCTATTTTTTGTAATGATGCCTAAATCAGTCAAAGTCTTCCCTAAAAAATCATCGCTGCAAATTTTAAGAAAATCTTTTTCAAAACCACCAATAGCATGTGCAACTGCAATATAATTTCCAATAGATACAGATGGATCACCATTTTCAATTTTCCAAAGTGTTGCTCTAGAAACATTTGCTCTTTCGCAAATTAAAGACATTGCAAGATCTCGTCTTAACCTTGCTAATTTAAAATTTTTTCCCATTTCTTGAAGTATTTTTTGTTCTGGTGGTAAAAGTATTTGATTGTTTTTCATATTTATTACTAATGTTTAATATTATAAACACACACCTAATCTATGTCAATAATACTAAACATTATCTTAAATACTGAAGCATCATTTT
>CAZSMV010000062.1:0-3733 GCA_964608215.1 uncultured Staphylococcaceae bacterium
GCTTCTATAAGCCACCCAAGGGCTTGAGCAAGTTTCTGTTCCGCTTCTATATACGTATCTTGCGCAGTCTTTCCGAATGTCATTTTATTTACTCCTCTCCTTCATTGAAGTCATAATCACAATATGCCTCGAACGCATCATTTTGGTAATATTGAGCGTCCTCACAGGCGCAACCCTCCCATCCTTCACTGAACCATTCTTCGTAAAACGGGCAGTTCGGGCAGTCAAAGCGCATCTTATTTTCACAGAAGTCCTGAAACATGTCAAAAAGTTGGCTCCATTCCGAAAGAAACTCATCCCTGTGCTTCCGCACGTATTGTCTAGGTGTCATTGATAATTCCTCCTATCGTATTTATGGTATCTCATTTTAGATATGTTGCCACCTCAAAAGCGTATACCGCTTCTTGCAAAGACCATCTTCACCTGTCGCTTTAGTGTTGACTTCCGTCACCACCTTGCTAATGGGCGTGATAATATCTAGTTCACGGACTTTCTGAAACTCTTTGTTCCCATCATCCGCTTCTCCACGTGCTATAAACAGGCTAGATAATGCCACAGGTGGAAACACGCCAGCGACAATATCTGCCTCTTCAGATAAATCACTCCAAATAAGCGCATTTACTTGATTATCCTCTTCTTCATTTTCGGTGACTTGCCAGATTTGCATCCTACTCGTCACTTCAAGTCGCTTCTGTTCCTCTGGAGAAAATAGCACCATCAACTTCTTCAGTTGATAAGAGTTTATCTCATTCTTTGAAAGCCACAATACGCGAATCTTATTCACCATACACCTCCGCTTTCAATTTTTCAAGGAAAATCTCATCATCAACAAGACTTTCACAAGATACATTATACCCACATTCACGAAGAATCTTATACATCTTCCGAATGTGACTAATTTCTGCCTTACAGAGACTATACGCCCCTTCAAAGGCTTTTACAACCTTGTCATTTACCATAGTTTACCTCTTTCTTTTTATTTTAGTTTACAAAATCTCAAGAATCATCCAAGTATCGTCATCGTATGCAACCACATACGCCTCCCCATCATCCCCAAGTAAGTCCCTCGTTCTCTGACAATACTCTTCCGCTTCTCCCAAACTGTAGAAGTCTCCGCCCCCCATCGCCGTCAACTTCACATATTCCGCCAAATCTCTCCCCAAGGAAATAGGCGGTTGCCCACTTTTTCGAACCGCTACACCCCATCGCCTCATTTCATCACCCCCAACTGCACTCTGATAACCCCATTATCCCCCGCTTTATCCTTGCCGTATGCGTTCACACATACAAACAAGAGCATGCCCAATGTTATAGCATACGCTACACCCAACACCCACGCAGTCCCCTTCCAAAAGACCGCCTCACTTTCGTATCTGTTCATTATTTACTACCTTTCTTTGATTTCTTGTTTTTGTTCTCCACCCTCTTGCAAGAAGTTGACTTCTTCCCCCTAGGGACACCAATCCCCTTCTTAAGCATCGCCTCCTCATACGCATAAGCACTCCCACCTTGCCCACGCCACTCGGTAGTCCACGAATACTTCTCACTTTGAGACGCAAAATACTCCACCCCAGTCGTAAGATGAAGCATCCCATCCGCACCCTGAACATATTGCTTGTATAATACCATCTGTTTCTCCTTCGTTTTTGTTTGGTTATTAATAAAATACTGGTCTCCTACCCCAAAAATCATCCCAGTATGTCGGTTTCGGTTCAGAGACTACCTCATAATAATCCCCTCGCCCATCCCCAGCATTCTTCCACCCAGCCCCAATAATAACACTCCCACTCGCTTCAATCTTTTCCCTAGCATACGCCTCAACCCCATCACTATCCACCCCGTATAGAGGCAGGTCTCTCAGATAATATGTGTGCTTTGTCATAATCATACCCCCAGTCGCTTCTTCAATTCATCACGCGCCGCTTCAAGCCACTCAAGCCTCTTCCGCTCGCGCTCTATGTGCGTGGCTTTATACGCTATCTGCCCGTCAAGCCACTCCAAAGCAAGAGGATATTCCCCCGCTTCAATACGACGGACACCCGTCCGCTTCTTACCACCAGAAGGGATACCCTTCTGCTTCTTATTATCGCTCATACCTAGTTTACTCCTATTTAGTTATTTACGAAATCTGCCTAATCCCCCCCCCTATAACCCCCCTATTAAATACACCCTTAATTAAATACTTAATATTAATATTAATATAAAAGACCTTCCAAGGTCCTTCCAAGCCCCTTTGAAGCCCCTTTGAAGCCCCTTTGAAGCCCCTTTGAAGCCCCTTGCTACTCAAATACATTCTATACATAATAACCTCACCCCTCGCGCGTATATGATAAATCAGGATTGTTTTTTTTACAAAAAACATTTTACGCACGCCAATAAAAAACCAATAAAAAACCAAAAATCAAAACATAAAAAAAGACGGGGCTTACGCCCCGCCTCCTCAAATGTTCACAAATAACCGCTGACGCACATCGGCAACTCGCAACTTACCCGTCACATGGTGAATGCGCTTGAACGCCTCCACCATTTCACGGTCCATAAGCACAGACCAGTGTGGCGTTGACGTGCCAGCACCAAGTATAATCTTGTATATGCGCGGCAGTGCTGGGGCGTTGCGCACCCCCCAACAACGAGACACTTTATAATATGGTTTCATCTTCATATATTTATCCTTCCTTCCTTGTCGGCGCGGGGGAATGTTTCACCCCCGCACCCTTGTTTTTAGTGCTTCGGTTCACCTTTTGCGTTGAGGTTCCACGCGTCACGCATCAACCCCCACAGCGCAACCATCTTGTCGAGGCGTGCCGGTCCGACTGCGTAGAACACGCCGCTGAACCCCGTGTTTGCCGCAAACTGTGGCAGATACTTGTCGCCGCTCGCAAATGTGAAACGGAGTGTGTAGCGAGTGCTGTGCACACCTTGAACAACGGACGTTTTACCTGTCGCCGCATCAACTGTGTCTGTGCCTTCAATGGCGCGCACGCCGTATTGGTAGGCAACAATTTTCACGCGCTTCAACCCGTTCGGCACTGCTGGTGCTGACCATCCCGCGAGTTTCTTTTCAGACTGTGGAGGCGTGAACGCCTTTGTGAGACTGCTCAATGTCCCTTTACCGACATTGACCAAATATTCACCAACCCGTGCGAAGTTTGGTGCGCGCAATGTAAGGGCTGTCACGGCCGCCTGTGTGACTGTCGGTGTCGCCTCACCGTCCAACTCAGCCGCCGCCGCCGCCGCTTGCTCAAGTGCCGCATTTACTGCGACATTTTCTGTGATGTTCTTGTTCATATTTTTCCTCAACTTTCTTTGTTTACTGTTTTACTGTTTTTACTGTTTTACTGTTTTCCCCCCCCCGATAATGTTGTTCCACGGAGCGGGGGGGGGGGAACGCCCCGTGGAAAAAAGATTTGTTTTCGGTCGGCAATCCTCTGTGTTCGCCTGTTGCACACCGTCTTGCTATCCTGGGATGCTCAATGCGCGCCTGTGTTGTTTGCTTTCGCCCCTAGGGGCGTGCGCCCAAACACACGCAGATACTAACAGTATCACCGACCTGTCGTGCTCGTTTGCTACTTTGGTGTGTCGTCTTTCTCTCACATCCCCCGCTACAACTCACACGACTGGTTGCCGTGCGTTGGTCACTACTAGACCGTCCGCTCACACACACGGTTGACGCGCAACGCACCGTGTTCGTGGTTCTGCGCCACCGTCACAACTTCGCAACCTATCTTAATCC
>CAZSMV010000063.1:0-3566 GCA_964608215.1 uncultured Staphylococcaceae bacterium
AAAATTTGCGACATAGTCAATGCATTTTTATTTATTTCAAGAAAAAATGTTTAATAAAATTCTCTAAAATATCTTACAAAAGCACAAATTGAACTCTTTTTATTGTTAGTTTCTTCGTAATCTGGATAAACACAAAGCTTATCACTATCAAACTTATCATCTAACAATTTAATTTCTTTTACTAATTTTTCTTTAATTTCTTCTTTTGAGAGTAGAAAACCAGATAATACAATTTTTTGTAAAGAAAGTAATGAATCACAATTCAATAAAGCTTCTGCAATAATATGCAAAATATAAGCGACTTTATTTTCGTCATTATAAATAATCTTATTAGCCTCTACTTCTTCTATTTCTTTACCTAAAATAGAATTGTAAGAAATAACATCTTCAAGTCGTTTTTCATTATAAAAAATGTGACCAATTTCAGAAAGAGTTGTTAAAAGTTTACCAAAAACATAAATTGATGAACCAATTCCAGGGCCATATTTAACAAGTAAAAAGTTTTTATCATCTCTATGATTCAATGAATAAACTTCAGCAAGAGATTCGACACTTTCAAACAAATATTTTGGTTTATCAATCTTTTCAAGGTCTTTATGCAATTCAGGAAATCTTTCAATAAGATTATCCTTCGTTGTTTGACCTCTCACGCTTACTCCTATTGCTAAAATTTTAACGATTCTATTCTTATAAAATTCATTTAAGGTTTTTTCTTTATCACTACTAAAATCAACTAAATTTCCAGTTAAATCCATTAACGAATAATAAATATGATGAATTCTAATATCAACGCCTAAAAAATAACCAAATTCAGGATTTAATCTAACAATTAATTCTTTTCTTCCAACTCGATGATTGCTGTATTTGTCTTCTAAAACAATTTTATTTCTTAGAAGAGGTTTCATTGTTAATGTCAAAGCTGCATTCGAAAAAGAAAGCTTTTTAGCAAGCAATGATCTAGAAGATTCTTTTTCAATAAAAAGAATTCGAATAATTGATTTTTGTGTTTCAGTTAACTTTCTCATAGTATCTAATTCTTAAAAATATAACATTGAGAAGAAATATTTATGGCGAAGAAAATTAAAAAGTGCCGAAGCACTTTTTAATTACTTATCTTTATTGAATAATCCGCTGAAGAAACCATGTTTTTTCTTATCATCTTCTTTTTCTTCAGCATTTCCCTTAAATCCATCTTTTGTTAATGGAATATTTTCAAAAGACTGTGGTTTTTCTTCTTCTATTGGCTTTTTATAATCTTTTTTAAATTCTTTTTTTGGTCCGTTATGATAGGAAGGTTTTGAATCTCTACTTGGTTTAGAATGATTATCTCCTCCTTCGCTCTTTTCGCAAAATTCTCTATGAGATAGTTTAACTTTACCATGATCATCGAAAGCAACAACTTTAACTTTTAATGTATCGCCAACTTTTACAACATCATGAGCATTTTGGACATAATCATTTGATAATTTTGAAACGTGACAAAGTCCATCAGTATCTCCAAATAAATTAACAAATGCACCATAATCTTCAACTCTAACAACTTTCCCGTCAAAAATATCACCAATTTGAGCTTCACGAGTGATATCTTCAATCATTCCTTTGGCTTTATTAATCATTTCTCTCTTCATATGATAGATAGCAACATTTCCATCATCGTCGATATCAATCTTAACGTTATCACATTTTTCAATGATATCATTAATGACTTTTCCGCCACTACCAATAACGTCTTTAATCTTATCAACATCAATCTTCAAAGTATCATATTTTGGAGCATATTCGCCAAGTTCTTTACGTGGTTCACTAATTGCAGACATCATAACTTCACGAATTTCAGCTCTTGCTTTATTTGCTTGAGCTAAAGCTTCTTGCAAGATTTCACGAGTTACACCTTTAATTTTGATATCCATTTGCAAAGCAGTAATACCTTTTTTAGTTCCGCTTACTTTGAAATCCATATCACCAAAGTGATCTTCTAAACCTTGGATATCAGTTAAGATAGTATATGGATGTTTTCCATCTAATGGTCCACTTGTAATTAAACCCATAGCAATCCCACTAACAACATCTTTAATTGGTACACCAGCTGCCATTAAAGCCATACATGATGCACAAATTGAAGCTTGCGAAGAACTACCATTACTTTCTAAAACTTCTGCAACACAACGAATGGTGTATGGGAATTCTTCTTTACTTGGAAGAATATAACTTAAACTTCTTTCTCCTAAAGCACCATGACCAATTTCTCTTCTACCTGGAGTACCAGTTCTACCAATTTCACCAACTGAGAATGGTGGGAAATTATAGTGATGCATCCAACGTTTCTCACTAACTGGAGAAAGATCTTCAATTAATTGTTCATCATCTTTACTGCCTAAAGTAACAACTGATAAAACTTGTGTTTGTCCACGAGTGAATAATGCACTACCATGAACTCTTGGAAGAACATCAACTCTTGCACTTAATGGACGAATTTCATCAACTTTTCTTCCATCTGGTCTAATTTTTTCTTCAGTAATTAATCTACGAACTTCTTTAGCAACCATATTTTCTAAGATATCTTCAACCATAAGCATTGTATTGAAGTGTTCTTTTTCAGTTGCATATGTTCTTGAATCATAATCATTAATAATTTCTGCTTTTAAAGCATCAATTGCATCTTGTCTTTCAAGTTTATCAAAGATAGAAATTGCTTTAACCATCTTTTCACCAATTCTATCATAAATATCTTTTTCAATTGTTGCATCAGGAGCATATAAAGCAATTTCTCTCTTTGGTTTTCCTACTTCAGCAATAATCTTTTCTTCAAATTCACAAAGTACTTTTATTGCATCATGCCCAAACATTAAAGCATCAAGCATTTCTTCTTCACTTAATTCTTGAGCTCCGGCTTCAACCATGTTAATTGCTTCTTTAGTACCAGCAACAGTTAAATTCAAATCTGATTTTTCTCTTTCTGCAACTGTTGGATTAATAATTAATTTGCCATCAACTCTACCAACATTAACACCAGCAATTGGACCATCAAAAGGAATATCACTAATTCCTAAAGCTAACGATGAGCCAAACATAGCAGTCATTTCAGGAGTACAATCTAAATCGCAAGCTAAAACGGTGTTAATAATTTGAACTTCATTTCTAAAACCATCTGGGAACATTGGTCTAATTGGACGATCAATAAGTCTAGCGGTTAAAGTACCATGTTCTCCTGGTCTTCCTTCTCTTCTTAAAAAACTTCCAGGAATCTTTCCCATAGCATACATTTTTTCTTGATAATCAATGGTTAATGGGAAGAAATCTCCTTCCTTTGGGTTATCACTACAACATGCAGTTGATAATACAGTTGTATCATTTAATTTTGTTAATACAGCTCCATCAGCTTGTTTACATAATTCACCAATTTCTACTACAATCTTTTTTCCATAAAACTCTAATTCAAAAATCTTTTTTTCCATCTTTTTTCTAAATCCTTACTTAAATATTTCAACGATTAAAATAATACTACTAATATTGTTGAATTTCCACTTTTTAAATTTATTTAAAAATTAACTTATGATAGTATAAAA
>CAZSMV010000064.1:0-3364 GCA_964608215.1 uncultured Staphylococcaceae bacterium
GTCCAAGTTAAGTCTCCATTTAAATAAAGATTATCAGCATTCATAAAAGTAATCATCTTTTTGTTGATGTTATCATTATAGAATTCTTCATCATCATAGTTTCCCCATAAGGTTTCGCCAACTCTGCAATAATTGTTACTTTTTAAAGAACCACTCCAATCATAATATCTATAATAAGCATAATGGTCTGTACCTCTAAAAATACCTCTCCAATCACTATAAACATCAATATTTTTATAAAATCCAATTGCTTCGTTAAAGTCATCTTGTTTATTTGATGGAACCCTAAACCCTAAATCTCTTAAATAATATTTTAAGTTATAGTCGTCGCTAACCTTATAACTTGTAATATATGTCTTATAGTCATCAAATAACACATTATAAAATTCACTATTTGCTACAAAAGATCTAAAGCAATGACTTGTACCATTATCATAAAAATCATCAACCGTGTTCTTCCATAAAACATTATTTAATCCAATAGTGGCTATAAAGGCAGAAACAGTATAATCAGTTGTAATATGAACATAACCACTACTATCGAAAGTTCTTTTTAAATGTGACATAGTTGGACATGTTGAATCATCATGATTTTCTTTTATTTTATTTAATTTTGCTAATTCTGTTTGAAATATACCATTAATTATATTTACCTTATCACACATGACTTTAATAGCATCTTTAACACCAACAATGTTTGAATCACCGTCTTCATATTGACTAATTTCTTTAGCTGCTTCAAGTTTAGAAAGAAGCGCCAAAGAATTAATTATGAATGAACATTCTTTAATAAAATTCATCCTTGGTTTATAACTTTGATAATCCCAGACATCATTTGCACCTAATGTATTGTCGTATAAATCCATTAATGATTGAGATGTTTTTACCTTATTTGGACTAATTAAATAATTGGCCAACATTTCAGTTGAATGCCATAACTCATTGCTTAATCCATAAAAATTAAGTTTAGTCTTAAAATTGTTTATAAATGTTTCTTTTTCTTTCTGTAACTTGTCTTTATCGTAGTCGGTGTCTTCTTTTCTTGCTAAATCTTCTAACACTGCCATTTCTGTTAAAACAGGTGTTCTAACTTCACTTAATTTATCAAGAACTTCTTTCATACAATTTTCATCTTGTACTTGTTGAGCCTTATTTGTTAAAGCGGTAAAACCTTCAGAAATTTGAGCCTGAATTTGATCCAATTGTTGTAAAATTTGATCCAATTTTTTAGTTGTAGCATCCCTTACATCAATGCCCATTTCAAGACAGGCAGTCTTAAATCCATAAACAGCTAAAGTAGAAATTCCTGATTTCAAAAAATCAGTGCCTTTTTCTAATATTGCATCAGAAATCCAATCCAAAACATCACCATCATTTTCTTTAACATCAGATAAATCATCTGATGGATTATTTTCACTCATATCAACATCAATCGATTCATCTATTTCTGTATCCGTATTATTAGATGAACATCCCACAAGTAAGGGGATAAGTGCTAATCCTAATAAATATTTTTTCATAAATTCCTCCATAGAAAACATATTTTGGTTTTCTAATTCCAAAATTATATTCACCATAGAAAAAATTGTCAAATCATCGACAAATGTTCGATTTTTTAATAAATTTTAATCCGATTGAGAACCTATATGAAATTTGAAAAAGAGCATTTATGGAACAATAAAAAGAAGTCGAAACGTGTATGTTTTTTTAAAAAAATATATATAATAATTTAGAGGAAAATATTATGTTTGAATTACTAATTGCTACTAATAATTTACATAAATTAAAAGAATATAAAGATATTTTTAAAGGGTATAATGTGAAAATATATTCGTTAAAAGACCTTAATATTGACATTGAACCTGAAGAAACTGGCAAAACTTTTTTTGAAAATGCTTTAATAAAATGTGAAGTTTGCAAAAAATATACTAAAATCCCAATCATTTCTGATGACTCTGGAATCGAGATCGAAGAGCTTGGAGAACATTTTCCTGGAATTCATTCACATAGATATATGGAAGAAATGGGGGGACAAAAAAAGTGCTTAGAATATCTTGTTAATAATCACTTAGGAAGTAAAGCAAAATTCCATTGCTCAATTGTTTTAATAAATGTAGAGAGTAAGCCTATAGAATTTGTGGGCGAAGTAAATGGAACAATCTCAAATATTGTAAAAAATTGCGATTTTGGTTATGACCCTATTTTTAAATTAGATAATATCAATAAAACATTCGCCGAACTTAATCCAAATGAAAAAGACAAGTTATCACATAGATATCTTGCCTCTGTCAAATTATTAAATTATTTAAAAGAAAATAAATATATTTAAAAACTCTTTTTTATCATATTAGTAAATAAGAAATAGCCAATGCCAGCTAAACATAATGGAATGGCAATAAGCCAAGCAAACACCTTAATTCTTGTAGCAAAATAAATTATTAAAAAAGTAATAATCATAATGGTTAAAAGTAAGAAGTAAATAATCATCGTTTTTTTAATTTTAATTAATTTTTCATTCACAGGTAAAAGAGCTAAATCAATATTTATCGGAACAATAATTCCATCGTATTCTTGTTTATTTTCAATTTCCATTTCACCATTTGTTAACTTAACTACACCTAATCCATTAACATCGTATTCTTTATTTAATCTATTTCTAATACCATTTGTCATAGTTTCAAAATCTTGATTAAACATTCCATTATCTTTTTGAAAACTTTCATATTCTTCATTATCTACGAGCAATAAAGAATCTTTAAAATATTTCATTACTTTATCAATTTCTTTTATTCCATCTAAATAATAACCAAAAAACTCTTGATTATAAAAAATATCATCTTTAGTTAATGTTTTCTTACATGCTTTTAAAAAACATTCAAAGGAATAAATGGCATCTCTTACAAAACTTAAATAAATAAAAGTATTTTCAGCGTTCAAAACAATATCACGGCTTTCAAAAGCATCAATAATATTTAAAAATGCCCTGTCATTTAATTTAGATCCATAAATTCTTGCAAGAGTTGCGCCTACCACCGCTCCTAAATCATCATTTTTTAGTGTTAAAGCGTATTCATATTCACCAGCAGCTTGTTCATATTTCTGGCGCATATACATATCTTTATAGGCTTGATTTACTGCCACCTTAAACTCGTTTTCAAGTTTAGCAACACCATCATTAAGTAAGAAAGGTTCGCGACATTTTTTACAACATACACAACCATTAGGAAGAAGGTCGCGATTTTCATCTATTTCAAAAACTTCTTCACATTTTGGACACATAACTTTTTTCATAAGAATTATTTTATATTAGATTAAACGATTTTTAAATTAATAAATCATAAAGAAGACGATTTCCAGAAATTTT
>CAZSMV010000065.1:0-3340 GCA_964608215.1 uncultured Staphylococcaceae bacterium
TTTTGTTATTATGCTTTTATGGTGTGTTTTGCAAAATGTGTAAAAAGACACTTTCGTTAAGAGTTTTATAAAAATTGAAATATTTAACATAAGCAAATTTTTTACACTTTATTTGCGTTTTGGAAGTTTAGAAATAAATAACATCAAAAAAGATACGTCTAATTCGATCTTTTACAACTTTTAATCTAGAATATATTTCTGTACATTCATTGTATATGTTCTTCAAACTTAACCAGGTGGATTACCACCATATTCACCAATTAAAAGTAAAACTATAATAAGTTCCATTCAAATAGTTTATTTATTTAATTAGTCGCTATTTTTCAACGCTTAATATCTAACTTTTTCTAATATATTTTGTATTCATACCTTTACCAATTTTAATTATTTTGTCTTCCTTTAACATTTTAGCTAATATTGCTTCAATTGTTGTAATAGATGCGTCAGGTAAAATTTCACTTATTTCCTTTTTAGAAATAGGAAGTATGCTATTTAAAATAGTTGCTTCTATTCTAGTTGTCTTATTTATCTTCTTACTATTAACTGTGGCAAACCTTTTATCAAGTTCCTTGTAACAATTAAAAAGTGTTATAAGAAAGTTTTCAACAAAGAAGAAATAATCATTATTATTCTCGTGCCAATTTATAGAAGATTTTCTTAGTGCTTCATAATAGGATCCTTTTGTTTTGTTAATTTGTTCTTCAAAAGATATATATCTTCCAGCATCGAATCCAGCTTTATAAAGAAGTAACAATGTCAATAATCTTGACATTCTACCATTACCATCTAAAAAAGGATGGATGCAAAGAAAATCAAGAATAACACAAGGTATAAGTAATAGATGATTGATGTTTGAATTATCTCTTGCATCTTTGTAAGCTAAAATAAGCTGTTCCATTGCTTTTTTCGTTTCACTTGCTGAAACTGGAGTAAATCTAACACACCTTGTTCCATCATTTTTAACTTCCATGATTACGTTATCGTATTCTTTGTATTTACCAGCAGTATCAGGTTTAGCAATATGAAGCATCGTTTCATGTAATGAAAGAATATTAGTTTCAGTAAAATTAATATCTTGATAATTATTATGTATCAAGTCTAAAGCGTCTCTATATCCTGCAATTTCTTCTTCATTATGATTTAATGGAGCACTGCTTCTATTTACAATTTCATTTATTCTTTCATCCGTAGTCAAAATTCCTTCAATTGCGTTTGATCCTTTAACTGATTGAACAATTGCTATTTTCTCTAATTCAGTAAAAACAGGATTATATTTTTCTTTTCTATTTTCATTATTGAATTTCATTTCATAAATGCTTGTTAAGATATTTATTAAATTTCCAGGGATTTTATCTTTTTCTAAAAAAGAATAATCAAATTTTCTCATACTAATACTCCATCTATCTGCATATATTTTAGCATTTTTTATGCATAATAAAATAAGTTACTGCATATAAAATTAAATTTTTTATGCAGTATTTATCAATTTGAGGTCGATAAACTATTTTAATTTTATATTGGCGGAATCGATCGCCATATTCTTATTTTAATTTCTAGATTCATAAGAAAATTAGCATTCTTAAAATATCCCTTATACTTTTCTTTGTCCACAAAAACTTAAAATACTTGTATTATATTACATGAAAAACTTGTTTTTGTGGACAAAATATATAAAATAAAGGTATGAGTTATAAAACTATTTACCATGGAAGCGAAATGATTATAGAAAAGCCAATTTATCATTATCAAGATTCAAATATGCATAATGATTATGGTTTAGGTTTTTATTGCACTAAAAATCTTGATATGGCAAAAGAATGGGCAAACAAAAAAACAAGAAGTGGTTTCGCTAATAAATATTTATTCGATGAACGCGGATTAAAAATATTAGATTTAACAGATAAAACAAAATATAACGTACTTAATTGGATTGCTATTCTTTTGCATAATCGTGAAATACCTGAAGATGATCAAATAGAGTTTGCTGATGTATTAGATTATCTAAATAAATTTTATATTAATGTAGAAGACTTTGATGTTGTTATAGGCTATAGAGCAGATGATGCTTATTTTAGATTCCCTTTAATGTTTATTAGAAATGTATTAACTTACGAAAAACTTGAAGAAATTTACCTTCTTGGTAATTTAGGAAAACAATATGTTTTAATAAGTAAAAAAGCTTTTAAAAAAATTAAATTTGTTGGCGCTATAAGTGCAGAACAAACATTTTATGAAAGATATCGAAATAGAAAAGATTTGGCAGATAATTCATATCGTGAGCTAGAAATAAAAGAAAGACAAAGTAAAGGAAAAAGAGTGAGAGATTTAATAAAAGAAGAAAATGATTAAAACTTATTATCAAAATGACATTATCAATCGTTTAGCAGCAATTATAACTTATGGTTTAAGTGAAGGTTACTCTTATACTTCCATTGAAGAACATATCGTTTCTTCATCTTTTATTAATGAACTAGAAAATAATGAATATGATATTGAATCTAAAATAGAGAATATTGTTGAATCAACTTACAAAATCACTTTAAATAAATCAGCAGATATTTCTTTTAAAAGTTTATTTTTAGCCGAAGCATATTTTAGATTATTTATAGATTTTAATAAAAGTTTTGAGTATATTTTTCTTTATTTACCATTATCTTTTATGATAGAAAAATATAATATTTATCATGAGATGGATTTTTCTAATTTGAAAAAAGATTTTGAATATATTTTTGAAAAAACTCCACTTCTAAAACAACTTTCTAAAAAAAGAGAGATCAAACTTGTAGATATTTCTAAATTGACTGGTATAAAAATCGATACAATTATTAAGTATGCTCAAGATGATAAATTTATTTATAGCGCATCATTTAATAATATTTATAAACTTTCAAAATTATTCTCAGTCAAGGAAAACATCTTCGCAAAAAATTTAGAAGTTTATCTTGATTCATCAATTTATATATTCGATGAAAGAAATAAAGATTATTGTAATTATCTAGGCTTATATTTTGCTAATTATTTTGATAATAGGATTAATGACTCCAATTTTGAATATAATAGAGAGAACAATTTTTTTAAATTGATTAATGGAATAAAGCTTATAGTTAATCATGATAATGTAGAATTTGGCGAAATAAATAAGGTAGTCGATTCAAAAACATATCTTGTTATAATCTCATCTTCATTTTTTGGAGACACAAAAGACTTTAATTATCTAAAAAAAGCCGATGTTTTAGAAATACTTGTATTAACTCAAAACTACGTGTATTTAATAAAGAAAAATAAGAAAAAAGAAATCACAGATACAATTAATAAATCACTAATTATTCGTGCAAAGGAA
>CAZSMV010000066.1:0-978 GCA_964608215.1 uncultured Staphylococcaceae bacterium
TGGAATCATATCACGAAGGTTCTAAAGTAGGATTTAAATGTCCAAATTGTGGTTTTATTTTAGTTACTGCGGATAAAGCCCAAACTCCTTTTGAATTTAATAGTAAAGATGAGAATAGAAGAGATAATAAAAGCGAAAAATAATATGACACTTTTTTAGAAAGCTCTAAATAATTTAATTAGAGAATTTTTTATGTATCAAAAATGAATTAGCGATGATACAAACGTTAAAAAATTATTTTTGAGTCATTATTTTTATTGAAGTTCATTTATTATTTTTAGTATTTTAGGAAAAAAGGTTGATTACAACCATATTCCATTAATGGATTGTTATTTATTTCTATATATACATATGAATCCTGTTTGATTGAAAGATTACTTTTTCAAATGTATAATTTTAATGATGTTTTTGGGGTATTTTAATGGGTAAAAACTTTTTTTGATTTTGTAAAAGATAGTTTTTTCAATCCATTTTCGAACGGAAATATTAAACATAATTATGACTTATTACAATTAATTAATAGTAAAATGACATTAAATAATTTACAAGTAAGCAAAGAAGAAATTACAGATTATGCATTAAATGAGAAGGATGCTTTAATCATTTATTTAGCTGGCTTTCATAATCATACAAAACAGCATCTATTAACCAAAATTTATAACAAATATAGTGATTTAGAATATTATCATTTTGGTGATATTGATGTTGGAGGTTTCTTGATATTTTCTAATTTAAAAGAAAAAACAGGTATTCCATTTATTCCTTATAAAATGGGAATTAACGAGCTTCAAAATAATAAAGAAAGATTAAAGAAACTTACAGAAAACGATAAAAAGCGATTGTTAAAATTAGCTGAAAATGAAAATTTAAAATTTTCAATAAAACTATTGAATATATGATTAAAAATAATGTGAAGTTAGAACAAGAAATTTTAGATTAAATTCAACATTAATTACTTTGCATTTTCCTATAATATTG
>CAZSMV010000066.1:1078-3014 GCA_964608215.1 uncultured Staphylococcaceae bacterium
CTGTTTTCACTTTGCATTTTCCCAAAATAGTCAATCTTTACTTTGCATTTTCCTATAATATTGCTGTTTTCACTTTGCATTTTCCCAAAATAGTCAATCTTTACTTTGCATTTTCCTAAATTTACATAATTTTACTTTGCATTTTCCTTAAAATTTTCTATAATCTTGATAAGAGGGTTTATGGACTTATCTAGAAAAATTGAAAAACAACTTGATCTATGGAAAAAAAGTAATTCATCTTTAATAATGTATGGGGCAAGGCAAGTTGGTAAAACATATATTTTAAAAAAATACATTGCAGCCAATTTTAAAAATATGCTTTATATAAATTTGCACAATAATATAGATGCTATAAAAATCATTATTGGTTCTATTGATATAGAGGATTTTTTAAGAAGATTATCTTTATTTAGTAATAAAAAAATTGATGAACAAACGTGTATTTTTATCGATGAAATTCAAGAGTACTACATTTATTTATCAAGACATAAAGAGATAGAAAAGTATTTTGATATCATTTATCAAACAAAAACATTTGTTGTTGAAAACAAAAATAGAATTGTTTTATCAGGATCAATTTTAAGACTTGAACTTGAACATTTAATTACAGCTCCAACAGGGTATTTATTACAACTCGAAATGTTTCCTTTAGATTTTGAGGAATACTTAATAAATAACAATATTGGGGAAGATATCATTAATATTGCAAGGTCTTCTTTAAAAGATAGCAAAGAAGTTCCCGATTATATTCATGATAAATTTATTTCATTATTTAATGAATATATTTTGGTTGGTGGTATGCCTAAAGCAGTTTCTAACTATTTAGATAATAAGAGTTTCGAATTGCTTGAGTTTGTTCATAAAGAAATAGAAGATTTTTTAATAGACGATATTATTAAATATACTGACGCTAATGACAAATTAAAAGTTAAGGAAATTTATAATCTTATTCCAACTGAATTATCAAATCCAACACGAAAATTTATAATTTCTGATATACCTTCGCATAAGAAAAATAATAGTGAAGTATTAAGTTTTACTTGGTTAAACAATGCTGGAATAACTATCCCTGTTTTTGTTTGTGATGAACCAACAATTCCATTAATAACCAAATCAAAAAGAAATCAATTTAAATTGTTTTTTGAAGATGTTGGTTTACTTTCTTATAAGATGTTTGATAACGAAACAAAAAGTGCTATTTTAGAAAACAAAATTAATGTGAATAAAGGTTTTATTTTTGAAAATTTTGTAGCACAAGAATTACATGCACATAATTTTAAAGATTTATATTATTATAATTCAAGAAAATATGGCGAAGTTGATTTTGTCTTAGAAGTTAAACAAAATATTCTTCCAATAGAAGTTAAATCGGGGAAGAACAATAATTATCATAGGGCTTTAAATACTATTATGGATATTAAAAATTATAATTTAAATAAAGCAATTGTTTTAACACATGATAATTTTTATATTAACGATAAATTGATATATATGCCCATTTATGCAATATCTTTATTGGATGATTTTAAAAAATAAGATTATTTGATTCGATTTTAAATATTGATTATTTCGGTTTCTTGTATAGAACGAGGAGAAAATAAGGGTTTTAATGAAATATTGTCAACATTGTGGAAATGAATTAGTAGATGAAGCTATTGTTTGCCCAAAATGTGGTTGTTCAATTGATAAAAAAGCAACACGAATAGCTTTGCTATTTATTGTCTTAACAATAAATACTTGGTTTAATGCAAGTCATATTGTGTATTAAACACTAATTGATTTTAAAAAAGATTTAACAAAAAAGTTAAGTCCTTTTTCCTTGCTGAAAAATTAATTGATTTGATCAATTAAAACCAGAAATGATAAATTTGATAACACAAATGTGAATTCTTTAACTTATTTCCGATAAAAATATAAAATAGGTAATTATCAAGGT
>CAZSMV010000067.1:0-2919 GCA_964608215.1 uncultured Staphylococcaceae bacterium
CAAATCTATTTTAACATTGATTATTGTTGAAATACATTTTGTATTATTGTTTTTGTTCAAAAATTAGTTTATGAATTCATAATGCATACTACAAACTTTTAATTGTCCATTTTTAAATCAAAAAGATGAGTCCACCACCATATTCGCCAATTGAAGGCGGTATTGAATCTTATTTCTTTTAATCTTCGCATTTTATTCCAATAAGTTTATAAACAACAATAAATATAATTAAAAAACAAGAAAATTAATGATATCAATAAATATTCTATGAAGTGTAGTGATTTTATTGTTCACTTTAAGTTCGATTATGGAATTAATTTATTCAAACCTATCATCATAAGACCAAACTTTTCCTATATTTATTCCAGGAGTCTGAAAACCATCACCGCCATATGCATATTCTTTAGTTGTATCATCATCAAAACGAATAATATAAAATGACCAAATTCCTATTAAATTTTTATTTGTTGAATACACATAGTACCATATAAAAAACATCCTATACACATCAATATCCGTTATTACGTCGCAAGAAATATCAAGGAATCTTGTTCTTTCATCATAATCAACACTAGCTCCAGAATTTGATCGTTGCATAACCTTAGAAGTAGATTCGCCTTTATAATAAACCAATAATTGATCTAAATCATCGTCAAAGGTTTCTATTGAATCAATCTTTTCTTTTGCAAATATATTTTTAATTTCATCTTTATCTTGATTATCGAGCAACGAAATGAATTCATCGGTAAGTCTCCTTGCTTTCTTTTCTTCGGTTTCACCAAAAATGGCACAAGAACTTAATACGATAGAAGATAGAATTGATATGTAGACAAAAATCTTATTAATTAATTTTTTCATACATAATTTTAAAAACTAATTGATAATTTCATATGATTTATGAAATTGCAAGAAGAATCTTTTTGAAATTAAGTTATCCTTATGTTCATTTGTTGTTTCCAAACTATCAAGAAGAGTTTTTGTTGATTTTCCTTCATAATAGTCAAAAAGTTGGTCAACATCATTATCAAAAATTTCTATTTCCTGGATTTTTTCTTTTGTAAATTGTTTTTTAATTTTATTTTTATCTTTATTATTAAGAAGCAAGATAAAACTATCAAATAACCTATCAATAATATCTTGATTAGTGTCCAAAATCCATGAGCATGAACTTGTAAAAATTATAGAAGAACTAAACGATAAAATTACAAAAATTGTTCTAAATATTTTTATACGTATTTTTAAAATAAAATGAATAGTTGCCGATAAATAGCCTTTAATCAAATCCATCATCTTTAGACCAAACTTTCCCAATATTTATTCCAGGAGTTTTGTAACCATCTCCTCCATAAGCATATTCCTCAGGGAAATTGTCTTCATCCTTTCTAATAATATAAAATGACCAAATCCCTTCTAAATTCTTGTTTGTTGAATATTTTGAATACCATACAAAATATGTTTTATAAGTATCAACATTTGTAATTATATTGTAAGAAAATTCAAATGATTTTGAAACAAACTCGCCATCTTTATCATCTGTTGTTATTAGATTCATCCAATATGTTGATATTGATTCTCCCTCATAATATTTAAAAAGCAGCGCGATATCTTCATCAAAATTATCGATCGGATCAATCTTTTCTTTCGCAAATAATTTTTTAACTGCATTCATATCTTTTGTATCAATAGCTGAAACAAAACTTGCAAATAATCGATCTACAGTTTCGTGATTTGTTTCAAAAAAACTTAAACAAGAAGTTATAAAAACAATAGATGAACTAAATGTAAAAATTGTAAAGATTCTTTTAAAAATTCCAACTAATTTATTCATTATATTTTTGCTTTTTTTATATTTTTTCATAAAACTACAAATAATTAATTGAAATTAAAAAGTTATTTTAAGGTTTAAAGAACTAGGGAAACTACAATAATCGTTTCTTCTATATCTATTTTTAAAATTTGCATACAAACTTGAATTTTCAAATCTAATTGTAAACGTTGCAGTTAAACTATCTCTTTCTACATCTTGTGTTTTATAATCAAATCCAGTTATCCACCATTGTTTTTGAGTTGGTTGCCAATTGAATAATGTTCCTTTATTTTTGCAATCTAGTTTAATCGTCATTTTCAGAGCATCATTTTTATTAACTTTCCAAATTTTAGAACAAGAATTCCATTTTTCATAAATTCCCAGCTCCGCTCCAGCACCAAGGTTTAAATAATCGCCCTTCCAAGCCCAAAAAATATGATCTTCTTTCCCATCATTATTCGTATCAAATTCAAACTTTTTAGTTCGCATATTTGTACCACAATCAAATATGATATCGTAAAAATCTGTATACCCAAAATATTGTTGCCAGCAATCAAAATTTGCGTGGTATATGCCATTTTCATCATTTGACATATTTAGGAAAAAAGCGCCTAAAGCAGCAGCATTTTCATCTCCTAGTATAAATTGGCAAAGTTCTTGCCCTGCTTTGCATAAGGTCCTACAAAATTTCTTGCAATCTTCAATGCGATCATTAAACCATGACTTAACACCTTCACAAACTGAGTTCCACCAGTCATCAAACCAACCAGTATTATTAATTACATCTAAATCAACTATAGTTGAAAGAAAGCGAACATCATCATTATAAGCAACTAAACAATCGGCTTTACCATCATTGTTGTATGAAGGCAAAGCAGGAATAGAATTTAATAAACTGGTTATTTCGTTATTTTTAATTCCATCACAAGTAAAGAAAATTGTGTCTTCGCTTCTTGAATAATCAATTTCATACTTAACTATTGCAACATCAACATCTACTTCTTCTAAACTAACCAAATCAATATCTTCATCATCAAAGCAAAAAACTTTATCAAGTTCTATTTTAATTCTTTCATCATTTTCAGTGATATTATAAGAATCAACTTCATTAA
>CAZSMV010000068.1:0-2801 GCA_964608215.1 uncultured Staphylococcaceae bacterium
CTAATATAATGATTTGTTCTATAAAATTTGAAATTCAACATGTGCATGCTTATAATTAACAAATCAATAAATATTTTTAATGTCTAATATCAAAAAACACCGATATAATCGGTGTCCCTACACAATTTGGTGCCCTAAGCAGAAGTCGAATCCGCAACCCCTTGATTCGAAGTCAAGTACTCTATCCAGTTGAGCTATTAGGGCAAGTGTTTATATTATACTCAAATATTTTCATTCTTTAAGTTATAATATCATATGTGGAAATTAAGAATTATAAAAAAGAATTTGAATATAGTTATACATTAGGGGCTTTCCCAACTATAGAATTGCTTAAAAAACATAAAGAAGATGTTATAGATGTATATCTCCATTCTTCTTTTGACAACAAAAGCGTTAAAGAAATGATTTTAAAACTCTTAGGAAAGCCTTTTATTAAAAACGATAAATTAATTAACAAATTATCTCCAAAAGAAAATTGTTACATTGTTGGTATTTTTAGAAAATATAAAAATGACTTAAATAATAATGAGGACCATCTATTATTAGATAATCCATCAAATATGGGAAATCTAGGAACAATAATAAGATCATCTTTAGGTTTTGGAATTAAAAATATTGCCATCATAAAACCTGGAGTAGACTACTTCGATCCAAAATGTGTAAGAGCTTCAATGGGTTCTATTTTTAGTGTTAACATTGAATATTTTGCATCGATAAATAACTACAAGGAAAAATATCCAACTCATACTATTTATGCTTTTATGCTCAAAGCTACAAATCTTCTTCAAACTTTTAAGTTTAAAAAAGGGCTCTCTACCCTTGCTTTTGGCAATGAAGCAACTGGTCTTGATAATTCATACTTAAACAACAATTCAATAATAATATCACATTCAAAAGACATTGATTCTTTGAATATAACAAATGCAGTAAGCATCGCTTTATACGAATTTAATCGCCAAAATTATTAGTCTTTTCTTTACCATTACTCAAATCATAGTCTAAATTAATGATTATTCGATAATTTGAGTTCACTTCTTCTATTACTTTTTTAAGATTTTCAACTAATTCATTTATGAATTTATCTTCAACTGGAGCTAATAAATCAAAAATAATTTTTTCCTTTTTACTACTTTTAACAATTCTTAAATCATGAAAGGAAATTCTTTCATCATATTTTTTAAGTTCAGCTTCTATAATTGGTTTAATAGCCTTCAATTCTTCACTTTTTGTATCAATTGGATCCATATGAATTGTGGTTATTGCTCCAAATTTTTTATTAATTTCTTCTTCAATATCTTCAATTAACTCGTGTGATTTAAATATATCCTTATATCCATCAACCTCCACATGCAAAGTAATATAAATAACATTAGGACCATAAGTATGTATCAAAATATCATGAACACCAATAATCTCTCTGTGTTTCTTAATAAGGTCAACAATTCCTTTTTTTAAACTATAATCAGCATTAGCGCCAATTAAAGGCGAAGCTGTTTCCTTAATCATTTTTATTCCACTTATGAAAATAAATATCGCAACAAATATTGATAAAACGCTATCAAGCCACCACAAGTTTGAAAAATTACATTGGATAATATAAGCAATTAATACTGCGCATGTTGCGATTATATCGTTAAAAGAATCATTCATGCTTGCTCTAAGAGTTACACTATTTATAGTTTTTGCTAAACTTCTATAAAAGAATGCAAGAATAAATTTCATAAGAATGGAAACGCCTAAAATTATAAAAACATAAATACTATAATTTAAATAAGAATTTTGATTAATTAAGTTTTGTATTGATTCGATCAAGAGAAAAACACTTATCATTATTATAAGAAATGAAACAATCATCCCAGCAATATATTCAATTCTAGCGTGCCCATATGGATGTTCATAGTCTGCAGGTTTTTTAGCTAATTTAAAACCAATTAAATTTACAGATGATGAAAATAAATCGCTTAAATTATTAAGAGCATCACTAATAATAGAAATTGATTTTGTAAAGATGCCAATTAATAATTTAAAAGAGAACAAAAGTACATTAACAAAAACTCCACCACACGCCGCTAAGATTCCATGTTTAGCACGTATAGTTGGATCATTAACATTTTCGTAATCTTTAATAAATATTTTTCTTAAAAATCTTACCATTTAACAATCTTAGAATATTTTAAAAATTCTTTCAATAAGTACAATTAACTTAGCACTTGCTTTTATTAAAATCAGATAAAATATGATAATGAAAATTCATTGGTTTAAAAGACGATCAATTTTTAATAATTCAAAAATTGATCGAGTTTAATATTCACTTCTCTATCTTTAATATTTTAACAAAAACTCTTGCTTCTTCATTTAGATATAACTTTTTTGTTTCGCTCACCAAATGATATATGCCATTAATTACGATGACGTTTAAAAATATTTTTTAATGGTGTACAACTTAAATAACAATCAAATAATTTAATACAATTTACTAT
Source organism: uncultured Staphylococcaceae bacterium (assembly GCA_964608215.1). Taxonomy (GTDB): domain Bacteria; phylum Bacillota_I; class Bacilli_A; order RFN20; family CAG-826; genus Onthovivens. Next base: position 2,481 of record CAZSMV010000068.1, read on the forward strand.
ATATTGAAAATTAATATTGTTCATTTTGATTCTCCTAAGTATTCTTGAAATAATTTGTTTGTATTAATATTTAAAATTGCAAATTTATTTTCTAAATAAGTTCTACTTGCAAGAATTATTCTATTTCTTAGAAAATAAAAACTTTGATAGCCAAATATCAAAGTTGCAAACATAATATGGTCGGGGCGACAGGATTTGAACCTGCGACCTTCTGCTCCCAAAGCAGACGCGATACCAAGCTACGCTACGCCCCGTGCATGAAATATTATATATGTTTCTATCACTTTTTCAACCACAATTTAAAAGGTGAGACATTTAACT
>CAZSMV010000069.1:0-2772 GCA_964608215.1 uncultured Staphylococcaceae bacterium
TATTATTTTAAATAAAGTAAATGAAAAATTAACATATAATTTTTCATTTATAAATTATTGCATTTTATTATTGAGGTTTAATTGCCCCTACAGCAACTAAAATGCCGCAAATAATAAGAATAATAAGAACAACTACCCATATGCAGAAGTAGGATCTTGCAAATGAGCGTCTATTGATATTTCCTTCAATTAAAGAAAAAACAATAGTGCAAATGAAACCAACAAATGGTAAGCCAAATAAAATAGTATACCCAAAATAAGCCCATGCACCTAATGGTCTATACTTTTCAGGCAAACCCTTAATTTCATCTAATTCAATTTGATTCATATTTTCCACCTCGGATTAATGTTTATTTTATATCGTAAATATAAATTTATTGATTTATTTTTTTATTTAACAAGCTCATATTTGCATGTTTAAAAAAGTTGTTATCATTTATTGATACAAGCAGTTTTTGTTTGTGATAAAATATTAACATTGGATAATTAGATTAAAAGTCTAAAGAAAGCAAGAATAAAGTTGTTATTGAAAGTTGAGGTGTGTCTTAGATGATAGAAGTTAAAAATTTAAGCAAAAGCTTTGATGATAAGATAGTTTTAGAAGGTTTAAATTTTAAAATTGATGATGGAAAAGTTTTTGGACTGGTTGGTATAAATGGTGCTGGTAAATCAACTTTATTAAGAATTATGTCTGACGTTTATTCTCCTGATAAAGGTGAAGTTTTATATGATAATCAAAATGTTAAAGATAACGAAAATATTAAAAAAGATATTTTCTTTTTAAGTGATTTCCCATATTATCCAAAGAAATGGAACATTAAAAATTTTTTAAATTTTTATAACGCTTTTTATAATATAAACATTGCAACTTTTAATAAATTGTTAAGTGAATTTAAATTGCCTATTAAAAAATCAATTCATAATTTTTCAAAAGGCATGAAAAGACAGCTTTTTATATCTTTAGCAATTGCAATTTCACCAAAATATCTGTTACTTGATGAAGCTTTTGATGGCCTCGACCCTTTAGCAAAACTTATTTTTAAAAAATCGTTATTTGAAGCATTAGATAACAAGAGAATGACAATTATCATTTCTTCTCATTCTCTAAAAGAACTTCAAGATATTTGTGATTCTTATGGAATTATCGATGAACATAAAATCATATGTAATATGGATATGAATATGGGAAATGAAAATGTTAATGCTTATCAAATTGTTTTTGATTCAGAAAAAAACGTTAAGAATTTTAAAGACTTTGAAGTTGTTGATTTTTCTAAGACTGGCAAAGTTATTAAAATTGTTATAAAAGGCGATAAAAAGGAAGTTATGTCTAAATTAAAAAAGATGAAGCCATTAGTATTAGAAAGCATTCCATTAGATTTTGAAGATTTGTTTATCTATGAAGTAAACAAGAAAGGATATGTTAAAAATGAAAAATAGTATGAAATATTTTTTTAAAGAATCATTACCATCTATTTGTATTATTACAGCTTTAATGACAGCAGTTTATTGTTTCGTTTTGACAATGGCTAATCTTAAATATTCAATTGAAGTTGATGGAATGTATACATATTATAATTATCCATCATCTTGTCATCAGACAATTATATTGATGATTGGTGCACTTTGTGCAATTATTCCTATTACTAATTTTTCAAAATATAAAAATAAGAATGCAGTTGATGTATATGCATCATTGCCAATATCAAGAAAATCTTTTTATATTCAAAAATTAATAATTGGATACATTAAGATTTTTATTCCATTTACTATTGCTTATTTAGCTGGCTTTATTGTTATTTTAGTTAAAGAATCGGATTTAGATTTAATTAAATATATACCAATGTATTTTTTATTGATAATATCTTCAATTGCGTTGTATCTTATTTTTACAGCTTTTGTAATAAAAGCGAATAGAGTTATAGATTCCGTTTTTTATATTATTTTCTATTGTTCGATAACAGGGTCAATAATAACAACATTTTTTTCTTCTAGTAATAGTATTTTATCGCTGTATTTTAGTTTGTTATTATTCCCATTTGGCAGTTTTATTTATATTGGATCACATTTTGGAACATTACTTTTAACTAAATGTCCTGAAATAGAATTTAGTGATTACAATTTTTCTTTAATTATGATGTTAATGTCAATTGTCGTTCAAATTGTTGCTTGCTTTTTAGCATGTGTCGGAATTTCAAACACCATTAAGATGTCAAAGAATGAGGACACTGAAGAAAGAAGCAAAACTTGGTTTGGCTATAAGACTATGATTCCAATTTTGTATTCTATGTCTATTTTTTCTAGTGGATTATTGAATATTTCAAGTTCTATGGTTTTATTTCTCTTTAATTTAGTTTTGGAAACTATATTTTATTTAGGCTTGACTATGGGATTAGAATTTAAAAGTTTTAAGATTCCAAAAAGCCGTTGGATAACATTCGCCTCTATTTTTATTGCGTCAATCCTATTGTTTTTTGTTTCACATATGGGGGCGGGAACTTCAGTTGAGGAAGACGCAAATCAAGCAACTAATATTTTACATTTGATTTTCTATAAAGGTGAATTTTAATAGAATATTATCTTTTTTATCTAGTATTGATATTCCGTTTTTCTCTATTAAAGCGTAAGTTTTAGGATGATTATTTCTTGGAATTGAAATGCTTCCTGGATTAATGAATGTCATATCATCTTTTTTATAGATAGCAAAAATATGGGTGTGACCATGAAGAACAATTGTGTTTTTGTCTATATTTTTTATTTTGTCTAAATGGT
>CAZSMV010000070.1:0-2674 GCA_964608215.1 uncultured Staphylococcaceae bacterium
ATTAATGATTAATTCTTAATTATTGTATTATTTAGAATTAGAAGATGAATATATCGTTATAAATTTATGGGCACAATAAATAATAATGGATTTGTATGCAAGAAAGTGCCTATATAAGCATAAGAAGCAGTTATTTGAAAATGTAGCTGCCTTTTTTAAAGAAGATTAAAAAATTAGAAAATGTTGGTGAATATGTTGGAATGCAAGGAACACGAACATTTTACTTATAAGAAAGAATACAAATTTGATTAAGATGGTAATGTAGTAAAAAAAGTGGATTAAATGGTATAATTTTCTCAATAAAGGATGGTGAAAATAATGGAACAAATATGGATTGATTTATATAATGCTGCAAAAAAAGTTATTAATCCTAGCTTAATTCTTGGTCTTGTTGCTTTTGTATAGCATCATAAAGATTTTTTGTTACTCCATCTGCAATCATTGCAATTCCAGCGACTCTACTAACAAATAGAAAAACGCAAATTTTAAATGTGATAGAAACATCTTCATTCTCATCTATTGATTTAAAGTAAATTACTGTCATAGGAATAAGCCAACATAAAGGTACAAAACCTAATAACCAAATGTAAGGTATTGCAGCAAAAATCGCCAAAAGTAAAACAGCAATAATTGAATAAAAAGCACAACAAAAAGTTAAAAATACTTTAGCAACTACTTGTAAACTATTATCTCTTTTATTAATTTTATTTTCTTCCATAATTTTATTTCCTTTAAATTAAAAATATTCTTTAAACTTAGTTAATATCACCTTAAATTGGTGAATAAATATTAATTTTCTGCTACTTCTTTATTATCAACTAGCATTAAAATTCCCGAAATCGAGTTAACAAATATTGTAGTACAAATTTTAAAAGCTAATGATGGTTGTTCTCCACTATGTATCTTTCTAAAATAAATAACAGTCATAGGAATAGTCCAACCTAAATAAGCAACACATGCAATCATTCCAATAAGGAAAGGGATTGCGGAACTTTGATGTTCATTAATTGTTAAACCAAAGAATAAAAGGTTGTACATAAAAATAAATACAGCAACTCCACATGAAATAATCATGAAAGTTTTAGCAACATCTTCCATTGTGTTAGTTGAATCATTTTTATTTCTTTTCATAATCTCTCTCCAAATTTATTTAATATCACCTTAATTGGCGAACATATTTAAAAATGCTATTTAGATCAAACGCGTTGTTTGTTTATTTATTTAGTTTTTGTTATCACAAATCATTAAAATTCCAGCAATTCGACTAACAAATATAAATGAACATATTTTAAAAGCAAGTGAAACTCCTTCATTCTTTTTTGTTTTACGAAAATAATGTATTGTCATAGGAATACACCAAGCTAAAGTCAAAAGGCCAAACAAAAAGCATGTTACACCATCCATATTATCTACTCGATAATAACCGCCTAAATAATCATTGGTTAATGCTATTATCATTAATACTAAACCAGCAAGAGGATAAGAAACGCTCTCAACAACTAAAAATAATTTAGCAAGCACTTGTAAGGTATTATATCTAGCAGTTTTATTTTCTTCCATAAACTTTATCTCCTTTTGCGTATTCTACCATTTTTGATAGAGATATAACACAACAAAAATAGTGTTGAATTAAAATATTTTGAAATATCCATTGATTTTATTAAATACGCACCTTCAATTGGTGAATAATGTTTTCAAGCACAATCTTTAGATTAAGCTTTTAAACCATTATTTTATCCTTTGTTATCACAAATCATTAAAATTCCAGCTATAGTATTAACAAATAATAAAGCACATATCTTGAAAGCAATAGAAATTTCTTCATTATTCTTTGTTTTCTTAAAATATATAATTGTCATTGGAATATACCAAGCTAAAGGTAAAAAGCCAAATAAGCAGAACCATATTGGAATTTCAATATATCTAACTGCGTTTTGGAAAATATTAAGAAATTGAATATAGAATGCTAGTGCTACAACAGCAAAAATTAATGAAAAATATCCAAGTATTAATAAAACTTTAATCGCTATTTGCAAATTATTTTCTTTATTAGTTTTTTTCTTCCGTAGTTTATTACTCTCCTATTAAAACTTGTAACATTTTAATATTGTTATTTCGTAACAAAATAGTATTTGACAAGAATGTATCTTCCTTTAACGTTTAAAAAGTACTATTTAAGTTAAGTATATAAACAATCACTAACAAAATAGTACTTTTCTTTTAGTTATTTTTATTATCGCAAAGCATTAAAATTCCAGCAATTGGATCAACGAACAATAATGCACATATTTTAAATGCAATAGAAATTTCATAATTATTCTTTGTCTTTTTAAAATAAGAAACTGTCATAGGGATTTTCCAAGCTAAAGGTAATAAACAAAATATGCATATCCAAGTTGGAAAATTAATTCCTTCTGCTTTATTGTCTGCAGAAATTTGTTCAGCCATGTATAAAACATAAAATAAACATAAAGCACATCCAATAATTAGAAATATTTTTGTAGCTAATTGCAAATTCTTACTTTTGCTAGTTTTATTTTCTTCCATAGATTTTACCTCTTAAATAGATTATACAATTTTTGATAGGGTTATAAAATAACAAACTGAAATATTTAATCAAAAATGTGAATTCTTTTTGTTACTTCCGTTTTTTAAATAATTCTAGAATTTAGTC
>CAZSMV010000071.1:0-1255 GCA_964608215.1 uncultured Staphylococcaceae bacterium
CCTGCAATCTTTCTTACAGCGGCAACCCATTCCTCCATCGTGGAAGGCACTTCTACGCCGGCATCCTTGAGCATTTTCACGTTATAGAATAAGATTTTCGAGTTGGTGTTGAGAGCCAGGCCGTAATAATGGCCCTGGATATAAGCTGTAGACATGGCGCTGTCAAGAAGCTCATCCTTTTTAGCCTCGAAACCTTCGATTTCCTCGTCCAGTGCAACCAGGATTCCCATCTGCTGGAATTCCGGAAGCCAGGCGATGTCACAGCGGGCAACATCCGGAAGACTGTTACTGTTTGCACTGATGAGGATCTTATCGTGCAGATCAGCCCATTCGTGAGGAACGGCATTGACCTTAATTCCGGGATTCTGCCTCTCGAACTCCGGGATAAGAACTTCAGTCAGAGTCTTGTTCTCGGCGGATTCCGCGCTGTAATGGTGCAAGAAGTTGATTGTGACAACATCACTGGCTTTTTCAGATGCCGCATTTGCAAATGCAGCAGATACGGTGATAGCAATGATCAAAAGACAAATTGCAGCTTTTTTCATTTCATCATCCTCCTTTTGAATATCACAAAAGATTTTGCGTCCAGCTTCAACGAAGCGGTTGCGCAATAATCTTCTTTCATGCAGTCGTGCGGAAATACAGCATCCAGGGAATCCGTGTAAGGGAGCGGAAGCTCCTGTACGGAGGAGGAAGCATTCATTGCAAGAACATAATTAACGTTCTCCAGAACGAACGATCTCTTCTCCTCTGACTCGAAAAGTACTTCCATTTTGCCGGCTGAAAGACCGGGGCAGGATTTTCTGAAAGAGACCATCTCTCTGTAGAATTCAACAAGAAGGCTGTCCTGCTTTTCTCCCCAGAGCATCCCCCTTCTGCAGTCCGGGTCGTTGGCACCTGTCATTCCGGCTTCATCTCCGTAATATATACACGGGGCTCCCGGAAGAAAGAAGGAAAGCGCAACGGCGCATCTGAGCATGCTCCTGTCACCACCCAGTACAGTGAGAATTCTCTCCGTATCATGACTTCCCAGAAGATTCAGATTCACCCTGTTGACCGGATCCGGATACTTGAGATACATCTCTCCGAGAGCACAAAGGAAGAAATCAACAGAGCTTCGCCCCTGGCAGAACGATACTACGGCATCTCTGAAAAGATAGTTCATCACACCGTCGAGAAGAAGTCCGTCACCGACAAGGGTATAGCCGTCTCCCCAGGTTTCACCGAGAAGTATCGCATCAGGGAACTCAGCTTT
>CAZSMV010000071.1:1265-2584 GCA_964608215.1 uncultured Staphylococcaceae bacterium
CGCATTTCTCGCTCTCACCCACAACGATGACGCCACTTCATCCGCCACGTCAAGCCTCCATCCGTCAATTTCGTATTCGCGGAGATAGTGGAGCATCACGCCGATGATATATGTCTGGACTTCTTCATTGGAAGTATCAAGTTTCGGCATCGGAGGATAGTCTCCAACACACTCATAATTAAGAGGATTTTCCGAAAGCAGAAATGAATGAGGATAAAACCAGTCTGCGTATCTGGAATCTGCACCATTCTCCTCAAGATCCCTGAATGCAAAGAAACTCCGTCCCGTATGATTGAAGACCCCGTCCAGAACAATCCTGATTCCCCGGCTGTGAAGGGAGGTAACAAGTCTTCTGAAATCTTCACATGTCCCGAAATCAGAATCGATCTGGAGGTAGTCTGTTGTTGCATATTTATGATTGAAGTCAGCCTTGAAGACCGGATTAAGATAGACGACACTGACTCCGAGCGAAGACAGATAGTCAATTCTGTCCGTGATTCCGCAAAGTGTTCCTCCGAATCTTTCATACGGTCCTTCGGGTATTGTCGACCACGCAACGAGGCAATCGTCTTCCACATTGCCCCCTCGGGAGAATCTGTCAGGAAATATCTGGTACCAGACAGCACCCGCAGCCCAGCTGGGAGTCGACACATAATCACGTCTTCCTGTGCACAGGAAATTGAACTCGTCTCCGTCCCGGAATTCGGACTGCACCCCTTTATTTGTCAGATAAGCCTTTCTTCCCTGCAAATCAGTAATGATAAAATAGTATTTCAAATAATGAACGGGTTCATGAAAATGAATATCTGTGCAGAACTCCTCCCTGTAGAATCCGACGGAACCTCTTTTGAGAGAGGCTTCATTTACATGTGATGTATTGCGCTTCCAGTAGACCATTCCGGCACTCGCGATATCACTTTTTTCAGCGTAGAATCTGACATGCAGGTCCTCGCGTGATGTCGGATAAATAAACTCCCTGGACTGTCTGTGGAACATTGCCGCCCTGTTCATGTTGCACTCTTCCCTGTTGAAGCTCTTTCGATGATTCCGGTAGATATGAGAATCTGTCTGTCGGTTCCTTTATTCTTCAGTTTCTGGATAAGAACAGACGTTGCAGTTTCCCCCTGCGCGAGAGTGTCTACGCTGACGGCGGAGAGAGGAGGATCCATATATTCGGCAAGAGGATAATTATCGAAGGTTATTATTCCGAGTTCATCAGGAACCGAAATTCCGGACTTCCCTGCAGCTTTGAGGAAAGAGAATGCGGCTCTGTTGTCATTGCATACCACACCTCCCACTTTTCTCTCTTTCAGAATCTC
>CAZSMV010000072.1:0-2349 GCA_964608215.1 uncultured Staphylococcaceae bacterium
TTAAACATTAATTTATAAAAATGGTTAATTCCATTTTTATTAATATTAAATTTTTAAAAAATAAGTAGCAAATACTACTTATTTTTTATTCCCATTAGGGCAATTTTCACATACTTGCGCATGAGGACAATTATTTAATGCTACTCTTCTTGCGGCTGGTATAAATGATGAAATTTCATATTTATTATATCCAACTTGAATCTTATTATCGTCAACCATTATAGGTCTTTTTAATATCGAAGGATTCTTAATAATAAAATCAATAAGTTCACTTATTTTCATATCATCAATATTGACTTTACCTTCTTTAATAATATTGCTTCTAGTTGAAATAATATCATCTGTTCCATTTTCAGTTTTTCTTAAAATGTCTTTAAGTTCTTCAGGATTTAAAACAGATGTAAAAATATTCTTCTCTTTATAAGGAATATTATTTTCATCAAACCATTGTTTGACTTTTTTACAAGAAGCGCAACTAGGCGAGGTATAAATTGTAATCATAATTTAATTATAGAGATAATTTTTGTAATATCAAAAAATATGTTAAAAATATTTTTATTTTGCATAAAATTTGTGCAAAATAAAATCCCTAAATTAATAGGGATTTGCTTATTATTTTGGTGATCCTCCGGAGACTCGAACTCCGGACCCACTGATTAAGAGTCAGTTGCTCTACCAACTGAGCTAGAGGACCAAAACGCTTTAATATTATATCTAAATAGACCTTCAATGTAAACTTATTTTAAATTACTCTACAACTACAAATTTAAGAAATAGAAGGCCACTTTTGTGGCCTTCTATAATAATTATTTTAATTAAGCAACTTTCGTAACAGATTGGATTGAAATTTCTTTAATTCCATTATAATCAGCTCTAATAGCAACAAACTTAATCTTATCGCCAGATTTTAAGCTGCTTGTAACTTCATTAGATTTGAAATCTTTTGGATTTGTAAATTTGAATTTTGAACCTGTCCAAGAAATAGCGCCTTCACTAGCAGTTGAACCATAAACTTGGATCGTATTTGTTCCATCAGTAACAAATAAATTGCCATAAACACCTGCATCAGATGCATTATCAGTTAAACTTGCTTCCTTGCTACCAAAACCTTTAATTGTAGCTGTAGTAACAAATACTTTTGTGCTTGCGCTAACATTGCTATCATTTACAACATCAGCAAAATCAACTTCTGTACCAGAAACTAATGTTGCGCCAGCAACGATTCTACCATTTCCTTCAATAACACCTTTATAATCACATCTAGTGACAAACATTGTAATTTCATCACCAGCTTTTAAAGCTGAAGTCCATGAATTGCTTATGAAATCTTTTGGATTTTTAAAGGTCCATTTGCCATCTGCATAAGTTAAGCAGGTATTTGTAACAGAGCAACCATAAATTTGTACAACACCTGTATCATCTTCTAAGAATAAATTACCATAAGCAGTAGCACCACTTGCAGAATCAGATAAACTTGATTCAGATTTTCCAAAGCCTTTTATCTTACCTTTGATTTGATAAACTTCTTTGTTTACTAAACTTCCACTCGAATCAGTTGCAATTTCAGCTTCTTTAAATTCTTTAATTGTTACTGATTTTGCAGCTTGTTCTTTATCGTTTTCTTTAATTGTTATTTCAACAGTATCTTTAAATGAAGCACCACCTAAACTCTCTTCATTTGTATAAGTTGCTGTAATAACAGCAGTACCTGCAGCTCCTACAGATTGTAAAACAAATCCATTAACAACTACTACTGCAGAATCACTACTTTTAATTGTCAATAATCCTTTTGAAATTGCATTAGCAACATTAACTTTTGCACCTTCAAATGTAAAAGCCATTGTTCTATCGCTTTCGCCAATTTTCCATTCTTCAGTTAAAGCACTCTTATTGGAAATGGACATATTGGTAACAGGAGCAGCTTTCTTTTCTTCTTCTTTTTCATTACATCCAACCAAACCAGCAAGTCCTAATACCGCAACGCCACCAAGCGCTAAGACATTAATAAATTTTTTCTTCATAATTTCCTCCAAATTTATATTTAAGACAATACGTCTTTAAACCAAAGTTATTGAACAAATGTTTCGTTTTGAATATCTTTCAAAACGTTTTGATATATCTTTGTTCTTTTGACACCTATAACAACATAAACCGAACCAAATATGAGCAAGAATGCTCCTATCGCAATTAAAGCAACAAATACATAGAATTCAACGCCATAAACAATTTCATAATTGTTTGTCGCTTTAAATGACATAGACAAAAATAAGAATGAAATGCAAGCCAAAATAAAGCCTATCATTAAACCAACCATGCCAGTTGAAAACTTATTTTTGGCACGATGAATTT
>CAZSMV010000073.1:0-2345 GCA_964608215.1 uncultured Staphylococcaceae bacterium
TCAAGTATTTCATCTTCTTGACCAAAATTCATTAAAATCATCTCCTTAATTTAAAGTATAAAATAGACGACAAATTGTGTCAAGTAATAATGTCGTAAATGATTCTGTCATAAATGACGTAAATAATGTCACTGCAAATTCAATTATGATATTTATTGCTATATTATTAGTTAATATGCACTTCAATACATACATGCCCATTATTATTTATTGCGCCCATAGATTTATTAGGTGAGCCTATACGAATAGATGCAAACTCTTACAACTACTTGCATAACATTGCATTTATAAAAACTAGTCATTTACTTTCTAATATCCAGTTTTATTTGATCCTACTATTTCAATATATCCCTTTTCTTTTAAAACTTTAATTATATTGTCTATGGAAGTTTTCCCAAGTGCACAAACTATTTCTAATTCTGTCTTTCTAATATTTGGATTGTTTCTAATTTCGGTAAGAACTTTAATTTGGGATGCATTAAGTGTTTTATCACCCACTTTATCACCCATGTTGTTGATAAAATTAAATGGGATTGTAACTAATATACTATTAATGGTAGCCAGTATTGGACACGGTTGTCAGACCTTCCATGGCATTTTATGGGTCGGTGGAGTATTCGCCCTTATAGGGTTTTGTCAGTACAACGTGATTTCACGTTGGTAGCTATTTATTTATTGGAATAATGATGTTATGCGATCTTAAAGATGATGGTAAATAGTCGTTTGAATCTTATTGGTTTTTAAAATGAATTTAATAAAAATATCTTTCAAAAACATGAAAGATATTTTTATTAATGGATCTTAAGAGTTGTATAAAGTTGTATATAAATTTCAAAGTTGCATAAAGTTGCATAAAGTTGCATAATATATTCAAAGTTGTATAGAGTTGTATATTATTTTGGAGGTTGAAGGCATGATAAAAGACGAATTAAATAATAATCCATTTAGTTTAATGTTTGGAAAATCACCAGTAAGCATCATAAAAAGAGAAGATGAATATAAAAAAATAATTGATACATTCGATAGTTTTAATCCTTCTACCTATGCTTATATTATTACTGGAATTAGAGGAAGTGGTAAAACTGTTATGCTTAGAGAAATTGCTAAAGAATATACAAATTCTAATGATTGGATTGTATTAGATATAAATTCTCAAGGCGATATCATGAAAGATTTAGCAGAAAAATTTTTCTATGAAGGTCAAAAGAATAAATTATTTAATGATTGGTCAATTACCATAAATGCAAAAATATTTTCTTTGCAAATAAGTAAAAAAGAAACAACAAGTAATCCAGAAATTATTTTTGAAAAATTACTTAAAAAAGCAAATGATAATAATAAAAAAGTTCTTATTACAATTGATGAAGTCACTTCAAGCATTGAAGTTAAAAAATTTGCTAACTTTTATCAAGCAATGATTTGCAAAGATTATAAATTATTTTTACTTATGACTGGGCTTAAAAATAATATTGATGCTTTAATAAACTCTAAATCATCAAGTTTTCTTTCTAGAACACCAAAAATAGAACTAGGTCCACTTAATGAAATAGAAATTGCTAAAGAATATGAAAAACTCTTAAATATTTCTTTTTCTTTAGCTGCTTCTCTTTCTAAATTAACTTCAGGATATGCCTTTGCTTATCAAGTTCTTGGCTACTTATTTTATGAAAATAAATATAAAGAAATAAATGATGAATTTTTAGAAAAATATGATCACTATTTAGCTTCAAATGGATATTCTGTTATATATAAAGATTTAACAGAGCAAGAAAAGAAATTTTGCACTGCTATTAATAAAAGCAAAGCCAAAGAAGCTAGTGAAATCATGAAAATTTCGAACTTAAAAGAAAGTAATTTTCAACGAATTCGCAGGGATTTAATAAAAAAAGATATTATTAAATCTAATGGATATGGTAAACTCGATTTTGCTCTTCCTAGATTTGATAAATTCTTAAAAGTGATGGAATTTTTTGAATAGTTTTTTATTCTTTAACTTCTCTTTCAAAAACCACAATATAAATTAAAAAATTAAAATCATATTTTAAAAGATTCCGACCTTCTTATGTTTTTTCGTTTAAGACTTTTTGAAGATTGTCATCAAGACTTGAATCTTTCATTTCTGAATTTCTTATAGTTTTAACTAAATATTTTTTTCCATAAATCTTTTAATATTTTTATAAAAATATTAAAAATCAAGATTACCAGAAAATGTACATGTTCATTTTCTTGGTTGCACGAAAATAAACAAATAAAGTTGTCTCATTTTTCATAATTATATTTATTTCTAACATATAGGCGATGAAAGTATCATCGCCCTTATTAAAAAATTAAGACTTTTTATTGTA
>CAZSMV010000074.1:0-2308 GCA_964608215.1 uncultured Staphylococcaceae bacterium
AATTATCGTTATTAGCTAATAATCTTTCTAAATATTTATCTGTTAAATCATTAAAATCAGAAGTAAGATATTTAAAAGAGAATATAAAACTGCTTGAAAATGAAAGGGTAAATAATTGTGAATAAAGATTTAATTGATTTTTATGAAGAGCAAAAACAAAAAATAGAAAGAGAAATATCTGATTTATGGGAAGTCGGGAAGAAAAGTCCTAAACGTGTAAATAGATTAATTGAAATTGATTATATACTTGATGGATTATATGCTAATGAAAAAATAAAACTATTAAAAGAAGAAATTAGAGATTTAAGAGTAAGATTAATACAAGAGGGTATAGAGGTGTCAGAATGAAATATTATTATGAATAGGAGTATCAGATAATGAATAACTATGTTGAAGTATCAAAAAGATTTGTAATTACTATTTTAAATCAAAATATTAACATAGAAAGTGTAAATGCAATCTATGAAATAAATAATGGTAATACTAAATTATTATTAGAACATTTAAAAGCAATAACTAGTATTATGAATAAAGCAATTAATGAATTAGAAAGTAGAGCTGTGTTGAAATGAAAGATAAATTTCAAATATTAAGAGATTTTGCAAATTCAAATGATAAGCCTGATAAAACTATTTATCAATATATAAAAGATGTACTTGATACGAATAGTGCTTATGCAAAAGAAAACAAACACCTAAAAATGATAATTAAAGAATATGAAAGACTTAACAAAAATGAACATAGAGGTTTTAAAATAATTGATGTTCAAGAATATGATAGATATGAATTATTGAGTTATAAAAATTATAAAGATAATTGGAATAACTTAAAAGAATATTTAGAAAGCATGTGGGAAGAAAGCCAAGATATATGGTTTGTAAAGATAATAAATAAAATGCAAGAAATAGAACAAGGGAGTGATAAAAAATGAAAATAATTGATTTATTAGTAAAAATAGCAAGAGACATGAATAACAAAATCAACGAACTAATAGATGAAATTAACAATTTAAAGGAGAATAAATGAAGAAAGAAAAAAATTATAACATATTAGAATTAATGTTTCATCTTGAATGGGAAGTTTGTATGAATAATAATAGATTACCAACATTTGAAGAAATAAAAAAGTTAATAGATGCAATGGAAATTATTATTAATACTTCAATAAAGACTAGCAAAGAGGTGTAAATATGAAAGAAAATGTTGATGAAAACCAAATGAAAATAAACTTTGAAACTGGGGAGGTTGAACAAAATGGTTAAATACATTTGTTTAGCACCAAGTAAAGAACAATTTAATATAAAAGGTGAAAGTTTAGGCATGAGTGGTGAAAGAGCATTATATTATGCTACCGATATAGGAAAGCATCGTATATATATAAGTTGCTATCCACTAGAACCATATATATTTAAAGGCAAGAATATTAATGAAAAATTAGAATTGTTATATTTTAATACTTCAATAGAAGCACAAAGATTATGCGATGAAATAAATAGTGTATATGGTGATGATTTTATAGTAAAAGAGGTGAATGTTGATGAAGAATAACGAATTTATTGATTTATGTGTATCAAAATTAGTTGAATATGTGAACTCTAATTTGGATAAAAGTGATAGTTTAATAAATATTACAAAAGATTGTGTATTTGTAGTTTGGAGTTGTAAAACATTACAAAATAATAAGGCATTATTAAGTACAACATTATCAGATGGAATGTATTATGAATTTACATATAACGGTGATAAAAAAGAACTATATCTTGATGCTTACAAAAAATGGCAAAATATCTGCTATAAGATTGATTAAATGAGGACTGCTTATGAGTAGAACATTTAGAGTAAACTTTGGTAGAAAGACTGTAAGACCATTTGAGGCACATGATATTAATAATATGCTTGTATTATGTAAAAAAACAAGAAATCAAGCAGAATTAGACAAGGATGAAGAACAAAGGTATTTATGGGATAGAAATTATATGATTTTAGTTATTGGAATGAATTTGGCTTTTAGGATAGAAGATATACTTCAATTAAGAGTTGATAATTTTAAAAATGGTGGTGTATATACAAGAGAATTTAAAACTAATAAGGAACAGTCGTTTGAACTGCATCCATCACTATACAAGGATATTCAAGGCTATATCAATAGAAATGAGTTAATAGATGGTGAATACTTATTTAAAAGCAGAAAAGGTGTAAATAAACCAATTACTCGGCAAAGAGCATGGCAGGTAATAAAACAACTTGCTGATGCAGTTAAAGTGTCATATCCTGTTGGATGCCACTCGTTAAGAAAATACTTTGCTAGG
>CAZSMV010000075.1:0-248 GCA_964608215.1 uncultured Staphylococcaceae bacterium
CGGCGGACGTGATGAAGCTGACGGCCAAGTACCTGTCGGCGGACTCGGCGTTTATAGAGGAGCTTTCGTCCACGGATTTGATGGCAAAGTATCTGATAGCGAATCAGGCATTCGTGGACGCGCTGTATACGAGCAAGATATACGGCGGGGACAGCATCGAGATTATGGCGGGCAAACTTGTAACGATCGACGGGGATGCCACACAGGCGCTCTCAGACGCAAGTGACGCAAGTGCGGCAGCGGGCAAG
>CAZSMV010000075.1:348-2281 GCA_964608215.1 uncultured Staphylococcaceae bacterium
GTTCCGCTGCAAGCGCTGCCCAGAAGGATGCCACACAGGCGCTCTCAGACGCAAGTGACGCAAGTGCGGCAGCGGGCAAGGCACAGAGCGCTGCCGACAGCGCAAGTTCCGCTGCAAGCGCTGCCCAGAAGGATGCCACACAGGCGCTCTCAGACGCAAGCACTGCGAACAGCAATATAACCAAGCTGCAGGAAGACGTGTACAAGATAAACGACGACATGCAGTATATTGTGATCAAGACCAACGGCACACACATGAAAGCCAGGAATACGCTGAATGAAATGGTGCTGACCAACAGAGGCGTAGGCATATACATGAACGGCGAGGAAACGCCGTATTCGCAGTTCGCGGCAAACTACGTGCAGTTCGGCAAGTATCAATTGCGCAGGACGAGCGACGGCGGTCTGGCATTCAAACTTGAGTAAGGGGGTAACACTATGGCGTATCCGACGTTTGACAACGGCGCATTTGAAATCACTGCCTTGTCTTTTTCGCCGAGCGTTATTGCGCCGGGCGAGACCACGCAGTTTTCCGTGACGCTTAAGAATGTATCCGGTGTGGCTATCAGCAAGTGCCGTGTTGAGCTGGAAGCCACCTACAAGTCCTCACGCTCCGACGGACGCAAAGGCAGTACGGCTACGGTCTTCTTGTACGGCAGCGACGACTATTACGGCGAGAGCGGGGGCTTTGATTCCATTTCCTGGGGTAAGAACGTCTCCAAGACATTCAGCGGCACAGTTACGTTTAACCTCAATGGTCAGTTCCCGATCGACACGACGGAATACGTGATGAACACAACCGACAGTTATTTTTGGATTGGCGTAACTGCAAAGGAATTCATCACCGGCGACGGCAACTATGATAACTGCTATACGTTGCGCGGGACGAACAGCGAATACCTGACCATGCTCTCCTACAAGGACAATCCGCAATTGAAGTTTGCCGTGGAGCGCACGCCGGACGACGAATCTTCTTCGCTGGCAACGACGCTCAAGCTGACGGGTGACACGGATTCCTCGCTGATCACGGCGCACGGCTACAGCCTGAAGCTGTACTGTGTGGAGGGCAGCAGCGCCGCAACGACGAGCGATTCCCAGGTAACGCTGAATTGCACGATATCCACGGCATGCACGGGGTTCACGGAGAGCACGTCGCTTATCACGCAGACCTTCTCCAACGGCAATGACTACAGCTTTCTGCTGTACCTGACCAACGGCTATGAGAATGCCTATGCGGTGGGCAGCATAGCAAGGGCATTTGCCAACATGCATCTTTCCGGGTGCTCCACGGGCGGCGTGGCATTCGGCAAGTTCTGCAAATCCACAGAGAACAACCCGATGTTCGAGTGCAATTATCCCGCATATTTCTATAAGGGCGTCCAAGGCTTTGCGCAGGGCGGCGTTGAAACTGCGGTTACCGTCAGCGGAAACAACTACGTTGACGTGGCTGTGACTTTCGCAAAGGCATTCGATACTGACGTAGTACCCATGGTGCTGGTGGGTTTCGGCAAGGACACGGCAACGAGCGACCAGTATGTCGGGCGCATATCGGCGTATGTGGTCAACGACAGCGTGACGAACAAGGGCTTTACGGCACGGATATGCAGCCAGACCAGCAACAGCTATGCTATCAGGCTCAGATGGCTGGCGATTGCGATTTGACGGAGGTGAGCAAATGTTCAAGGTAGAGGACAACGTGGTGTACATCACGCGCGGCGATGATGCCGAGCTTGAGGTGAGCATCACTGACGGCGAGGGCACGGCGTACACCATGCAGGACGGCGACAAGCTGGTTCTGACGGTGCGCGAATTGCCGAGCTTCGAGAGCGCAGTGGTCTGCCGCATCGAGAGTGCGGACAACAGGATCATACTGTCGCACGCCGACACGGCGGACGCAGAAGTCGGGCGGTACAGCGCGGACATCGAGCTTGTCT
>CAZSMV010000076.1:0-2256 GCA_964608215.1 uncultured Staphylococcaceae bacterium
ACTTTGATTTTTCCCGTCATTCTATCACGTTTAATTTTGTCGCAACTATAAACTTTTGTTGCGCCTATATCGTAATATTCGCCACTTTGTAATGCTAATTCTCTAAAGCCTTTATAACCGATTTGTGCTTGTAATGAACTTCCATAAGGAACTGGATAAACGCAATCGTCTCTTGAAAAATTGTATCTTGCAATTTCTAAACAATATTTTACGATTGATAATCCGTCGCAATTTCTTAAAGCTGGATTTGAAGCAAGTGTTAAAGCTGCTGAATTCGCTTTCATAATTTGCTCTTGTGTTAATTGCAAGTTTTGTTGAAGTGCTTTTACTCCATTGCTTGCCATTGCTTGACTGACTGTCATTTTTTTAGTTGTTGTCATTTCCATAATTTTTTATTCTCCTTTGTAATAATGTTCTCTTGCTTCGTCTTCTTCTTCACTTTCGTGTATTATTTTTGATAAATATTCTTGATAATCTTCGAGTTCGCTTTCGTATTTATCGATTAAATAAGCGCCAATCTTTTCTTTTTGCTCTTTTGTAAGTTCGATATCAAATGTATCTACAACTTCCAAAACGCCTTCGAAATCATAATCTAATAACTTACCATCGCCTTCCCAATAACTATTTTTGAATAGTTCATAAGCTTCTAATTTTTCCATAATTTATAAATACCTTTCTAATGTATGAATAACATTTTCTTCTTCAGTGAATTGCCCCTGTCCTTCGCTTTTTATCTTTCGCAATAATGAATGATAATGTTTAAGTTGTATAAGCCCTTTCTTTAAGAATTCTTTTGAATAGGCTTTCGCTTCTTCTTCGTTTGCAATTTTAATCATATTGTTTTTATAAATGATTATTTTTTCAAATTCGCTATTGTTATTTATTGCTTTTATATCATCCAAGATTTGATGAGAATGCCCATTTTCGTTTATTTCGCTTTCGCCGTATTGACCAGGACACGCAAGTTCGACAATTTCTTTTCGCGTTCTCCAAAATTCACCACCATGATTTACTAAATAACGATAGAGACAATTTTGTCTCTTTAATTTATTGCACTTTTCCATTTTCGTTTCCTTCTTTCGCTAATAAATTAATTTCTTTGATAATCATTTTTAAACTCTTAACATCACTTTTCCAGCTAATCATGATTAATGCTTTAATTAAGTTGCAAAGTCTAACTTTTGCAGCTGAATTTTTAATCAAATTTAAACTGTCAATACTTTCTAATAAATCGCCTTCAATAAAAAATCCATTTTCGCCAAAATCACAATTTTGTTGAATTGATTTTTTTAATATTTCATTTTTTTTCATTTTATTTATTCTCCTTATTTCTCTAATCGCCTATTTTAAGCCCCTACTTTTGATTTAGAGCGGTTTTTTTAAGGTGCCCGCTCAAATACACCATCTAAATATTTTCTTCGCTTATTTGTCTATTTCTCCTTTACTGAATATTCTAATTTCTTTGGTAATTTTTTAATAAAGTTGTCTAAATCTTCTTTCGAAGTAAACTTTATTGTTAACTCAAACTTCGCTTTTTCTTTCGTTTGATTTCCTACTTCGCTTTCGTAATTTTTAATTGAATTATCGAATTCGCTTGCCTTCGCTTTAATGAGTTCGCATATCTCTTTCGTTTGCTCTTTCACTTTCGCGGTTAAATCGTTCACCCAAGCAATTTTGTTATCATTGATTTCCTTCGCAATTTTGTTTAATTCTGCTCTACTTTCTTTTTGCGCTTTATAGTCTTCTTTCGACTGGATGATGCTCACTTTATAGTTTTTATTGATTTCCTTCGCAATTTTGTTTTTAACGACTTCAAAATTTTGAACTTCTAAAACATTGTTTTTAGTTTCAAATGCAACAGCATTTTTTAATTGTTCCATTTACTGAACCTCCTTATTGATTAATTACATTATATATAGTTGTAATCGTTATTACAAGATTTTTTTAATGATTTTTAAAACTTTTTTAAAATCTTTTTTAAAGTTTAAAAACATGGTGGGTCAGATTCTTTTAAGTTTAACAGCTTTATTTATATATTTATATGTTTATATGTATATATGTATATATGTATATATGTATATATATATTAATTATATTTATCTTATATATTTAATTGGCTTATTTACGCGCTTACTTTTGATTTTAAGCCACTTATTTATTCAACTGGGATATTTATCTATGCTTTTATTTTTTGCATTAAAAAAGCGCCCTTATTTGAGCGCTTATAATTAATCAATTAAGTTTAGAATCTTTTGC
>CAZSMV010000077.1:0-2243 GCA_964608215.1 uncultured Staphylococcaceae bacterium
TTTGTTTGCTTAACTCTATACGAATCTCCTAAAATTTGTATTATATTTGCTTTATTAGTTAAACGATCAACCATAGCTGCAGTCATAATTGTATCGCCAAATAATGAAGGCCATTTATCAAATGTTAAATTAGTTGTAATTATTGTTGATTTACATTCAGCTCTATTTGAAAGCAGATTAAATAATAATTCACTTCCATCCTTATCAAAAGATATATAACCTAATTCATCTAAAATTACTAAATCATAACTCATGAATTTCTTTTTATATGAAATTACTTGACGCTCTTTATAAGCTTCTTTTAACTCGAGAACCAAATTTGGAATAGTAACGAATAAGACTCTCATTTTTTCTTGACATGCAAGTAATCCAAGCGAAATTGCTAAATGAGTTTTACCAACTCCAGGATTTCCAACAAGAATAACGTTTCTGCCTTCTTTAACAAAAGTAAGTGATTGAAGTTCTCTTATAGAATTCGCAATGTTCAAAGAAAATGCATTCCAATCAATTTCCGCAAAAGTACGTAAATAAGGGAATTTTGCATTCTTAATCATTTTATTAACAGCAAGTGTATGTCTTGTTTCGCATTCGGATTCAAGTAAAGCTGTAAGAAATTGTTCATAACTTAATTGCTTTGAAAGTGAATCTTCGATTATTTCTTTATAATTTTTTCTGATTGTTGGCAAACGTAAAGAACGTGCCATAGTTTCAATATTATCCATTATTTTTTTCTCCTAATAAATAAACTTCATTAATTTGACACAATTGTTGCAATGCTGTTGATTCAACATCGTTTTCATTTGTGGATTTTTCATTATTTCCAAATAAATATTCTATAAATCCTTTTGGATTTTCTTTATACTTTTTAGTATAGATGGAAACTATTTCTTCGCTAGCTTGCCTTAAAGCTAACGAATGAGCGACTGCACCAGGTTTCTTATAAAGTGTTTTTAGGTAATGGTGTATGTCCAATGAATAAGAATTAGTACCATCTATTTTTTTATGTCTGCATAATTCTTTTGTGTTTTTATAAAAAACTATAACATCATTAATTATTGTATACCTAACATCTTCTCCAACATATTCTTCAGGAATTGAATAGTAATTTGTACCGACCAAGGCATAGCTATATTTAGAGTCAACTCTCACTAATCCAAAATCTCCAATTGTATAATCATGAATTGGCAAAGAATGATATTTCGCTTTTTCTTTTTCAAACTCCATTAGTGATTTTTCATTGATTTCAAGCATCTTTTCGTTTATGTAAGCATTTAGTTGATCTATATTCTTGAACTTATAATGCAATGAAAATAATTCTCCGCGCGTGTATTTTCCGCTATTTTCTACATGTCCTTTTTCATTTCCTCTACGTGCATTACAAGTAGTAACATTGAAACCATAATAGGTTGAAAACTTGATGATTTCATCAGTTAATTGCTTCTTATTTTTATAACCATAAACTTTTACTACAGGTTTTAAATTATCAAAAACAACTTCTTCTGGAACGCCTCCAGCATATCTAAAAAATTCAATTAGTCCCCTAAAAACTGAAGCTGTTTTTTCATTATCAAATAATCTAATAAAAATAAAATTTGATGCAGGGCATGATATTGTGGCTTGATGAAAAGTTTTCACTTTTCCATTAATTTCTAACTTTATTTGATGAAAATCAAATTCTACCCTGAGCCCATATTCATAGAATTGTTTTATATAAACTTCCTTATTTTTATTTTTGTATACGTTACAATAATATCTAACTCGAGAAGAAGAAATTTCAAATTTTTCTTTAATTAATTGCCTATAAATTGAAGCTGCCGTTGCATTTTGCTTGTTTGGGCCAAGAACAGAATATCTTTCTTCATCAATCTTTAATAATTCCAGAAATCTTTCTTTTAGTTTCCCAGTAAATTTATTTGGCTTTCTTTTAGAAACATCCATCTTACTAGTAGATAACATTCTTTCCTGAATTATTGATATTTCAATTTCATCTGTGGTTTTTGCTAGTAATGCCCGATCTTTTTCATATAAAGAAATACATTTACTGACTGTATTTCTTGATAGATCAAGGTCTTTTGCTATTCGGCGTTGCGAATAGCCATTTTCGTGCAATTTAATAATTGCTGCTTTATCCATAAGTGATAACACCTTTCCGATCCTCCGTTGTTTGAGGATACATTTTGATGGCTCACTTTTCAACGGGCAAAGTTATAAAAAGTGGCTCACTTTTAGACTAGCACTAGCAA
>CAZSMV010000078.1:0-2235 GCA_964608215.1 uncultured Staphylococcaceae bacterium
AAAAGAACTAAATTAAGTTTAGTCTTATCGTCTCTTGCGGCTATTATGGTAGCGGGAGCTACTATGGCTGGAGGAACATATGCTTTATTTACAAGTGAAAGTAAAGTAGACATTTCAGTTAAGTCAGGTAAAGTAGCAGTTATAGCGACTGTAAGTGATTTAAAGACTTATTCAGGAGTTGATTTAATAGGAGATCCTAAAAAAGATGTAATTAGTGAAACAGCCACTAATGGTACTTTTACTAATGGTGGTACTGCTAGTATTAGTGATAATACTTTAACATTAGATAAGATGACTCCAGGAGATAAAGTAACATTTAATATTAAAGTAGAGAATAGTAGTAATGTTGATGTTCAATATCGTACCGTTTTAAAAGCAGTTAAAGACGATGGATTGTTTGATTGTCTTAAAGTTAAAATAGGTGAAGAAGAATATGATGGTGGAGTTGGCGTAAGATCAAAATATGATACATGGTCAGCTAGTGCTTCAGATCAAGCTAAAACTATTGCTGTAGAGATTTCAATGCCTTCAGATGTAGGTAATGAATATCAAGATTTATCTTGTACATTATCTTATATGGTTGAAGCTATTCAAGGCAATGCTCAAACAGATCTTCATGTTAATTCATCTAATATTCAAGAATATTTAGATGGTAAACATGGTTCAATTAATGGTAAGACATTCTATCTTGCTAGTGGCAATTATGACACAATTTATTTAAGACAAAGTAAAGAAGGAAGCACTAAAAGAGACGACTTAAAAAAGCAGAGTTATGAAGCTTATTATAGGTCTTTCAAAGATATTGTTATCAAAGCTGAAGAAGGTGCTACAGTTAATTTAAAGCAATTTGAAGTAGAGGCAGGATTATTTTCTTATAACACCGCTCAATCATCAAATAGTGAAACTGATTTTAAAAATGTTTGGTTTATTTCGTATGTTGAACTTGAAAATGTGATGATTGATGGGTTACATTTCAACAATACTGATACAGATAAAAATGTTCCAGCTGTATATTTAAGAGATAATGAATCTATTGATCAAATTTATGGTTCAGCTTTTGTAGTTGATGGATTCACTGTTCAAAATTGTGAAGGCGTTGGTAATGGAAATAATGATGATAACAATTATTTCTTCTCCGCTGGTAGTGGCTCTAACGATAGTTCATTTATGAATGTTGAAGGTAATAAAAAAGGTTTAAACAACATTGTTCTTAGAAATAATACAATTAGCAAATATTATCAACCAATTCATTTTAATAATAGCGTTGCACTATTAAATAACTTTACTGTTAAAGGTAATACATTTACAGAATGTTATAATAATAATGCTCAAATTTCAAATAAGTCGAATACTGGAACCTTTAAGTTTATTAATAACACACTTGAAAAACAAAAGGGTAGATTTGTTAGGATGGCAGGCTTAGATAGTAGTTCTAAAGTTATTGTAAGCGGTAATAAAATTAAAGATGCTATTTCTTATGATGAAGATGGTTCTATCTTTAAGGTTACAGGTACTGCTGGATTTAAAGTAATTGAAGGTTCAAATGAATGGTCTGCTGGATCATTTAGTGATAACACTACTTGGATTGCTAATGGTGATGCTTCAAGAAAACAAGCAGATACTTCTGGTAATTAATTAGTTTATTCAACTTGCTCCTTATATTTGTCCTGAATTAGCTCATCTAATTCAGGACTTTTTATAACTATATTTTATAAATTCTAAAGTTGGTAATATCTACCAATATAAACAGTTAAACGCCCCGTGAAGGTGAATTTCCTTCACGAGGCATTTTTTTGTTGGTTAGTTGAAAGCAGTTTGATTAAAATAATATATTTTAAAACTTTCCAGTAACCTGTTTTGTTTGTACCAATTCTTTGTATATATTCTTTATTAGTTAATGATTCAAAGATTCTTGAAATTGTTCTTCTAGAAACGCTTAAATCGTCAACAAGTTCTTGGTAAGCTATTTTAGGATTATTTACAAGTTCCATTAAAACTCTTTTTTCTTTATCACTCAAATCATCAGAGTTTTCATTATTATTAGTTTTATTTTTATAAGGATCTAGTGTTTCTAGAACTTTCTTATTAAATGGTATTACAACATTTATATAGGAATCATGTATATCAAATGCTTGTCGACCATATTTAGCAATTATTTTTGGCACTCCATGTCCTGTATGCTCCACAATACCTAATTTTAAAAATATTCTCATTAAAACTGAGTTTCTTGGATGA
>CAZSMV010000079.1:0-2203 GCA_964608215.1 uncultured Staphylococcaceae bacterium
CTCTTTGCACAAGTTCCAGTTAATCTACGTGGAGAAATTCTTCCACTTGGACTAATGAACTTCTTTAATAACTCAACATCTTTATAATCGATATGAGTAATTTTATTTTTAGTGAAATAGCAAACTTTTTTCTTCATTCTTTTCTTCATAAATGCCATAACTATTTTCCTTCTTTCTAGTAATTAGAATGGTAAGTCATCATCAGTTAAATCGCTACTTGTAATATCAGTCTTCTCTTCTGAATTATCGGGCTCATCAATTGGCATAGACTCAAAATCAACATTATCGGTACTTTGAGCTCTACTATTGCTTGCACTCTTACTTTCAAGTAAAGCAATTCTATCAACAACCACCTCTAATACATTTGCCTTGGTACCATCTTTTCTATCATAGCTTCTTTGTTGAAGAGTTCCTTCAACACCTATCAAACTGCCTTTATGACAATATTTTGCTAAGATTTCTGCAGATTGTCTCCAAGCTGTACAGCTAATAAAACTTGTTGTTTTATTGCCATTTGCGTCTTTCGTTCGATTATCAACAGCGAGAGAAAAACTTGTAACACTTAAATTGCTTTGGGTCTTTCTAATCTCAACATCTCTTGTTAAACGACCTACTAAAACAACGCTATTAATCATAATAAATCCTCCTATTGATTATCAACAGTGAATAAGTATCTTAATACTGAACTATTGATTTTAGAAAGACGATCAAATTCTTTAACAGGCTTGACATCATTCATCTCAAGTTTTAAAACAACATAGTATCCTTTTTTCTCACCTTTAATTGGATAAGCTAAATCTCTCATTCCTAAACTTTCATCGGTTTTATTGACTTTTGCGCCTAAACTCGTAAGTAAGGAATTAAGTTTTTCGATTTCTGCTTTTCTAGCTGCATCATCTAAACTTGATTTGAGAATGTACATTAATTCGTACTTTTTCATTTCTTATACCTCCCTTTGGACTATCTGGTTATTATCATTCATAATAATAACAGAGAAGAAACGCTATAAAAATAGCGCTAAAATATTTTATAAGAAACGATTTTAAATGTAAAGAATTTAAACAATTTAACCGCCTTCACTATATATTTGTATAAGAATTTCAAAATATTTTCATTTTTTTAAATTTTAAAAGCCACTTTTACAGTGGCTTTAATTAGCAATTAATTATTGTTCGTCCTTCATTGTTGGGAATAATATAACTTCACGGATGTTCTCTTGATTTGTTAAAAGCATTGTAAGTCTATCAATACCCATGCCTATTCCACCAGTTGGTGGCATACCATAATCTAATGCATTTAAGAAATCATAATCCATTTCATTTGCCTCATCATCACCTCTTTCTTTAGCGGCAAGTTGAGCTTCAAATCTTTCTTTTTGATCAAGAGGATCATTTAATTCGCTATAAGCATTAGCAATTTCAGTTCCATTTACATAAAGTTCAAATCTTTGAGTAAATCTTGGATCTTTACACTTTTTAGTTAGTGGACTGGTTTCAATAGGGTGTTCATAAACAAATGTAGGTTGAATAAGTTCACTTTCACAATATTCATCAAATAAAGCATTTAAGAAATAACCTTGACTATTCCAATGCTTTTCAATTTTAATTCCTTTTTCTTTACAAAACTTAACAAGATCATCAACATTCAAATTATCTCTAAAATTAATTCCGGTTTTTTCTTTAACAGCATCAACCATAGATAACCATTTAAACTCAGGGCCAAAATCAAATACTTTATCGCCATATTCAATAGCGGTTTTACCACAAACCTCTAAACAACAATTTCTAATTAAACCTTCCCAAAGTTCTCCCATTCCTTTTAAATCAGTATAGGCCTCATAAAGTTCAATTGTGGTAAATTCAGGATTATGTCTTGCATCCATTCCTTCGTTTCTAAAAATTCTTCCAATTTCATAAACTTTTTCAAGTCCACCAACAATTAATTTTTTCAAATTAAGCTCAGTTGCAATTCTTAAATAAAAATCTTTATCTAATGTGTTGTGATGAGTTATAAATGGTCTAGCATTTGCACCACCTAAAATAGGACTTAAAATTGATGTTTCAACTTCAATAAATCCTCTATCATCTAAATATTTTTGAATAGCACGAATGATTTTAGCGCGAGCAATCGCAACTTTTCTACTTTCTTCGTTCATAATTAAATCAAGATATCTATGTCTTGATCTTTCTTCAATATCTTGTAA
>CAZSMV010000080.1:0-2128 GCA_964608215.1 uncultured Staphylococcaceae bacterium
ATAGGCATCAAAAAATTTAAAGAAGCTTTCCCGGTTATTCTTACGGATAGGGACCCATGTTTTAGCAATTTTATAGGAACTGAATTCACTAAAGATACAGGCGAAAAAAGAACTAAATTATTCTTTTGTGATTCCTATAGAAACGTACAAAAAGCCTCGGTTGAAAACATGAATAAACAATTGAGAAGACATTTCCTAAATGGCACTTCAGTTGATTGTTATAATCAAAAAGATGTCACAAAAATTCAAAATTTATTGAATGAAAGTCATTTAAAATCTCTTGATGGGCATTCACCAAAAGAAGCTTTCATTAAATTATTCGGTGAAGAAACTTATAAAAAATTAATTGGCTAATTTTTAGAAATATTTATTGCTACGGAAACTGAAATTAGTCTAATAACCGGAAATGCACACTTGTTTTTAGCATGCAAATTTTTTGGTGTTTTTGTTAAAAATTAAAAGGTTATTTCCGTTTCACATACTTAAAACCCGAAATAACCTTGATAATTACCTATTTTCTATTTTAATCCAAAATGAGTTCATGAATTCACAACTTTTTTTAAAAACTATACTAAACCAATTATTTTTTTATAACTTAAAAATGTATTTTTTAGTTAGAAATTGTTGGCGACCAATCAAATAATAAGAATGTCATATAGTGAGGTATTGTTAAAACACCATTTATAAAACTTATATTAGAATCTTTTATACAAATAAGTTTTGTTTTCCCATAATGATCTTCATTCTTTAAAACGGTTTTAGCACTTTTTGCATTACCATTTACTGCTTTAACTTCTAATATAGTTGCATCTCCTTTAATATTAATAACAAAATCTAATTCAAGACCTGTACTTTTTGCAAAATAATAAAGACTACCGCCTCTTTTATAAAGCGAATCAGCAACAAGAGCTTCATAAATCATTCCTTTAGACATCCCTAAATTTCTTGATAATATTGCGTCAGTTACACCATCTTCAAGCATAGCAACTAATAAACCAATATCCGTTAAAAAAACTTTGAATTGATTATTAATAACGTTAACTGCTAAAGGTGTAGAAGGAACTTCTAAATTATGAACCTTAAGAATTATTCCAGTTTCTTTTAAATAATTTAATGCATCATTTGCACTATCTTTTGCACCTTTTCCTTTTATTTTAGATACTACGTATCTTTTGTTTTCTTTTCCTAAAAAAGATGGAATAAGAGAATAAGCTTCTCTAATTCTTGTTACTTCATTTGGCATGAAAATAGGTTTTTTATATTTCCCACGTCTTCTACCAAAATCAGCTTTCAAATCATTAGAAATTCTTCTAGTAATTAATAATGATGAATAAATATTATTTGTTAATACATAGTTTTTAACAGCTTCAGGAAATCCACCAATGCAAAGATATTCTCTAAAAAACTCACTAAATGTTTCATGCATCGAATTAGATAAAGGCTTTTTTTCTTTAAAAGCATCTTTTATATATGAAACTTGTTCTTCTTTAAATCCTTTTGCCCATAAGAATTCTTCGAAATCTAATGTTCTCATATCAAATTCATCAACGCATCCAACAGGTTTTGGAGTATCATCATTTACAACATACCCATTTAAACCTAAATAAGATCCGCTTGCTATAAAATCATATCTATAATCATTTAAATTAGTTTTTAAAGATAATAATGCTCTTGGGCATTCTTGTATTTCATCATAAATAAATACAGTTTCATGTTCAATTAAATTAGGCATCTTCATTTTAACTGAAAGTTCTTTAATAAGACTATCAATATCTAATTTACCATCGAATACATCAATTAAATCTGGTTTATCCCAAAAATTTAGATAAATAACAACAGCATAGTTTTTGCACGCAAAACTTTTAATAGAAAAAGTTTTGCCAGATTGTCTTATTCCTTTTATAAGTGCAGGTTTATGTTTTTCTCTATTTTTCCAATCAATTAACCATTTATCTATATGCCTAGCTAATTCAAAATTTCCATTTTCCATAATAATTCCTACTAATATAATAAACAATTTTCGGAAAAAACCAAGCGACTTTTGAACAACTTTTGGAAAAAACAAAGCGACTTTTGAACAACTTTCGGAAAAAACAAAGCATCTTTTAGAAATAGAAAGACTTATAAA
>CAZSMV010000081.1:0-2121 GCA_964608215.1 uncultured Staphylococcaceae bacterium
TCTTTCTATTTCGTTATTTTCTCTTAATTTATCAAGATAACGTTGTACTGTTCTAACTGATTTATTAATTTTTATTGAAATTGTGTTTCTAGTTACTGATGGATTTTTTATAATATTTAATACATTTTCAGTTATTGAGTTTTGATCATTTTTCTCATCAATATTTTTATCATTTTTTTCATATTATCATTTGGTTTTGTTCTTTTGAAGGTGAAACTAAAACCTAATTGAGAAAGATTATAATCTATTTCAATATTTCTTTCTTTGCATTGTTTATAAACTTTTCTTAATCCACTTCCTTGAATTTCTACATTTTTAGATTTATATAAAATATCTAATATTTTCTTATTTCGTGGAATAGAATTAATTCTTCTTTTTATAAAATCAATTGGTGTAAAGTTTTCTGGAAAACATCAAGGATTATATATTTCTATTTGAGTAGGTGTAATATCAATTTCATGCTCTGTTTCGCCTCGATAATTGACATGAGCAAATGAATTAACAAGTATTTCCCGAATACTTTCAACTGGGATTTCTGGAATTTCGTTTCTTGTTATACCATCATTGCTTAATTCAACTTTCCAATCCATATGGCGATTTATATATGAAACACCTTGATCAATTAAATTATAAATATTGTCTTCAAGACGAGTGATATCATCAAAAGCAATTCTTTCATCAGACATATAAACAACCATTTTTAAAACAACTGGCTTTTATTTGAAAATAAAACATATCCAGCATTTGTTAAATGTCCATTTTCATAAAGCCCTAAAAATCTTAATAGTTCTTCTTTATTATAGATATCTAAAGATTCTAATCTTCCACAAGCAATTGATTTATCATAGAAATTTTTTAAAGCTTTATCATCAATATCATCAAGAGTATATTTAGTTAAGTTATTTTCCCACATTGATGTATAGTCTGTTTCAAACATCATATGTTTTAATTCACTTGGAGTCATTTCTTCAGTTGGATCAACAACTCTTTTATAATTATCGTCCATAAGAAGAATAAGGACGTTCTTTACCATTGAAAGTTACTTTGATGTAACTTAATTTTTCATCAATATGAATTTCTTCAATTTGTGGATATATCATTGGTTCAATGGATTCTTTGATTGTTGATGCAATATCATTTAAAGTTAAAGCACTAACTATTTGACCAACTGCATCACTATTTGGTTTAACACCAAAATAAAGACTTCCTTTACAATGTTTATTTAACATTGAACAAATATCATCCATAGATACTTTTAATTCACTAGTAGATTTTTTAAATTCTAGGATTTCGTTTTCTATGCCTAAATTCATATTGTTTTGTACTCCTTTCTTAATATATTTATACCCTATGTCACTCTAAATGACACTCTATATGTCACTCTAAATGCATTTATTTCTCTTTATCTATTATTAATGTGTCATGAATTTTAAGAAATTTTCAAAAAATTTGTTAATTTCATCTTTTTTTTGGTAAAAATCTAATATTGAATACCATAAATTGATAAATACTAAATAAAAAGTTATGAATGAATCAATTTTTTGTTAATTTTTTAAGTGTTTAAGTATAATTATCCAAAAATATGATTTATCAATAAATTTTTATATATTTTATTTTTTTTGTTTCTTTTATTTGTTATTTATGTAAAAATAATTATAAATAAAGACAAAGGATAAATAATATGACTTATAAAGAATTAAAGTCGTTAAGAAAATCTTCAAGTTATGAAGATTACATGAATACCCTTGCTAGACTTAGTGAAGATGAACTAGTTGAGACTTATAAAGATTTATCAGTTGTTATGATGTCTATAAGTAGTAAAGAATTAAATACTTTTGATTCTATTCATCGTGATGTAGATTTTGAAATAGTTCGTAGATGGATTGAAGAACGTATATTAAAAGAAGAAGACTAATTTAGTTAGGTATTAACAGGTTAAGCTCTGTAAACCTGTAATATAAACCCCGTAGTCGTAGTCGTGAAGAGTTAGCAACTCATTTATCGCTCAGAGTTGCTAACTTTTTTTGATGGGGAAAATGGCTATGTGGTTTTGGAATGTACCATCAGCCTTTTAAGCTAAATAACTAAAAAACAAAAATAAAAAAAATACGATAAATACGT
>CAZSMV010000082.1:0-2064 GCA_964608215.1 uncultured Staphylococcaceae bacterium
CCTGGTTTCCGGAGATAGATAATAATTTTTAGTTTTTAATTTATTTTATAAAAATAAATTAATTAATGATTTTTGTCTTGTGTTGTGGCGTAGCTTTGAAAATATTTTTTATATCATCAATTGTAAGCACCCATCTATCTAAACTTATGGAAAACCTTTCCTCAATAAACGGGATTAGTTCGATATATTTTACTAGATGAAATTTCTCATCTACCTGAACTGCTTCGAAGTTTTGAATGAAGGAAGATATTTGCTTTATTGGATATTCAAGTCTCTTTTGATAGGAAATTTTGTGTTTCTTTTTTCTTTTATTTGCTTCTTCAATTGCATTAATTTGTTTAGAATCTAACTCTTTTAGTAGCACGTCTTTTTGCAATATACGAAGAATTAGCAACGAAAGAAAACAAACAAGTATATGAGCATGAATTCCTTCCTTTGTTTTTGAAAATATTGGTCGAACCTTTAGAACTCCCTTGATAATAGAGAAGGTTTCTTCAATTTCCCATAATCCTCGATAAATTTTGATAATTTCTTCATCAGGCAAATCAGTTTCACTAGTTACTATCATATAAAAACCATCAAGTACTTCAGCTTTTTTAATAGCATCCTCATCCAAAATCAAATTTGAATTTTCAATGATTCTACCTTCGTTATCATAATTAATTTCTTTTATATATGAAGCTGCATCTCCTACATAAGATTTTAAAAATGAAGATGGATTATTAATTATTTCTTTTGCTTTAACGATAAGTTTTCCTCGTTCAAACTTAGCTTTATCAGCATAATCTTTCGACCAAAAAATAACTCTTTTTTGTTTTAATTTAATTTTAGTTTTTTGATTATTTAAAGGTGAAGTAATCGTTACATCATACTCGCCTATTTCACTTTTAATCTTATATGTTAAAATGCCGTTATTATCATAATTTTTAGTATATTTGCTGTACTCATTGTCCTGCAAAACCCAATCAATCGTGTCTTTACTAGCTCTTCTTACTTTTTGCCCCATTACATAACCATCGCCATTTTGAACAGCTTTATACATATTATCTCCAGAATTGAGTCCTTTATCTGCTGTTATAATAGTTTTCCCTACAATACAGTTTTTCTTTTTTAATGCTTGGACATTTTTATGCAATTCTGGTTGTTCAGATTGATTACCAGGGAAAATCGTGTAATTTATTGGATAACCATTCCCATCCATCAACAAGCCCAAACCAATGATTGGATCATGTCGATTATTTTTTTCTGGTCCTCTCTTTTGTTCTTCTGTTTCTTTATCTATTTCGAAATAGATATTAGTTCCATCAAAATAACTTTTTGAGGTATTGAGTTTAATTATATCTTTTGTTTGCAAAGCAATATATTCCTTAATTTTTTCTTCATTTTCGCCAATACATTGGATTGCATCGTACATTTGATCATCACTGAAATCAAAATTTTCTAAAAACTGTTCTTTTTCTTTATATTCCTTTTGCTTTGCTGCTGGATGAACAATTTGCGAAAACACTAAAAACTTAAAGATTGATTCAAGGTCAAATTTGAATCTTCTATCATAGGTTATTGCACTAGATATGTTCCTAAAATTAAATTTGTTATAAACATACCTTGGCAAAAAATATCCAATATTTTTAAGCGAACCTTCTCTTGGAATTTTCCTAGCTTTAGATTCACTATATTTTTTTGATGATTCAATCGATAATTTTTTTGCTTCTGCATCAAAATATGCAATTGGATTTTGATAAGTTTTTTGTAATTCTTTAACGTAACCAATATTTTTTATAGTTTTTTGAATTGAGTTTTTTGTCTTTTTGTCATAAAAAGATTCAACAAACGATAAATGCAAACCATTTTTAAGCTTTTGTCTTCGTAAAAATACAGACATAATAACGACCTCCGCGACATAATTCTTATCTTAATTATATCATGCAACACACGAAAACACAAGATAAATATCAAAAATTGATTGACAACAAAACTAAAAAATAAGTACGCATAAATCGTACTTATTTTGAATTTTCTTTTTAATTTTTACGGAGGTTTTCATGTGTTGCTACGGAAAACGGG
>CAZSMV010000083.1:0-1976 GCA_964608215.1 uncultured Staphylococcaceae bacterium
TGAACATCATAAAAATTGTTGGCTATGAAAAATACAAAACCTCTTTTAATGTTGTTAATTTTAATTTCTCCATCAGCATCAACTTCTCTTTTTAGGTATTCATCATATAGGTTTTGCCTACTTTTATAAAGAATAATATTAAATTCATTGCATTCCCATCTAGCTACACGCCAAAAATTATATCCATAAAAAAGAGTTCTACAAGAAGTGCAACTAATCGATATAAAAGATGCAAGTAAAATTGAAACTATAAAAATAATTTTTTTCATTAAATTACATATCCTACAATAAAACCATTGCCATCATTGAAATCATCAATTTTTGTATAATATTCTGGCGCATAATAACTACCATGAAAATTGTAGCCGGTATAATTATTTTTGCCATGTTTATTAACAAAAAAAGTATGCAATGAACCCCAAGGATTTTTATTCCATCTTGCCATAATAATCTTACAAGTAGTGCGATTTTCTTCAATCGATTGAAATTCTTCCCGTGATTTAATTTTTTTATAACTAATGTCATATATATCTAGATAATCATGGATTTGGTTCGGATTAGAACCAAGGTTACCATATGAAGCAGCAATTATAATACCGTATTTTTCAAACCTATTAATTGTGACATACAAGTCTTCCGCTTTATTTAATGAAATCATCAAATTATATGCTGCTGCAACCTCGCAACCAACATCATTAAATTGAGCAAAACCAAATCTATAACCTGCTGATTTATAGCCGATTTTTTCAGTTTCACTTTGATAATATATATAATTTCCTTTGTTCACGCCATTCCCATCATCTTGAAGTTTTTTATTATAGTCATAGTTTCTATCCGCCTTAATTTGTATAGCAATATTAGCTATCAAAACATAATAACCGCCAAATGTCCCTAATAAAATTTCATACCAATCATCATAATCTAAAGAACAATCATTAATAGTGCCTTCGATAGATGCATAATCACTTATATTAAAAGAAATTCCATTCCAAAGTTCAACATGAGCATCAAGTCCACCAGTTTCGGTTACAATAGCTTCTGTTACGAATGACTCTTCTTTTATTTTTATATTGCTTTCATCAAACAACGTTGTTTCTAAATAAAAACACATAGTATCAAAGTTAAAATCACATTTCATTTCAATATGTGAGTCTTTAGTAATGTCAGAAAATTCAAATGCAACTTCATTAAACTTGTTAAACAATTTTTCGTTATATTTTAAATCTCCTGTAACAGAAGCAAGATTATCATTTGTTTTTACATTAACATTATCGTAATATTTCTTAACATTTTCATAACCTTGCAAATCTTCATATTTAATCTTGCTAGTTCGAACTAATGTATCTTGATCATTTGCTCCTTCATTATTTGATATACCTACTGGCATAAATAAGCCAAAACTTGAAGCAACCATTCCTAACTTTTTTAAAATTTTTCTCACAACAATAACTCCTTATTTTAAAACCGTTAGATGATAAGCATCTATTTAATATGTGTCTATAATAAACTATATGTTTATATTTTCAATATCAAATTTAGTTAGTCGAGTTTCAAATATTGATTATTAATTTTCTTCTTTACTAACATACTAAAGTTGATAGAATAGACAAAGTTGATGATGAAGGATGTTTAGATGAGATTATGAAGTTGAATAAGAAGAAAATAAGAATAATTATTGCAACATTATTTGTTGCAATAATCACAGCCGCTGTTTTATGTTATGTATTTATTTTTAGAGTGCCTAGTGCAAACGAAATCTTTAAAAATTCAATTAATTCCATAGTTGAACTTAAAGTAAGCGACGAAACTACTACCGCTTATGGAACAGCAGTATTTATAAATAATGATGGAACACTAGTTTCTAATGCTCATTTAGTAAGTTATAAGAAAAATGGTGTATATCAAGAATTTAAAACGTTTGAAATAAGATTTTCTTATGAAAATGATTATCATGAAGTTTCTTTAATTAAGTATGA
>CAZSMV010000084.1:0-1946 GCA_964608215.1 uncultured Staphylococcaceae bacterium
AATAAAGTGCAACGAGAACTGTCTTGTTGCAAATTAAAATGCAATGATCACAATTTGGTACATTTTCATTTAAAAATTAAAAGAACTCTTTATACTTAAGATAATTTCAAATATTCTGCAAAATTAAATTCACATTAAGAATAAGTGCTTTACACAAATAAATGATAATTTTTTTAAATTCCTATACAAATACTTATTGAAAGGAGCCTATGTATGCTTAGCATCTTGAAAATACCATAGTTATCGCAAAAGATTTAATAAAAACTCTTTAAGTCGCATTAGTTCTTTATGACTTTATATGTTTACTTTTGTGCTTATTTTAATTACAATATAAGCACGAAAGAAAAGAAATATGGATGAGTCATTATTTACTAAAAAAGACATAATAACAACAAATGAGCTAAGGCTACTAAAGATAAGTAAAACTACATTTTATAAGAACATAGATCATCTTGGTTTTAAAAAGCTGGCTCATGGTATATATGCTAAAAAGAACGCATTAATTGATCCATTATTTATTATTTCAAAAAGATGCCCACAAGCAGTATTTTCGCACGATGAAGCATTATTTTATTATGGTTTAATTGATAATGAACCTCAAAAAGTTACTTTTACAATTTATTCTGGATATAACAAAACCAAATTACAAAAAAATAACTATAAAGTGTTTACAATAAAAAAAGATTTACTAGATTTAGGCAAAATTTATATAGAAGACCAATTTAAAAATGTTGTATCAATATACGATTTAGAAAGAACCATTTGTGATTTAATCAGGAGCAGAAGTTATTATGACGTTGAAACTTTTAACAAAGCACTAAAAACATATGCAAAAAGAAAAGATAAAGATTTAGGAAAACTTTTTGAATATGCCAGAAAATTCAGCATTGATAAAATTTTAAGAAAATATTTGGAGATCTTGTTATAGAAAAGCTTAATGAAGATAAAATAAAAGCGAAAATTAAAAATGAAGCATTAAAAAATAAAGTTGACCCAAGAATTTTATTGCGATTATTTATGATGGAAAGATTTTTAGAACGACTATCAATTTCTAACTATAAAAACAATTTTATTATTAAAGGAGGTATTCTTATTTCAACGTTTGTAGGAACATCATTAAGGTCCACCATGGATATTGACACAACCTTTAACAATCAAAACTTGGATTTAAATAATATTAAAAAAATAATAATAAACATATTAAACGAAAGACTTGAAGATGGCATTTCTTTTGATCTTAAAAATATAGAAAAAATTATGGATGAAATGGAATATCCAGGTTTTAGAATTAGCATTAATGGTAAAATCAAAAATGCAGTTGTTCCTTTTAAAATTGATATATCTACTGGTGATAGCATTACTCCAAGAGCAATCGAAACAACTTTTAATTTGACATTAAAAAACAAAAAAATAGTTTTATGGACATATAATCTTGAAACAACAATCGCTGAAAAATTTCAAACAATTATAGTGCGCGATATTTTTAATGCTAGAATGCGTGACTTTTACGATATTTATATACTATTAAAAACTTACGGGGATAAAATAGATTACTCAATTTTAAAAAATGCTTATATAAGAACCTCAAGCACACGGAAATCAACTCATTTATTTGGAAAAGAAAAAGACATAATTTTTAGAATTGAAAATGATTCTAATATTAAAGATTTATGGAATAAATACACAAATAAATATTCTTATGCAGCAAATATTTCATTTTTTGATATTATGAAAAGCATCGAAAAAATAGGAATTTTAATAAGATAAATATCTTATTTTCAAAATGATCAAATAAAATATTCATCAATTAAAAATTAATAGTTCATTAGCACCCCTGCTAAATTTATTGAACCAAAAAAGGAGGGATTGAACCCTCCACAACCCTAACCACTGAAGTGAACTGGAAAAGTTGGACCAGATATGGAGGACCAACTTGTGAAAGGAAG
>CAZSMV010000085.1:0-1934 GCA_964608215.1 uncultured Staphylococcaceae bacterium
AAACAATTTTAGCTAAAAAGATTGTTGATGAGGAACTTAAACCAAATAAGAATTATCTTGTTGATTACCAAAATAATGAAGTTGTTGTAAATCTTGAATAATTAAATTTAATACCTCGTAAAGTTATTTACTTTGCGAGGTATTTTTTTCTATTTTTTTGATAAATTTATCTGCTTCTTTCACCCAAATTTGTAAATCTTTATTGTAGTAATTTGGTTGATCTATAGTAACAGCAGTTTCATCTGCTAATGCACTTCCATGAGTTCCTTCTTTAAAAACATGAAGCTCACAATATCTTGAATTTTTATCCATATTAAATTTAAAAAGCAAAGAATTAATCCAAGGAACTACCGCATCGCTTATAGTCGTCCAAATGTAACTTGGTGATGTTGATGAATCGATTCTATTTTCAACACTATATTTTTTAATATTTCTTTTTGTGTTTATTTTGTTTAAAAAATTGTCTCTACTACCTTCATGAGTATATTTACCAAAAGTGATGACTGGATA
Organism: uncultured Staphylococcaceae bacterium; assembly: GCA_964608215.1. Classification (GTDB taxonomy): domain Bacteria; phylum Bacillota_I; class Bacilli_A; order RFN20; family CAG-826; genus Onthovivens. The sequence goes on from CAZSMV010000085.1 coordinate 511, forward strand.
ACAATAAATTGAACCTTTTATATGTGAATTAACATCGTGAGAAGTAGAAACTAAACCCGAAAGATGTCCGCCCGCACTAAAACCAATAGTGTATAGACTTGTAAATAAATTAGATAAATATTTAATAGCAAATTTCGCTTCTTTAAGCGAAGTAGGTTTGTGATATGGTGTAACACTATAATTTATAATTGCAGTGTTATATCCTAAACTTTTAAATTTATCCATAATTGGACCACTTTCTCTAGGTGAACAATGGGTGTATCCACCTCCCGGAAAGATAAGAATTAGAGGGACATTTTTCGAATATGATTTATTTATAATTAATTCTCCATGTAAAGACGAATCTATATTGTTAAGACAGATTTTTTCCATTTTATTTTCCATTTCATATGTATTTTTATCTACACTTACTAAAATACCATTTTTTTCAATCATAAGTGGATCTTCATCTTTTAAGGACATTCCTTTATAGCCGTGTTTTTTAACTTTTATAAAGAATATTATAAAGAACACAACTGAAAAAAGTCCGATTATACCATTAGAAATTCCCATTGAGATACCAGCTGCTTCACTTCCCATGTTAGGAAACCAAACAGGGTTTTGAAGAATTAACAAAACGGTAATTCTAGTAACAATTCTAAGTAAGTTATTTACTGTTGCTAAAAAAGTTTGCCCATAACCATATAAAATTCCTAAAACAACAGAATTTAAAGCGAGAGCAGGGATTGATAAACAATCATATTGATAAATGGATTTAATAGTATCTAAAAATTCTTGTGAAGTGTTTTCTGTTGAAAAAAGCGAAATGATTTGATCTTCAAAAAAGACTCTAGTAATTAAAAATCCAATAGTAGCCCATATGAAAATTAATGCAATAGATCTTATAAAAACCTTAAATGTTCTCTTCATATTTTTGTTTCCTAAGTTTTGAGAAACAATAGAAGATTCACTATCTTCAAAGGCAGATCCAGGATTCGTTACAACTCCGCAAATATTGTTGGATATGCCAAGCGCTCCAACTGTTAAAGATCCATATTCTAGACATAGGGCATTAACACTAACTTTGCCTAAAGAAATGATGCATTTCCCTAAAAATAATGGTAATGAAATTTTCAAAACGTATTTTACATATTGCCATTTTAAAGATAATTCTTTTAAAGTAATTCTAAAGATATTTGATTTTCTAAACATTAATATTCCAGCGATGATTGACATAGAAAATTGTGATATGATACTAGCCATTTCAACATAAATCAAACTATCAACTTTGAGTCCATATATAAATAAAGAATTAAGTAAAAGTTTAATAATCATATTTAATATATTCATTGCAAAAATAATTTTTGTGTTGCCTTTTGATTTCTCTAAAGCTATCGCAACATTATTAAAAACAATTAAAATTTGTTCGATTAATTGAAGCTTAA
>CAZSMV010000086.1:0-1895 GCA_964608215.1 uncultured Staphylococcaceae bacterium
AAGAATATAAATTTCATCGCTATCAATTATCCCATATAAATTAGCCATAGCTTTAAATAAATCTTGACATTCTTTTTTTGTTATTTTCTTTTCCATATAAAACTTCTCCTATTGATAGTTTAATTTAAATCTATAAAAAATGCACTTTGATTTAGATTCTAAGGAAATAAACTTTTGATAATTTGAACTAAATAATAGGCAAAAAATAAAATTAAAACATCGTATTTTAAAAAAAATTGCTGCTTCATTTCTGTTTCTTCAATGTTCTTATTTATTATCATTGAAGAAACACAAATTATTTTTAAATTACAAAATATGTAATTTTAAACATATCAATTAACTTCAAATTACCTAAAATGTAAAATGAATTTAAAATAATATGATATATGAATATGAACCATCTCAATTAAAAAAATTATATGAAAACGAAAGGAAAATGAAAGCTAAATATGGGCCTAAGATATCGTTTGGAATGATTTCTTTACTTAATGTTTTAGAAGCAGCAACTAATGCATATGACCTTAAATGCACCGTGTTCTTCTATATGGAACATTTAAAAGGAAATTTAAAAGAATATTACTCATTATCTTTAGATAAAAAGAAAAGTAAATGGAGATTATTAATCCAGATGCTTGATGAAAATGGAAAAGTTTTAATTCCAAATGATAATGAAAAAGAATTTCTAAAAAAATTAAAAGAATTAGATTAAAGGAGTTAAGTGAAGATTATGGCAAATATTAAAAAAATACATCCTGGTATATATATTAAAGAATCATTAGAAGTCATAGAAATGACAGCAAAAGAATTTTCTATCCGTACTGGAATTTCTGAAAGAACTTTATCACCAATTATTAATGGAAAAGGCGATATTACATTTGATGTTGCTTTTAAATTAGCATTATTTTTTGATAACTCTATTGATTTTTGGACAAATCTGCAAAACCAATATAATCTCTATATACTTGAAGAAAATAAAACAAAAGAATTTGAACAAGAATGGCAATTAGCAAAGAAAGTAAAAAAATATCTTCTTGAAATAAATGCAATAGCACTTGATGATTCAAAGAAAGATGTTGTTTTGAAATGTAGAAAACTAATAGGCGTAAATAACTTATCTTTATTGAATAAAAAAGATTCATTTGCATGTTTAAAAGAAGAACATACAAAAAAGAATGTTGATTATTTTATTCAAAATTTTTGGATTGCTTTAGCATTAAATGAAGCAAGAAAGAAAAACGATAGACCATTTAATAAAAAAGTATTAAACAGTTCGCTAAAAGAAATAAGAAATTTAACTACAAAAGAACCATCAATATTTATGCCTAGATTAAAAGAAATATTAAAAAATTCAGGAATATCATTCGTTTTGCTTCCATATTTGCCAAAATCAAATATTTATGGGGTAACAAAATGGTTTAGCAAAGATAATGTAATGCTTGCAATTTCAAATAGAGGTGGGAAAGCTGATTTATTTTGGTTCACTTTATTTCATGAAATATCTCATGTATTAATGGAACATCATCGAGAAGCATTAGTAAATATTGAAGGAAAAGAAGATGAAGAAGCCGATAATATGGCGACAAACATGTTGACTCCAGAAAAAGATTGGTTTGAATTTATTTCCAAAAATAATTTTAGCAAAGCAACCATTAATGAATTTGCAAATAGAATTGGCGTTCTTCCTATGATTGTTTTAGGAAGACTGCATAAAGAAAAAGGTAGGAAGCTAAAATATGGTTTAATTGATAAAGAATTAAATGTTCATTATGATACTAATTTACTTATAAATATTGACTAATTACTTAAAGTAACAATAAAACAACATCTTCCCCATACCACAAAATTGCGAGCGTTTATTTGTTTGTTACTTATGTTGGCCTAAAAGCGGATTATCA
>CAZSMV010000087.1:0-1894 GCA_964608215.1 uncultured Staphylococcaceae bacterium
AGCGTCCATGGTATCAAAGTGTCTGTTTTCGTCCGAGGTCTCTGCAGCATCCCATATGACCTTTAGCATCTTGTTATAGGTCGCAGCGATTTTCTCGAACTCTTCCATTTGCTGGATATGCCGCGGAAAATATCCAATAACATCTGGGTTCATATTCATGATACTGTCACCTCGCCTATTACCGGGATCTGGTTCCATGAAAGTATCAGGTTCTCAGATATTCCATTGAATGCCGTGCTGTTTATGTCCAGCACGCCCTGAATGTTCAGCATTGCTGCCTCGAACCTTGCGATATAAACAGTAAGCCCTGACTTTTCATCGCCGTCTGCCCATGTGCTGCATAGATCCGTCATAAACGCTGCTGCCTCTGCCTCTATCGTATCCTTAAGTGTCTCGTAGCTGTAACCACTCTTGAATGTCATGGTAGTCGAGACATTGACCGTAACCTCTGACACAGACTCGACAGTGACGGTATGGTCAATCGGTGCTAATCCGTAACCGCTTGATTCATCTGCAGGCTGTAAAAGGTTCTGGATGCTGGATATAAGCGTATCGGAGCACGCATGGAAGCTTGCGCTTATCGGGACTACCTTCACAGTGCCTGCGCCGTTCCATACCGGATAGACTTTGCAGCCGCCCACACCGGAGACGGCATTGACCTGTTCTTTGTACTGGGCAACGTTTCCGCCAAAGGCAGCAGTCTGGAATGATTCCAGATATCTCTGGTATAAGCTGTCCGCGGATTCATCGTCCTCACCGTCTATAAGTATCTCAGTGATGTCTGCTGTCTCTAACCCCTCGACATAGTTTATAGGTGTCAATGTTCCGGTCAGCGTATTCGGTGCGCTTCCTGCAGTCTCACACACTGCCTGATAGCTGTAAATATCACCCTCATGGGATATAAACTCAGTGACCGCGTAGTTATAGGATTTAAGATTGAACCTCGTGCCTATGGGAAGCTCGACATTTGCCTCTATCTTTACAGTTGCCGCCGAGGCCGCCTTCCTGGTGATTCCTCTGTCAGCTGCTATCTTTGTGAGCTCTTCTATGTCAGCGCTGTCTGCATGCGACTGATTATTGAGAAAATCCAGCTGTATATATATCTTCTCTAACTCATAGGCCAAAGCAGACATCGCGTTATATACTAAGGACCCTTCATTCTTTAACACACCGCTCCCGATATCTCCTAAAGCCTCCGTAAGCAGCGTATCATATGTTTTATCCTCATACATTTTCATCTACCTCCGTAGAGCCGAAACTGGTATTAAGCGTGAATGAGATGTGTAGCCTTGCGCCGTCCAGCTCTGCCGTAAAATCATCTATCCCGGTGATATACGGATTAACCATCAGTGCTTCTTCCGTTTCCGTCTTGCAGTCATTCTGCAAATACTCATCCGTGACAGTCTGGCCTATGTACTGCTCATACTCTGTACCGTATTGCCAGGAATAAATAGCATACCTGTAGCGCTCAGTCTTTAAGCAGTTCCATACCCATACCTTGATAGCCTCCAAGCCTTCTACGATCTCGCCCGTAAGCTTTCCGGTCTCAAAGTCTATGCCGTACTCCCTCGGTATGGTCTGCGCTTTCGCTGTCGTTTCTGCTTTTTCCAGTGTCGACTCATATAAAAACGATGGCAAAATGCTCATACGCTCACCATCCTTTCAATTACTAAGAACTTACTGTCAGATATCTGATATATAAGAGCTGTTATCCGTACATTTGCCGCCGCCGTCAGGTGCTGTTTCGGAGGCTTTAGTGCAGCGCGCCGTAAGCAAGTGATCTGCAAACATAAGATCTGCTGCTGTAAGCTGCAAGTTTCCGACCTTGCATGTGTTAGCACCCGTCATTACTCCGAGCTTTAACTCATGCCCTGCAGCCGGTGTAAGCAGCGCG
>CAZSMV010000088.1:0-1884 GCA_964608215.1 uncultured Staphylococcaceae bacterium
AGCACTCGGCGGCACGGGAATCATATCTCTCAAGACAGATAAGGAAGTTCTTGAATGCGACATGATAGAGGAGAATTTCACTCCCGTCGAAAGCCCTGACTACATAACATTCACGGCATTCCAGGTAAGGACATTCCTTCTGAAATAGAATCCGCTTTTCACCCCTGCCGTATCTCCGGCGGGGTGAAGTATCAAAAGGGCATAAGGCTGAAGAAAAGGGCCCGGCTTCCCGCTTCTTCTTCACGAAGTAGTGTGATATGAAGAACCTCTACCCCAGGAACGTCGGCTCTTTTGTCTTGTCGACTGTCTCTTCCTTCCAGGAGACTATCTGTCTCTTTTTCGATGAGAACCTCAGTCCTATGAGATGGATTGTCTTGTCCGTATTGATGTACCTGTCGTAGTAGCCGTTTCTGTGTATCTGCCTCAATGCTTCTTCTGCCGGTTCATCAACCTTCATCTCCACGACATATACATCCTTCCTGATGGCAACGACAGCGTCACTGCGGCCTATAAGCGTCCTGTCCTCCGCTGAGATTCTCAGGCCTCTTATCATGAGGAAGAAGGAGTAAAACATCTCTCTGTAACCCTTTTCGGCTTTATCGAGAGTGTCGTACTGGTACTCCTTCATGTAGGCGTTCATCACCTTCACTATTTCCTCGCACTTTCCGCTTCTCACGGCCCTGACTGCACGGGATGCATAGATGGAGGTATCTATTCCGGTGAATCTTTCGACAAGATCCCTTGTAAAGGATGTCCTTACTTCACTGTTGGGGAATGTCAGCAACAGACTGTCGCTGTCACCGCTCTTTATGGTCATGTAACCGGCAAAGTAGATCAGAGCCAGTACCTGGCTGTCCTTCAGCTGCTTTTCCCGCAGATGACTGTAATCGAAGGTGTTGACTGCGTTCATCCCGATTTCGACGTCTTCCGTCATGATTCTTCCGAGATTGTAGTCCCTGGCAAGAGAGACTGCGAGCGTACTTGCTCCGGTGTTCTCCCAATAAGGTTCGAATTCACAGTCGTTCTGGAAGAAGAAACCGACTGACACGGGATTGTAGACTCTCTCTTCACTTCTGTACGAGAAGCGGTAACCGTCATAGTAGGCTCTGACTGCCTCGAGAAAATCCTCTCGCGTCTCATAGTCCCGGTCTTCCCTCTTCATGTATGCATCAATATACTCGGAGAAGTTTTCCTCCAGTTCCTTCTGTGTGTAACCGAAGGCTGCAGCATAGTTCTTGTCAAATGTGAGATCGGTGAGATTGTTCATCTTCGAGAAGATGGACATATTCGAGAACCTGGTAATACCCGTAATGAAGAAGAAACGCACCTTGTCGTCATTGTTCTTGATGACTGTGTAGAACGTGCTGAGCGTCTCCCTGATCCTGTCGGACTTCTCCCTGTCCATGTATGTGTTGATTATAGGGGAATCGTATTCGTCGACGATGATGACAGCTCTCCTGTCAGATTTCTTCAACAGAGAATAAAGCATCTCGGATGGTTCATCCCGTTCGATGCTGATTGCATTATTTTCTGCCTGATCGACTATTCTGTTCTGAAAAGCTTTCAGAAAGTTTTCATAGGTGGTTGTACTGATGTCTGCAAAATTCAGGTGAATTACCGGATACTTTTCGAAGGAATAATCCGTACTGTCTATATAGAGTCCCCTGAAGAGCTCCCTCCTGCCTTCGAAGAGAGCATGAAGTGTCGAGCACATTAGACTCTTGCCGTAACGGCGGGGACGCGAGATGAAGTAATAGTTCTTCAGTTCATCCTTGACAAGAGAATGAATGTACTTCGTCTTGTCCACATAGATGTAATCACCTCTTGTTCTTATGTCTTCAAATGAACGTACGCTTACGGTTATTTCCTTCATGGTTCCATTTT
>CAZSMV010000089.1:0-1819 GCA_964608215.1 uncultured Staphylococcaceae bacterium
TTCTTATTTTGAAGTTTTCCATTAATTTTTAGTAATTTGACTAAAAATTAATCAATAACTAATACATTAGGTTTAACTACTGGGTCTCGATTAAGATTTCTTTTGAAATTTTTAGAAACATAATCTTGAACTCTTTGTTCAATTTTATAACTATCAAAATCTTTAGTTGAAAGAGCCCACTCATTTACCGTAGAAATGAAATAATTTGTAACTTCTTTAACAATTGCATCAGCATCTTTATCTTTTAAAAATAAGAAACCACGCATTTGAATATCTGGTCCACAAACAATTTTTCTTTCTTTTTTAGAAACTGCACAGCCAAATACAACTACTCCATCTTTTCCAAGACGAGTACGATCAGAAATAATTTCATTAACAACATCACCAACACCTATTCCATCAATCATTAAATCGCCAGTAATTGGATGTTTTCCATCATCATTAAAGTTAGGAGTTGCATCTCCTTTTTCATTAATATTTAAGGATTGTCCGTTATCGAGTAAGAAAATATTTTTATGAGATAATCCAAGTCTCATATCAAAAGCTATTTTAGCATTTGCAAGTAAATCAACATAATAACCTTCGATAGGGAGATAATATTTTGGTTTAAGTAAACTTAAAAGCATTCTTAAATCTTCTTCGCAAGCATGCATGGTTGCTAAACTATGTTTCTTAATGTACTTAACATCGCAACCAGTCTTATAAAGTTCATCAATGGTTGCCGTTGAAAGTATTTCTAAAGAATCAGTTGGCGATACTGCAAAAATAAAGGTATCAGTAGGATTAATTCTAATTTGTTTTAATTCATTTTCACCATTACATAATAGCGAAATTTTGTCATATAAATCTCTATCTTCGCCAGTGATTAAAATAACAAGATTACTTTCTTTTGTTCTTAAAATATCATCCGTAGGTACTATATTAATTCTTGGAAAATAATCTTCGCCATATTTCTTTAAATTATAGATATTTTCAGTTGATTTATCATAAAAACAAACCACTTTTGAACAATCATTGCAAGCTTTAAAAAGTTCATCAAGGTGATATAAATTATCGCTTGTTAAACTAACAAAACAACGCCCATTAACTTCTTCAAAACATTTAACAAAATATGGATATAGTCTATGATTTGGAGAACAATATCCAGTTTTACTAGCATTCTTTGATTCACTTAAAAGAATAAGAGTTGGTTCTTCGGCAATTTTGCCTAAAGTATTTAAGTCTAATTTAAAATATTTTTCATTATTATATTCAACAATAAAGTCTCCACTATAAACAATATTTCCTAAATTTGTTTTAATTGAAAAACCAAAAGTTAAAGGCATTGATGCACATGTAGAGAAAAACATGAATTTATATCCTGCAATCGATATTTCGCTAGGAAGTTTAATTTCATGAAAATCAAAATTACTAACTTGTTGATAAAATTCAGCAAATTCATTTAAAAATACTTTACTTAATAGTGTCCCATAAATTGGTGCAGGACATTCTTTATAAATGTATGGAAGAGCACCAAAAGAATCTTTTTTTGCTTTTGGAATAATATAGGCTTTTATTCTATCTTTATTTTCTTTTAGATAAGTAAAGTCAGCAATTATAAAATCAATACCGGGAGTCAATTTAGTTGGATATTTAAATCCTGAATTAAATACAAAAATATCATCATTAATTTCAATAATATAAAGGTCTTTGCCATCTTCATCAAGACCACCAAGGGCCATAATTTTAATTTTATCCATGTGTTATCTCCATAACTTGTTATTATTATAATAATTTTGACTTTTGATTTAAAGTAAAAGTCAAAAATTTGCGACATAGT
>CAZSMV010000090.1:0-1790 GCA_964608215.1 uncultured Staphylococcaceae bacterium
TTTTGTGAATAATTAGTGAAAATGTCCCTAGATAAAAAAACAATAATTAGGAAAAATGTCTCTATAAAATTTTTGTTATAAAAATAAGCAATAATTAGTGAAAATGTCCCTATTTTGTATTAAAATACTTTCTTGGCATTAAAAAATGCTAAGGAGGTATTTTTATGTTAAACGATTTGGAACAAAAAAAATATGATACCATCAAAAAATTAGTTGATGGTACAATAACAAGAAAGGAGGCAAGTTTTGTTTTAAACCTTTGCTTAAAACAAATTGATAGATTAAAAAAAGTTTATTTATCAAAAGGCAAAGATGGTTTTATTCATGGTAACCGTGGAAAAAATAGTCCAAATAAAATAGATGAAAATTTGATTTTTAAACTCAAAGATTTATATTTAATAGAATGTTATGATTATAATTTTGAACAGTTTTTTGAGGAGGAAGTTTATGGAAAATATAACATATCGTATGCTACTATGCTAAAACGATTTACTGATGATGATATTATTTCTCCTCTTGCTCATAAAAAAACAGTTAGAAAGTATAAAGAAAAGCTAAAAAGCATTATTGATGGTTCAAATAATAGTAGTGATGATCCAAAAATCAAATTATATAAATCTAGAATGATTGAAGTAAATAAGGCTCATATAAGAAGGTCAAATAACCTTTATAAGTTCGGCCAAGAGATTCAAATGGATGCTTGTCAAAAACTGTGGTTTGGCGAAATTGTTTCATATCTACATCTTGCAGTGGATAAAGCAACAAAAAAAGTTTTGTTTGGCTGGTTTGAATATGAAGAAATTACAAGAGGATATTATGTAGTGCTATTTCACATTATTATAAATTATGGTATACCAGAAAAAATAAAGGCAGACAATAGAAGTTCTTTTACCGCAAATAAAACAGACAAAAAGTCCAACGAAAAATTTCTTACACAATTTGGTAAAGCGTGTGAAGAATTAAATATAGTTCTAGAAACCACTAGTGTTGCAACTGCAAAAGCAAATGTTGAAAGAGAAAATAAAACATTTAAAGATAGACTAATTGCCGAATTAAGGCGAAAAGGAATCACAACAATAGATGAAGCAAATAAATATTTAAACGAAGAGTTTATACCTAAAATAAATAAAAAATTTTCATATGCAATTGATGAAAATAAATCTTTGATGCGAGAAAATAATTATACAGTGGAAGAACTAAAACTTATTATTTCTGAGAAACACACAAGAATTATAGATAACGCTTCATCCGTTAGTTATAACAGAAAATATTATATACCAACAAACATTGAAACAGGAGAAATTGTGAATTTTATGAAAGGTACAAAATGTACTTTTATAATAAATTATGATGGCGATGAATACGCCGAAATAGAAAACCAATATTATAAAATGTTAAAATTAGAAACTCGTGATTCGGTTATGAAAAAAGAATCTGAAACAATTACAAATAAAAAAGAACATCATAAATATATACCGCCTGCGAATCACCCCTGGCGAAAAAATATGATGCTCAAACATTGATTGTTGGGGCTTTGCCCCAAACCCCAGGGTTTATCGCCCTGGGCTTCCCAAAAAAGAAATATATCTTTTTTTGTATAGCATTACTTGATAGCTCAGGTTGCTCCCCAGCATTGCCTTATCCCTTTCAAGTAACAATTATATTATATAATAGTTTGAAAATAAGTCAATAAAATATTTAGGGACATTTTTACTAATTATTAGCGTTTTTACCAATAAATAATAGGGACATTTTCACTAATTATTTAAAATCTAAATTAGGGACATTTT
>CAZSMV010000091.1:0-1789 GCA_964608215.1 uncultured Staphylococcaceae bacterium
TTGCTTAAAACCATATTTGAACAATGCTATTTTTTAATTATTTACCTGGATATTTAATTTAGGTAATTCAATACCCTTATCTAATTCGCTTTTTATAATATCTAATAAAAAAAGCAAAGCATAGTAAGGAATAGTGGTATAAAAAGAACCAGACACAAAATTTTCTTTGATTATTTTATAGCATTTATTTGCTTTGTAGTTGCTTCTTCATTCCATTATATTCTTAGATGCAGCCATCTTTCCATTAGTTGATTTTTCTTCTAATAAAATAATTCTATCAGTTGATTCAATAATAAAATCAATTTCAAGATGATCTCTTCCATTAGAAAAATAATATAGCGGCAAATTTGATTTTTTAATCATTATTGCTGCTAAATTTTCATAAATGGCGCCTTTTCTACTATCTAACTCATTTTTAAATAATGATGCAGATGTCGATATTGGATACATTGCCATTAAAAGACCAATGTCACTAATAAAAACTTTGAAATAATCTTTATCAATATTTGCTTCAAGTGGTAGCTCAATCGCTTTTAAATTAAAACATCTTAAAATAAGACCGGCATTTGCTAACCATTCAAAAGGTTTTTCTAATTCTGAGCCTCTCCCACCTTTCTTAATTTCTGAATATTTGAATTTATGAGTATCACTAACCCTTGCAAGTTGAGATGGAATTGAATCAAATAATTTATTAATTTTTTCTTGAAAATGATAATCAATCTCTTCTTCGTTATTATCATTAATGAATCTACCAAAATCAGCACGATAATCTTTAATTAATGAAATTAAATATTCACGTGATTTTATATAGTTATTGTTTTTTAAAAATTCCTTAATTGATTCAGGCATACCACCAATTACGATATATCTATTAATCATTTCTTTATAATAATCAACTAATGCAATAGGTAATTTTGTATTATTTTTTGTATATTCTTTTAATAAATTAATATCATCTTCGGTTAAACCATTAGCCCATAAGAATCCTTCAAAATCAAGAGAAGTCATTTCAATAATTTTTTCATAACCTGTTTGAATATCATCATTACTTTTTCTTCTATAATTTAAAACTCCTAAAAGGGAACCAGTTGCAATAATCTTAAATCTCTTATCAAGCGCAAAACTTTTTAAAGAGGTTCTAGCTTTAGGACAATCATTTATTTTTTCAAAAATAATGATTGTTTCATTTTTCAATAAAATTATCATTAGGAAAATATGGACTAAACTTTCTAATAATAGAATTAACATCTATATCGCCTTCAAAAATGTTTCTTAATTCTTTATTATGTCTAAAATCATAAGTAATAACATTTTTATAATTATCATGCTCAAACTTATTAACTATATAACTTTTGTCAACTTGCCTTAATTCATCAACAATAAGCGAAACACTATTTTTATCCTTATTCAACTTGATTAACTTATCATAAATCTTTCTTTTAAATTCAAATTTTCCCGTATCGTATTTCTTTCGTTAAAAATATACCAAATCTTCGTAAAATGTAATAATCTGCACAAAACGAAGATTTTAAACTTTTGCAGGTTTATAAAAGTCAAATTTAAGAAACCTTTCGGCAGCATTTATTCTTAAAATAGTAAGAATAAATGCAATATAAAAATTAGGTTTATTCCTATTACTAACAGAAAATGTATTTTTTAATATTTTACAAGTATTTATTTTATGGTTTGATATAATATTTATTCGTAAGTAGAGGAGTTGAGTTGAAAATGAAAAATATTAAAAAATTAGGTTTATTAGTAGCAAGTGTAGTTATGCTTATTGGAATTT
>CAZSMV010000092.1:0-1774 GCA_964608215.1 uncultured Staphylococcaceae bacterium
CAATTGATAACATGTATACCAAGCACAAGTTTCAAATACTCCATTGCCGCTCCTCCATCTCTTAACTTTCATCTGCACTATAACATATTTTAAGTTTTTAGTCAATATCAAAGTTAAGATATATTAGCTTTATCATTCACTGCTTCAGTTCAAACGCAAGCGACCATATCTCAAGTTTGGATTGCGAGGACACTTTAGACTCAAGAAAATACAGCTACTTTCTTGTGCAAAAGCATAATGCTATTTGAGAAATATCTTAGCAAAACCTCGCTCACATGCAATAGTCTTATTATAAAAAGTTCATCAAATGGTTCTATTTAAAAATAATTCTTACTTTTATAACCAAAACAATTGACATTTGGTTCTATGTGCTATATAATTCTTTCCGAAGAACATGGAGGTGCTCATTATGACCAAAGCATTCGAAGCCAGCTTACTGCCGATTCAAGAGGGTATCATTGATCAGACCTACTTCATCAATGAGTTAGTTGATGCTTGCGCTAAATTGGAGGTTTATAAGGAAAAAATCAAAGACAGCAAATTAGACAGTTCCTGGTTCATGCCTACTCTACAGCAAAAAGAGGCACTCGCTTCCTCAATGCTCGAAGGAACACAAGCCACTTTAGATGGTGTCCTTGTTAATCAAATCACCCCCAACGACAAAGACAAGAATCTCAATGAAGTCAGGAATTATTATCTTGCCACCGCAGAAGGCTACAAAATATTGAGCAAAGACAAGTTTTCGAATGAGTTTTTCTATGAAGTTCACAAAGCACTTATGCGTGGGAATGTCCGAAAGCCTGACCTAATCGGTGCATATAGAACAGGGCAAAACTACATCGGCAAAAATGATAAAACTCATTCTATTACTTTCGTGCCCCCCGTTGCCGAAGCTGTCCCAGGACTAATGAATAATCTTATCGGCTATATCAACAGTCCCACTGACAATTTCCGTCCTCTGGTGAGAACGGCAATTATTCACGCACAGTTTGAAACAATTCACCCATTTATGGATGGAAATGGTCGTGTCGGTAGGATGCTAATCCCCATGTACCTGTTTTCGCAGAATCAAATTGAGCTGCCGTGTTTCTTCATTAGTGAAGCATTGGAACATGACAAGATTCGCTATTATAATCTGCTCAATAACATCAGGGGAATGGGAGACTGGAACGAATGGATCAAATTCTTCCTGTCAACAGTCGCAAAGCAATGTAACAAGTATATTCAGATCATTACCGATATCAACAAACTCTACACCCAACATTTGGAAACCGCTTGCGGCATGGCGCGTTCTTCCAACATGGTTAATGTGATTAATGCCCTCTATAAATACCCCGTAGTCACCGCTCGACAAATCTCAGAAGCCACCTCCGTCCCCATAACAACGGTCAACAGGTATCTTGGCCAGCTCGTGAATAGTAGAATTCTGTTTTCTGACAACAAGAAGAAAAACCGCACCTACTACTATGCGGATCTGCTTGATATTATTCGTGGTTGATGGTTATATCATTGAAAGGGGGAATGCCTTTGCTTGCCGTTATAAAAAGCATTTCATAAGTTGCGCCAACAACAAATGAAATGCTTCTTAGCCTGTCGGATATGGTAAGATAGCCGACTGTTTGAACTCAACTATCATACCATATTCTTTCCTTCTTGTCAAAGATTTTTTTCAATTTTTTGATGATCTGCTATGTGAAGGCATAGCAGGGAAAGGAATTTAATGGAAAATTTGTTCTACGATGGTTTCAATTCCAAGCTAATTGAGACCGCCTTC
>CAZSMV010000093.1:0-1689 GCA_964608215.1 uncultured Staphylococcaceae bacterium
TTAATTAATTTTGATAAATCTGCCATAACATCACGTCCTCAACTATTAATTCTAGCAAATATGTATAAATGCTTATTTCCTAGATGATTTGTATTATAACAAATTTTGATAAAGATTTATTTGTGAACTTAGGAATTATGCTAATTTACTTTAGTAACTGACAAATAAAAAAATCTAGAAAATTTACTATTTGCCGTAATTTTTTCTAGTGCTTGTTGAAAAGTGAGCCAATAAAATATATTCAAAAGTATGTACATAAGTTAAAAGTTTGTTGTTTTATTGATCTCAACAATCGAGTCAAAATTTTGTTCTATATCTAATATCAACTAACGTTTTTTTATTTTTAATTCATAAACAATAGAACTTATTATAGATTCTCCTAATGCTTCATCATATTCCTTATAAGCTTCTTCTTCCTCCTTACTCCATCCATGATATAACGTTGCCTTTGTTGAAAAAGCTCTCATTGTAAATCCAATATATTTACCATTATCAATCTGATCAGTTAAAAAACCTTTTTCCTTAAAAACATCGAATTTTGAATCACCATAATACATGAATGTTACTCCATTAGAGACTAATTCTTTTATTTCAGAAAAATCTTCATCATCTAATGATGCATTTGAATATAAATCATTCATAACTAAAAATTCATCGCCCTTAAAGGATGATTTATTAATTTCACCAATATTTTCATATTTTACACCTTCTCTAAATTTAACTTCATTACCATAAATCACTAGTGAAACATTATTTTCGTTTAAGATTCTTATATCTTTAGAGTAATCATCTTCAATTAGATCATTTTTATAAGACATCCATATATTAAACACCGTAAATACTAAAACTATTGACACAATACACGATATTAATAATATTATTTTCTTTTTGTTTTTCTTTTTACTCATTTTTTATTTCTCCTTTGTCATTATCGTTGGTTTTATTAGGTAATCTTCAAATGGTATAACAAAAATTAACAATAAAACATCTCAATAATAGCAAAATTATCATGTTTTTAATGTAAGTGTAAAATACACTGCTGAATCTAAACCTATATTCGAAGTCTAAAATCATTTTTAGAAAAAAATTGCTTATCTTTGTTCTTTTAGTTCATCAACAACAGAAGAAACTATTACTTCTCCCAATAATTCATCATTTATTTTAAAAGCTTCCTCTGAATTATAATCCCATGGGCCACTTGATGTTGCCGCGGTTGAAAAAGCACTCATTGTAAATTGCAAACAATCTTTAGAAAAATTATCATCTATAAAACCTTTTTCCTTAAAAGTATCAATTTTTAAATTACCTATATAGATAAATGTTACTCCATTGGAAACTAACTCTTTTATTTCTATATAATCATTATCATCTAATGATGCATTTGATGATCTATCATTCATAACCAAAAATTCATCGCCCTTAAAGGATGATTTATTAATTTCATCAATATTTTCATATTTTACGCCATCTCTAAACTTAACCTCGTCACCATAAATTACTAAAGAAACATTGTTTTCATTCAATATTTTTATTTCTTTAGAATAAGTATCTTCGCCAAGTTCCTGTTTATGGAATATTCCACCCATACTTACAAAACACACTATAAGCACTAATGCTATTGATGCGATTAATGAAGTCAATAATATAATTTTCTTTTTCTTTGTACTCATTTTTTATTTCTCCTTTGTG
>CAZSMV010000094.1:0-1660 GCA_964608215.1 uncultured Staphylococcaceae bacterium
GTGCAAAGAGTCAAAGACAATTAGCCAGAGCAATTAAGAATGCTCGTTATATGGCCTTATTACCATATCTTGGCGAATAGAGAACTTATTATTTATCAAAATTAACCGGTTCTTTGAAATCTAGAGTGGTCTAGGGTGGGATCTTGCTATAGAAGTTCAAAAACTATGAAATTTAAGGTGGTGCTTTTAGAAAAAAGGCACCATCTTTTTTATATGTAAGTATTAGCATTATTTTTGCTCTGAATTTTTCTTCAACTTCATAAGCAAATCCTCCTTCAATTTCAATTGGTTCTGATTCTTTATTTACGAAATTTGAACTATCAAAACCAAATCTAGTTAATAATGTGTTAAAATCCATATGAAAAAACCTCCTATTTTTAGATCTTGACAATCCTATTATAAGAGGTTTTTTTATTGTAAAAGTTCAATAACTATGAATTTTAGGGTGGTTCATTGTATTTTTCATCACACTCCAGATTTCATAGAGCCAATTAACCACCCAAAATCGGGTGGTTTTTTGCTATCGAAATTATGTTTTATATTCGTATATGAATGGTAAAATATTAACTAAAGAGATGCTATAAAATTTATGGTGAACGAAAATTTATTAATAATAGATGCAACACTTGAAAATATTAATAAAATACTCGATGAAACAAAAAATTATTCAATTGAAGATTTTCTTAAATCAGAGAGTTTATTGAAAGATACTTATTTTTCTTTTGCTAAAATTGGTGAACAAGTGTCAAAAATGCATGATACAATCGCAGATAAATATTATATGCTCCCGTGGGAAAAACTTATTAATTTAAAGAATGTGATTGGTGGTGATAGCAAAATTGATATAAATCAAATTTATTATGCAGTGAAAAATTTGAATGAACTAAAGGTTTCTTTTTTAGCTATCAAAAACGATATAGAAAACAATTATTTAGAAACTAATCGTTTGGTTCTAAGAAAAATCAAGAAGAGCGATGCTAAATATATTTTTAACAATTATGCAAATGATGAAGAAGTTACAAAATTTTTAACTTGGAATGTTCATAAAAATATTAAAAAAACTGAAAAAATTGTTGATATTTGGTCGGAAGCCGAAAAGAATCCTAAAACAATAAGATATGTTATTGTTTTAAAGGGTACTGATGAACCAGTTGGCATGATTTATATTGTTAATTTCGATGGTGATATTCCTGAAATAGGATATTGTTTAAGTAGAAAATTATGGAGTAAAGGTTATATGACAGAAGCCTGTAAAGCGTTATTGAAATATCTTTTTGGAATAGGTTTTAAGGAAGTTACTATAGGCGCAGTAGAAGAAAACATAGGAAGCAACAAAGTAATAGAAAAATGTGGGTTTAAATTTATAAGAAAAGAAAGTAGACAATTATCAAAAATAAAGCCCCAAATCGTTGTCATTAATCGATATAAACTATTGAAAAAGGATTTTAAAAATTAAGTTTCATGTATGACTACTGAACAGTCATACATGAAAAAGAAAGGATAATGTATATTAAATTTTATTTTCATTAATTAAGTCCAATTATTCACGTTTTGCTTAGGCTGTGAATTCTTAGACTTATTTCCAATTAAAATAGAAAATAAGTTATTATCAAGGTTATTTCGGGTTTTAAGTATGTGAAACGGAAATAACCTTTTAATT
>CAZSMV010000095.1:0-1651 GCA_964608215.1 uncultured Staphylococcaceae bacterium
AGGGACAAAAACGGCGCAAATTCCGTATTGAATGAGCAATTGTTATGATAAATAGAGAATATTATTTAAATCAAATAATTTCAAAAATGTGGGATGGTAATATTAAAGTTATCACCGGTATTAGAAGATGCGGTAAATCTACATTGTTATTTGAATTGTTTTATGATTATTTGATTAAAAGTGGAGTTGAAGAAAATAATATTATAAAAATCGAATTAGATAAAAGAAAATATTTGAAATATAGAAATCCAATTACTTTATGTGATTATGTTGAAAATATAGTTACTAATGATAAAGCTAACAAATATTATTTATTTATCGATGAAGTTCAATTAACTAATGAAGTAAAAGATGAAGAAAGTGGTATTGTTGTAACTATTTATGATATGTTAAATGAATTAAAAGGATATTCAAATTTAGATTGCTATGTTACTGGTTCTAATTCTAAAATGCTATCTAGTGATATTGCCACTGAATTTAGAGGTAGATCTAGTCAAATAAAAGTATATCCACTATCTTTTAAAGAGATTTATTCTTTTAAACAAATTGATAAACGAGATTTATTGGATGAATATATGCAATATGGTGGAATGCCAGGATTAATAAATTTAAAAACTGATGAAGGAAAGAAATCATATCTTGATAATTTATATAGCGAAATATATTTAAAGGATTTAGTTGAGCATGGGAAAATAAAAAGGGAAGATGTTTTAGAAGAAATATTAAATTATCTAGCTTCTCAAATTAGTTCATTAACTAATTCATCAAATATAGCTAATTCTATTAATGTCAAGACGTCAAGTAAAATTGACGCTGGACTAATTACGAGATATTTAAATCAATTAAAAGATGCATTTTTAATTTCTGAGGCAAAAAGATATGATATTAAAGGCAAAACTTATTTTGGTTATCCCGAAAAGTATTATTACACAGATATTGGTCTTAGAAATTCAAGATTAAATTATAGGCAAAATGACCCAGGACATATAATGGAAAACATTATATATAATGAACTTATTATGCGTGGTTATTCTGTTGATGTTGGTGTTATTGAAGATAGAAGAGATGGAGTAAAGAAGCAAAAAGAAATTGATTTTGTTGTAAATAATTTTGATAATAAAATATATATTCAATCAGCTCTCAGAATGGAAGAAGATGCTAAAATGAATTCTGAACTTGATTCACTTAAGTTAACTAAAGATTTTTTTAAGAAGATAATAATAAGAAACGATATTATTTCGAGTTTTTATGATGAAAACGGCATTCTACATGCTAATTTAATAGATTTCTTATTAGGAAAAATTGACATATTACAATAATAATGGATTCTTTATTTATTCTATTTGTGAAATAGCATTAGTACAAAGAAGCGTACCTTATGATTTAATTAATGATTCAGATTTTTAAAATTTTGTTGTATATAATATGTAATTTTTTGAGGCATTAATTTGCCTCTTTTTTCCTTTATTGGATATAAAAAGAAATTTTTAAGATGACACTATCATTTATTATACTTAATTAAAATTTAAAATGTTTTTAACGATAATATTGACATTTTTTCTAATGGCACTAAAAACTACACGATTTGAAAATAACTTTAACACGGTTTGATTATGAGCGCTAAAATCGTATAAATATATGATATTTTAGA
>CAZSMV010000096.1:0-1575 GCA_964608215.1 uncultured Staphylococcaceae bacterium
GGGGGTGCAGACAAAAACTTGGACTTAATTATGAGGACAAGTTATGTATAAATTAAAAGAAATTAAGGCAGCATTAGCATTACTGGACAAGTATGATGGACAAGTAACAAAAACAGCTAGAGAGTCGGGCATTAAACCTAGAACATTAAGATCATGGATGGATAAAAGAAGCAAAAATATCCCTTTATTGAAATCAACAAGAAATAAGAAGTCTAAATGGACCGATAAAGAAAAGAAAATAGCAATCGAATATTATTTTAATCATGGTGAAAATGCTACAATTACCAGTAGAAAATTAGGGTATCCATCAAGGTCATTGTTGGAACTATGGGTCAGACAGGATAAGAGATGGAAATTAAAACATAAAATTCAAAATAAGGGCACAAAATTAAGTGCCGAGCAAAAACAATTGGCAGTAACGGATTTGATTACAAGAGACACTTCAGCTAAAATTGTTGCAGATAAATATAATGTAAGTAGAGTTTCTTTATACATCTGGCAAAAAGAGCTTACAGGTGAAAAAATTATGAAAAAAAGTAATCAAAAACAAGAAGAACTTGAGATTGAAATCAATGAGTTAAAAAAAGAAAAAGCAAAATTGCTTCTTGAAAATCAAGTTTTAAAAAAGGCAAATGAAATAATAAAAAAAGAAATAGGCACTGATTACTCATTATTAAATAATAAAGAAAAAACTCTTGTAATCAGTGCCTTAAAAAAAGATTTTAGTATTAAAGAATTGCTTTTGATTATAAACCTAAAAAGGTCAACATATTTTTATGAATTAAAACAAATAAATTACGACAAGTACGAAAAAATACGCTCATTAATTAAAACAATATTTGAAGAAAATTATAAATGTTATGGATATAGAAGAATTAAAGGTGTATTAAACGAAGAATATAAAATTAATGTATCTGAAAAAGTCATCATTAGACTTATGAAGGAAGAAAATTTAATTGTATATACTCCTAAATCAAAAAAGAAGTATTCTTCATATAAAGGTGAAATTTCTCCTGATGTTCCTAATATTGTTAATAGAAAATTTATTGTAGATACTCCTCATCAACAAGCATTAACAGATATAACTGAATTTGCTTTAAAAGATGGGAAGATCTACTTATCACCAATGATAGATTGTTTTGATGGAAGCCCTATTACTTGGACAATTGGCAAATCTCCAAATGCTAATTTAACAAATACTATGCTAAAGCAAACTCAAAATATTGTGGGAGACGGAAAATTATTGATTCACAGCGACAGAGGATTTCATTATAGAATAGAATCATGGATAACTCTAATGGACAAATTTGGTTACACAAGATCAATGTCAAAAAAAGGTTGTTCGCCTGATAATTCTATGTGTGAAGGATTCTTTGGGACAATTAAAAATGAATTCTTTTATTCGAAGAATTGGAAAAATACAAAATGCGATGATTTTGCTATTGAATTAGATAAATATTTGAATTGGTTCGTAAACAAAAGGGTAAAAAAGAGACTAAATTATTTATCTCCAAAACAATTCATGTTAAATTATTTATAGTAGCAAAAATAGTCCAAAAAAATGTCTGCATGCCC
>CAZSMV010000097.1:0-1555 GCA_964608215.1 uncultured Staphylococcaceae bacterium
TTAGACAATATGATGTGACCCTCACTAATTCGCAAATCTCGTGAATTCGTGTAAAAATATGTTGATAACTAAAATTTACAGTTAGCACATTACGATTGGAGGATCACTATGAAAAGTTTAATTTATGTTGGGATGGATGTCCATAAGGAAAGTTACAGTTTATGCACATATTTACCTAATGAAGGTGAATTTACTGGCGAAACTAAGATTGATGCAAAGGCTTCATTAATAAAAGAATATTTGGACACAATTAAGAAAATTCTTATTGAAGAAAGAGGCTTTGAAGAAGTCGAATTTATCACTGGTTATGAAGCTGGTTGTTTGGGTTTTTCTTTGTATAAAGAACTAACTAAATATGGTATTAATTGCAAAATTATAGCGCCAACTACCTTGACTAAAACTGTTGATTCTAGCCTAAAAAAGAGTGATAGAAAAGACGCTCGTATGTTAGCAAGAAACCTATTTTATGGAACTTGTAGTTATGTACATATTCCCGATGATGTTGATTTAGAAACAAAAGAATATATCAGAATGAGAACGAGTCATAAAAGAGCATTAAAAAAACTCAAACAACAAATCTTATCTTTTTGCTTGAGATGTGGTTATAAATATGATGGCAAAGCTTATTGGACTGCTCGACATATTTCTTATTTAAAGAACCTTGAATTAAAAGATTTGCTAAAAGAAACCATGGATGAATATATTGATTCATACGAGAAATCAGTTGAAAAATTGAATCGTCTTGAAGGAAAAATAGAAGAGAGATCAAATTTGGAGAGATATAAGGAAAATACTGATAAACTCGCATGTTTAAAAGGCATAACAAAGGCAGGAGCTTTAACCATTATTTCGGAAGTAAGTGACTTTAATAGATTTGGAACTCCAAATGAATTTTGTTCATATCTTGGTCTAGTTCCAGCTGAGCATTCTTCAGGAGAAACTAATCCTAATTTAGGCATCACAAAGTTAGGAAATATAGTGATTAGAACGCAACTTATTGAATCTGCTCAATCTATTGTTATTGGTGCTATAGGAACCAAATCAAAACGAATTATTGCAAGACAAAAAGACCAATCAGTTAGGGTAATTTCTTATTGCGATAGAGCGATAGAACGTTTGATGAGAAAATATCATCGACTTTTAAATCGAGGTGTGCCAAGAAATAAATGTATAACTGCCGTTGCACGCGAATTAGCCTGTTTCATTTGGGGGCTTATGAACAACAAATTAGATGAACGAGTAATTGGAGGGCAAATTAAAGCAAATTCATAAAAAATCAACCTAATACCATGCAATAAGAGATGATTGATGATAATTTATTGGAGTTTCGAATACGAAAGGTTCAGTCATCCACGATAAAACTAAAATAATAATTGATATTAGAGGGTGGGACTAATCAGCAGAACCATTGACCTGTCGATAAGCTAGAGATAGTGAATTCACGAATAACAGAATGGCAATAAGCTGATCGAATCTTCGAAATTTCAATAAATTATCACTTAATTGTTGCTTTAACAAATTAACTCTTGACAAATGGTCACATCATAACAGTTTT
>CAZSMV010000098.1:0-1555 GCA_964608215.1 uncultured Staphylococcaceae bacterium
AAACCACAATTTGGACATTTAAATCCTACTTTAGAACCTTCGTGATATGATTCCATTTTATGACCACATTTTTCACAAATAATATTTCTCATTTCGCTGCCTCCTAATTAAAACCGAAATTAAAATTAGCATTCATTAAATATTCCACAAAAAAACTAAGCAATAATATAAACGGATACTAATTAAAAGTTTTCTTTATATTCCTGCAAGTGGGAAAACATAAATATTTTTATCAAGAGGATAAACAACATCCGTATTACATATAATTCCAGAAATACCCAATACGTATTTTGTATTCTCTACACATTTAAACCCTTCAACAGCCGACAGGTTGAATGTGATTCCTGATTTACATTCCACACGATGAAGAATGCCATCTTCAATAATAATTAAATCAATTTCATTCATCTTACTATCTCTATAATAGTAGAAATTAGGATTTTTCCCATTATTTAGATATGATTTTCTTATCTCATTAATAATATATGTCTCGACAAAACTTCCACTCAAAAAACTAGATTGTAACATCTTTGGAGAAGAAACCTTAGCAAGATAAGAAGCAAGACCAGTATCTGTAAAATATAACTTTGGTCTTTTAACAATTCTCTTTTTGATAGATGTTTCATTATATGGCTCGAGTAAATAGATAATATCTCCTGCCAACAATACCGAAACCCAAGACTTGATTGTCTTTGCATCAACTCCAAGATTTTTTGAAATATTATCATAGATAAGCTCTTGGCCTGTTAAGGAAGCAAGAAGCTCCATAAATCTTCTAAAAACAAATTTATCCTTAATATTTATAATTTTGCAAACATCTCTTTCAATATATGTTTCAATATAATCCGAATAGAACATATCCGATGTAAGATATTCATTTGAATATAATTCAGGATAAAACCCTTTTACAATGTTTTCAAAAAGTTCATTCGATGTCATAGGATTTTGCTTTGCTCTATCATTAATTCTTTGAATGTCAAAATTGAACTTTGACTCATCTCTATTTAAAATTTCGTTCCTTGAAAGAGGAGACATATGAATAATTGCAACTCTTCCAGACATTGACTCAGATACATTTTCCATAAGACTATACATTTGGGATCCTGTAAGAATAAACATTCCATAATTTTTAGGATTTATCATTTTTTCTTTGTTAACAATTTCTTCAATGGCAGCAAAAAGATTTGGTGCCCTTTGAACCTCATCAATTATCAAAGGCCATTTGTGAGTTTGCAAAAACATCTGTGGGTCTTTTATAGCCATTTCAAGCTCCCTAGAATTATCCAAAGACACATAGGAAAATCCATTTTTCATAAATAATTGAGCCAAAGTTGTTTTCCCAACTTGCCTTGCTCCAGTTATAAGAGTAACAGGTCTACATTTAATCGCCAACTCAACATGCTTCAAAATTGTTCTAGTAATCATAATTATTTCCGCTAATATTATATCAGTGCAAAAAATGGAATTCAATTCCGTTTTTGTTCTTTTTAGTTAAAATTAGTCCTAAAATTTAAACGAGACAACAAAAAAACATCGATTTAATCGATGTTATCTT